>CAZFSA010000017.1:2050-45026 GCA_964521535.1 uncultured Gemmatimonas sp.
ACCACCACCAGGCCGGGCTCGGCCGCGAGCGCGTCGAGCCCGGCTCGCCACCGCCGCTCGGCGCCAATCATCCCCCACCCGACCAGCGCCAGGACCACCAGGGCCGCGCCGACCCAGGCCAGCCGCCTCGCCCGCGATGCGGGTCGGGCGGGGTCGGTGGAAAGCACGGTCTCCAGGCACTCTTCCAGCAGGGGCCGGGCGGCCTCGAACGGGGCGGCGTCGCCGTCGAAGTCCAGGAGCCGCGCCCCGAACTGCACATGTATCGTCTCCAGTACGCTCTGGAGCCGGTGGAGCACCGAATCGGGCGGCTGGCCCCGCACCACCGCGGCCAGGAGCGCCTGCGGTCCCGGCTCCACCATCACGGTGAGCTCGCCGACGCTGAAGGTCCGGAGCCGGGCGCCCTCATCGGCCGCGCGGAAGGAGTCGCTCACAAAGTCCTGAATGGCCGTGAGCATTCCGGAGACCAGATCGGCGTCGGCCACCGCGCGATCGGCGGCGGCGGCGTGAAGCAGCAGCAGCCCGGTGTCGGCATGGATCAGAAAGACCTGCTCGACCCGATAGACCAGGGCATGGCGGAGCACGATCTGGGCGTAGGGAACTCCGGTGCGCCAGGCCTCGACCCGCCACCGGAGGCCCTGGAGCGAGAGGCTGTGCTCGATGGCCGCGTTGATCGATCGCACCAGGCCGGCCATGGTCTCGGCGATGGCCTTCCGGATCGCCGGCCCCAGCACCGGAAAGATGGCGGTGGCAATCTCCCGCGGGCTCCGCCGTACCGATTCCCGGAGCGCGTTCTCCACCGTGGGCGCCAGCGCCTGGCCCAGCTGCCGGTCGCGGGCGGCGCGGAGCGCGATCGCCTCGGGCAGGACTTCCGCCAGTTCCTCAGGCGAGAGCTTGAGGGCATTCAGCCGGCGCTCCAGCTCCAGCAGGCGCCGTCGCTCCGGGCCCAGCAGGAGTTCCCGGAGCTCGCGGTACTCCGCCGATGCCGGATCGTATCCGGTGGCGACGCCAGCCGGAGCCGGCGACTCCGGCCCGTCGGTCACGCCCTAACTCCGGCCGCCGCCCTTGGCGGAGCCCCGGCCGTTGCCGCCGAGCCGCGCCGCCAGGTCGTTGAGCAGCCCGACCAGCGCCGTGGTGTCGACCTTCTCCGTGGCGAGCGCGGTGGCCCGCCGGTCCAGCTCGCCGGTGATCCGCTCGGACACCCGGTTGAGCTCGGCCGAAAGCGCCGCGGTCTGGGTCAGGACCTGGTCCCGGAGATCGGCGTCGGCCAGGCTGGTGGCCTCTTCCAGCTTGCCATGTCGCTTTTCCAGCGCCTTGAGGGCGTCGCGGAGCTCGACCCCCAGGGCCTTAAGGTCCTCGGCCCGCTTGGTGCGTTCGGCCGCGAGGCGATCGGTGAGCGCGGCGAGTTCCTTCCGGACCGAGCCGTCCAGGTCGGAGAGCTGGCGGGTGTAGTCGTTGCGAAGGGTCTTGAGCTGCTCCTGGAACCGGGCTTCGATGCTCTGGAGCCTTGACTCCACCATCCGCATCTGCCCGCCGAAGAGGATGTCCCGGACCTTGTCCAGGCTTTCGGGGGCAGGGTCGGCCCCGGCCAAGGTGCTCGCCGGCGCCTCGGCCCGCTTCTTGGTGTTGTTGGTCTTGGCCATGATCGAATTTCCGGGTTCCGGGTCAACAGGGCCGGTCGGCGACCCCACGGGAGAACGTACCGCGCAAACGACGGGGCGGACAGGGCCGGTCACGCCGGCAGGAACGTGAACGCCAGCACCCCCAGCACGAACCAGATCGCAGCGAAGACCAGGTTGTAACCGATGAACCGGCGGAAGTCGATCCGGGCGATTCCGGCCGCGATCACCACCCAGAAGGGCGAGACCAGATTGCCGATGTGATCCCCGACGCTGAGCGCCAGGAGTCCGCGCTGGGCCGTCACCCCCACGGCCATGGCCGTCTTGGTGGTGATGAAGCCCTGGATTACCCACTGCCCGCCACTCGAGGGCACGAACACGGACACCAGGGCGGCTGCGAGGGCCGTCAGCAGGGGGAACGTGAGCCGGGTGGAGATCGACGCGAAGGTCCCGGCCAGGTCCTCGCCCACCGAGGTGTACTGGATCAGGCCGGCCACACCCGCGTACAGGTGGTACAGCACCACCACCGGCCACGCCGAGACCACGGCCGACTGGAGCGCCCTGGAAAAGCTCCGCACATTGCGGTGGAAGAGCAGGGAGAAGAGGAGGAGAATGGTGTTGAGGGAGTTGAGCTCCAGCCCGCCCCGCTTCACCGCGAAGTGGTAGTAGATCCAGGCCGCAAGGGTCAGGCAGAGAATCAGTGTGGGCAGGGAATGCCCTTCGATCCGCTCCGACAGGCTCTCCGGCTCGGGCCGGCGCTCCACCGGCTCGGCGTCGGCAGGACGGAGGGGCTCGGCCAGGCGGAAGGAGTCAGGAAAGCTCGACACCGGCTGGGGGCGCCGGGGGAGAAGGAGTCGCGCCGCGAGGAACAGGGCCACCAGGAAGGCGAGCACGAAGGCAATCGCGGCCGGCGCGAAGATGGTGGTCCGGAGCGGCATCAGGCCGGTGGTCCCCTCCAGGAAGTGCCCCGGGGTGTTCATCAACAGGGGCGCGCTGGCCGAGAACCCGAACTGCCAGACGGAGATCGCCGCCCCGGTGACGCTGAGCAGAAAGGGGAAGTCCACCACGATGCCCTTGGCCTCCGCTTCCCTTGCGAAGTAGACGGCGATGAGCGGACTCAGGGCGATGCCCAGGCCCCAGTACAGGTACGACAATCCCGCCGAGAGCAGGATCGCGAGGGCCAGGACCTGGTTGAGGTCGCGCGGCGCCCGGGAGAGCGCCAGGACCAGGCGCTTGAAGAACGGGCTCGCGCCCAGGGTGGAGCTGAGCACCAGGATCAGCGTCATCTGCATCGTGAACGGCAGCAGCATCCAGAGGCCACGGTAGTAGGCGTCCATCGCCGTCCCGATCGAGTTGCCGAGGAGGAGCGCTGCCCCGAACACCAGCACCAGGAGCGCCACGGAGGTGGAGATCGCGTCGGGGATCAGCCGGCCCACCAGCGTGGCGAACCGCGTGAGGCGGTCCGGGCCCGGGTTGGCAACCGGGAGAGAGGTCATCCTGGCGTTTCCTGGCAATGGAGGTCAGGCGAGACGATAGCGCCGGATCCGGACCGGAGCCATGGGGTACGGCCGCGAGCCGTAATCGCGACCCGGCGTCGTCGATTTGGAGACTGCGGCACTTGCCGGGCCGGGAGCCGAGGCCCCGGGCCAACGGGGTCTGGGGTCCGATTATGTAAGTCTATTTGAAATAATCAGTTAGGCCGGTAGCCGCGCGGGGTATGCGGCTTGCCATGCAGCCGACTCATGCAATCGAACCGCGAGCCGGATCCCGGGCCTCCCGCGCCCAGCCGCCCGGGTCTTGCCGCCCGCATCCACCCTGATCGCCTCCTCCTCCGAAGCCGGTTCGGTCGCCGGCTGCTGCTGATCTTCCTTGCCTCTGCCCTGCTGCCCACCCTCGTCGTGGCGGGGTTCTCGCTCTGGAGCGCGCGGGCTCAGCTGTCCGAGCAGATCGACGAACGACTCCAGGCCGAGGCTCTCGCCACGGGCCAGGCGATCTACGAGCGGCTCTCCCTCCTTGAAGGGGATCTCAGGGAGGCGGCCGGCAGCCTGCGGGAGTGTCTCGGTTCACGGCCCGATGCCGCCTCCTGCGTGGACGGCCTCGCGTATGCGCTGACCGCCGCCGCATTGGTGACACCCGATCGCCCCCTGGTGCCGCTGAGCGGGAAGGTGGACTCGGCCCTGGCGCGGCGAGCTATCACCCGTGCCGGCCTGCCACCAGGTCAGAGCGCTCTGGTCTCGCTCGGGAGTGATGGGGACGTGCTGCTGGGGGCCCTCCATCGTTCGGCGGATGGTCAGGACCACGTCGTCGGCCTGATCGATCCGGCCTATCTCTGGGGACCGCGGGAGCTGGACGGCCGCCCGGGGTCGACGCGCATGGTTCTCTGGGAGCCGACCCGTGGCGGGTGGGCGCCGCTCCGGGGAGACACGCTGGTGGTCGGCACTGAGGTACAGCACCGGATGGGTCGGTCGGCCACCGGGGCATTCCGGTGGGAGGGCGCTGCCGGCCGGTACCGGGCGGGCTACTGGTCGTTTCCAAGCACCCGGCGGCTTCGTCTTCCCCCCTGGAGGCTGGTGATCAGCCTGCCCGAGGCCGAGGTCTACGCGCCCATGACCGACTTCGCCCGGACCCTGCCTCCCCTCCTGGCGGCGCTCCTTCTCGGGGTGACCGCCTTCGGGCTCCGGCAGGTCCGCCGTCGGGTCTTTCCGCTGGAGGCGCTGCACGAGGGCACCCGGCGGATCGCGCGGCAGGACTTTGCCACCCCGGTGGCGATCGAGAGCGGCGACGAGATCGAGGAGCTGGCCGACTCGTTCAACGCCATGGCCGCTACCGTGCACCAGCAGTTCCGGAGCCTGCGGGTGACCGCCGAAGCCGAACGCGCGGTGCTCTCCTGCGTCGACCGGACCGAGATCGCCGAGACCGCGCTCCGGAATCTCCCGCGGCTCGTGGCCTGCGAGGCCATGAGCCTGGTACTGCTGGACCCCGGCGAGGACACCGCGGCGACCTTGTGGAGCGGCATCCCCGGCGCGTCCCCGCACGACGGCGAGCCGGGCGATGACGGCCGCCGCGCCGTGACCCTCGCGGTCGAGGAGCTGACTCTCCTCCGGGTCCAGCACGACCGGGTGGTGCTCGCGGGGAACGATCCCGCGCTGCCAGCGTTCTGTGCCCCGCTCCGGGCCCGGGGCGGCGGCACGGCGATCGAGATCTACCCGCTCCGGTTTGGCGACGAGGTCCACGGCGCGCTGGCAGTGTGCCGCGCGGGCGCCGACGGCGACGTCGACGACGCTGCGGTCCACCTTCGCCGGTTCGCCGACCAGGTGGCGGTGGCCCTGGGCAATGCCCGGATGGTGGAGCGGGTCCGGTTCCTGGCCTTCTACGACAACCTGACCGGTCTCCCCAACCGGGTGCTGTACAAGGAACGACTCGGCCAGGCGCTGCTCCGGGCCGAGCGGCGGCGCTGCCACGTGGCGCTCTGCTTCCTGGACCTGGATCAGTTCTCCACCATCAACGACAGCCTGGGCCACGACCTGGGCGACGCCCTGATCGAACAGGTGGCGGCCCGCCTCCTCACGGTCTGCCGCGACAGCGATACCATCGCGCGCCTGGGCGGCGACCCGAGCGACGTGGAGGTGGCGCGCCTCGGCGGGGACGAATTCACCGTGGTGCTGCCCGATCTGGTCGACCCGCAGGACGCGAGCCGGGTGGCCCGGCGCCTCCTGCAGTGCTTCCGGGAGCCGTTCCGGCTCGGCACCCACGAGGTCTTCGTCTCGACCAGCATCGGCGTGGCGGTCTACCCCGAGGACGGCCGGGACATCGACAATCTGCTCAAGAACGCCGACGTGGCGATGTACCACGCCAAGGAACAGGGCCGGAACACCTACCGGATGTACTCGGCCTCGATGAACGCCGAGGCCGTGGCGCGAATGCAGCTTGAGCAACAGCTCCGGCGCGCCGTGGAGGGCGGGGAGTTCACCCTCGCGTACCAGCCGATCATCGAGCTGGCCAGCGGCCGGATTGCGGGGGCGGAGGCACTGGTCCGATGGAACCACCCGGAGCGCGGTCTGGTTTCCCCGGCCGAGTTCATCGCGCTTTCGGAAGAATCGGGGCTGATCGTCCGGCTCGGGGAGTGGATCCTTCAGGCGGTGTGCGAGCAGGCGGTGACCTGGCGGGCGCCGGACGGCCCGGTCTACGCCGCGGTGAACCTCTCCGCCCGACAGCTCCAGGACCAGGATATCGTCGACGCAGTGCGGCGGGTGCTGGCCGAGACCGGACTGGAGCCCCGGCGGCTGGTGCTGGAACTCACCGAGAGCGTCCTGATGGAGCCGGAGGGCCAGGTGGCCAGCTCGATCCGCGCCCTGGCCGACCTGGGCGTGCGGTTCGCCATCGACGACTTCGGCACCGGCTACTCCTCCCTCAGCTACCTCAAGCACTTTCCGGTGGATACCCTCAAGATCGACCAGACCTTCGTCCGGCACGTGGCGGTGAACCCCGATGACTCGGCCATCGCCTCCGCCATCGTCGCCCTGGGCCGGGCGCTGGAGCTCGAGGTGGTGGCCGAGGGCGTGGAGACCGAGGAGCAGGCCCGGTTCCTCGCCGAGTTGGGATGCCACAAGATGCAGGGCTTCCTGGTGGGGCAGCCGGTGGACGCGGCGGGCCTTCAGGTGCTCCTCGCCGCGGGCCTCCCGCTCCGATTCGGTGCGCGGTCAGCCGAGCCAGCGATCCCGGCGCGCTGACACGAAACGATCATCCCGAAGGTGGGGATAGGCACGCCAGATCCGGTCGATCTGGCGGAGCTGCCCGGGGGACAGCTCTTCCGCCGGGTCGAGACACCAGCGCCCGGCCACCAGCCCCTGTCGCCGAAGCACCTCCAGAATGCCGGGAATGCAGCCCCGGAAGCCGTTGGCGGCATCGAACACGGCGCCGTTCGCATCGGTTACCTGAGCGGCGAGCGCAAGCAGCGACCCGGGTGCCCGGCCGCGGCGGCGGGCCGCACGGCAACGCGCCCAGACACGGACGGCGGTCCGGGTCCAGAACGCCCAATGGCCGAGGAGGCCACCGACGATCGCCGCGCGCTTCGCCCCGAGCGCGAGTGGAGTGAGCAGGTCCACCAGAATCGAGTCGTCGTTCCCGGTGTAGAGCGCCACGTCGCCGGCGCGGCCCGCGTCGAGCACGGCGCGGGCCACGTCCAGCGTCTGGTACCGGTTGAAGGGCGCGATCTTGATCGCCACCAGAGAGTCCAGCTCTGCCAGGCGGCGCCAGAACCGGTAGCTCAGCGGCCGGCCGCCCACGGCGGGCTGCAGGTAGAAGCCCATCAAGGGGATCACCGCGCTCACTGCGCGGGCGTGCTGGAGCAGCTCGTCCTCGCTCCACGCGCCGAGACCGCCCAGGCTGAGGAGGCCGGCGTGGTAGCCGAGGTCGCGCGCCAACCGGGCCTCGGCCACGGCCTCGGCCGTGGGACCGCAAATCCCGGCGATCCGCACCACGCGGCGCCGGAGGCGGGGCTCCCATTCGGCAATGGCGTCGCGACCCAGCTCCAGCACCGGTTGGAGCAGCCCGACCTTCGGGTCGCGGATCCGGAACTGGGTGGTGTGCACCCCGATCGCAATTCCCCCGGCGCCGGCGTCGAGGTAGTAGCGGGTCAGCGCTCGTTGCCGTCGCTCGTCCAGACGGCGGTGGCGGGTGAGGGCCAGGGGGTGGGCGGGGATCACCATGCCCCGGCCGAGCGCGCGGCGAAGCCAGGTCATCCTAGAACCGTCCTTCCCGTTCGTCGAAGTGGGTCGGTTTACCCAGTGCCGGCCCTCCGGCCTCCATCCAGCTCGCCACTCGGTCGATCATCGCTTCGAGGGTGGTCGGCGGTGGGCCGAAGAGGGCCTGGCAGCGGGCGGCGTTCGACAGGAGGGCGGTGTCGCTCTCGACGCCCTCGAACCGGGGCGCGACGCCGAACCGATCCCCGAACCGCGTGGCGATCTCCCGCACCGAGACCTTGCTCCCGGTCAGGTTGAGGACGAGGGGCGGGCTCGCGGCCTGAGCCAGCGCCCGGAGCGCCACCGCGTTGGCGTCGCGCTGCCAGATCAGGTTCACGAACCCCATCGCAAGGCTCACCGGCCGTCCAGCGCGCACCCGCTCGGCCAGGTCCCGGAGCACGCCGTACCGGGGCTCGTTGGCGTAGTTGAGCCGGAGAATGGCGACCGCGGTACCGAACCGGTCCGAGAAGTACTCGAACAGCCGCTCGCGGCCGAGGGCCGACTGGGCGTACTCTCCCACCGGCGCGACAGGGTCGCTTTCCGAGGGGCCCTCGCTGTCGACCGGCCAGAGCGGGTAGACGTTGCCGGTCGAGAAGACCACGATCCGGGCATCGCGATACCGCTCGGCGACCAGGGCGGGGAGGTAGGTATTGGCTGCCCAGGTGACCGCCGGGCGGGCCGCCGTCCCGAACTTCTGACCGGCCATGAAGATCACGTTGGGCGAGTGGGGCAACTGGCTCACTGCCGCGCGGTCGAAGAGATCGCATCCGACCGTGACCACTCCGTCGAGCTCGAGGGCCTCCCGGACGCCGGGCGATCCGAATCGCGAGACGGCGATCACCCGGTGGGGCCGGCCCGCGGCCGCGAGCGAGCGCGCCGCCAGCCGGGCCAGGCTCGGGCCCATCTTGCCGCCGGCACCCAGCACGATGAGATCCCCCCGGAGGCCGGCCATCGCGGCCACCGTATCCGGCGAGGGCTCCGACAACTCCCGCTCCAGCCGATCAGGATCGGCAGACCTCATCGTGACCCTTCGGTGCGGGCGTGGTAGATTCGCACAGCCGACGCCTCAGTCGCTCCGGTAACGTGATGCCGGGGAGCAACGGGGGCAACCGATCCCCTCGGGGTCGGTGCCGGCCCTGGGAGGCTGCATGTTCCTGTCGGACATTCGGGGGACCGCGGCCCGGGCGCGCCTGTCCCTGGCGGGGCGCTCGACGGTCTACGCTCCGAACGGCGCGATCGCGACCAGCCAGCCGCTGGCGACCGGCGCCGGGCTGGCCGTGCTCCAGCGCGGGGGCAACGCCATCGACGCGGCGGTGACGGCGGCCATCGTGCTCAACGTGGTGGAGCCGATGTCGACCGGGATCGGCGGCGACCTCTTTGCGCTGCTCTGGTCGGCGGACGAGCAGCGACTGGTGGGGTTGAACGGGAGCGGCCGGTCGGGATCGCTGCTCACTCGCAAGGCCCTGGCGGAGCGGGGCCACGTCACGATGCCCGCTACCGGCGCCGAGTCGATCACGGTCCCCGGCGCGCTGGCGGGGTGGAACGATCTGCTCGAGCAGTTCGGAACGCTCACCCTCGCGGAGGCGATGGTTCCCGCCGTCGACTTGGCGGAGCATGGCTTCCCGCTCACGCCGGTGATCGCCCGGGACTGGGCCGAGACTGGCGCGGTGCTCCTGGCCGACGCCGGCGGGCGGGCCACCTACCTGGGGCGCGGCGGAGCCTTCCCGGCGGAGGGCGAGTGGATCCGCAACCAGGATCTCGCCGCGACGTTCCGCCTGATCGGGCGGACCGGCCCCGGGGTGCTCTACGGTGGCAGCCTGGGCGAGCAGATCGCCGCCCGGGTCCGGGACCTGGGCGGGTTCCTTGCCGCCGAGGACTTCGGGGCCCATCGCTCGGAGTGGGTGGCGCCGATCTCCGTGGGCTTCAAGGGGCACCGCCTCTACGAGCTTCCGCCCAACGGCCAGGGGATCGCCGCGCTGGAGATGCTCCGGATCCTTGAGCCCTTCGATCTGGCGGCGATGGGGCACAACACCCGGGACTACCTGCACCTCCTGATCGAGACCAAGAAGCTGGCGTTCGCCGACCTGGCCCGCTACGTGGGCGACCCCGAGCACATGCGGACCCCGGCCGAGCACCTTCTGTCCGACGGGTTCATCGCGGATCGCCGCTCGCGGATCGACCGGAGCCGGGCGATCGCGCGACCCGAGCCGGGACCCGCGCTCACCGCGAGCGAGACCGTCTACCTCACGGCCGCGGACCGCGAGGGGAACATGGTCTCGCTGATCAACAGTCTCGCCGGCGGGTTCGGCAGCGGAGTGGTGGTGCCGGGCACCGGGATCGCGCTCCAGAACCGGGGCGCCGGGTTCACGATGACGGAAGGCCTTCCGAACACGGTCGGTCCGCGGAAGCGGCCCTTCCACACCATCATCCCCGCGTTCGTCACCCGGGTGGACGGGGTCGACGAGGTCCCCTGGATGAGCTTCGGCGTCATGGGTGGCGCGATGCAGCCCCAGGGACACGTCCAGGTCCTGCTCAACCTGCTGGTGTTCGGGATGGATCCGCAGACGGCGCTCGACGCGCCCCGATTCCGCCACCTGAGCGACAACCAGGTGGCGCTGGAGCCGCCGGTGGCCGACTCGGTGCAGCGCCAGCTGGCCGAAATGGGGCACGAGGTGGTGCCTCTCCCGCCCGGCTCGGCCGGCGGCGCCCAGGCGATCCTCCGGCTCGGCCGGGGGTATGCCGCCGCCTCCGACCCGCGCAAGGACGGGATGGCGGCGGGGCACTGAACGGGCACAGCATCGGGACTGGCTCATGAGCGAGGATCACGCCATGGCGAAGGTGCGGTGGAATCCGATTTCGAGGGCGAGGGCAGGTGCCCGGGCGATCGTCGCGGCGGGCGCCGCCGTGCTGCTCGCCGCCGGCACCCCTTCGACACCCGAGCCCCGCTACGAAGTCTTCGCCGTCCGCTACGGCGATCTGCCGGGGTTTCCCCTGAACGCGCTGGTGCTGGGGGCCGATCCTGCCGCCCGCGCCGACCTGGCCCTGATGATCTGGGTGGTCCGGGGCGAGGGGCGGGTGATTCTGGTGGATGCCGGGTTCTACCGCGAGGAGTTCCATCGAACCTGGACCAGCGTGGAGAACTACGTCCGCCCTCCCGAGGCGCTCGCCCCGCTCGGGATCGGACCGCTGGACGTCACCGACATCGTCCTCACCCACCTCCACTGGGACCACGCCGACGGGGCCGACCTCTTTCCGCGGGCCCGGATCTGGGTCCAGCGCGCCGAGTACGAGCACTACCTGGATCCGGCCAATCTGCCGCGGAGCGGGGTCTTCCCGAGCGACATGGCCATGCTCGACGAGATCGAGCGGGAGGGCCGCCTCCACCTCGTGCCGGGCGACTCGGCGGAGATCGTACCAGGCGTACGGGCGTATACCGGCGGGCGTCACACGCGCGAATCGCAGTATGTCTCGGTGGCGACGGCGGCCGGAACCGTGGTGATCGCGTCCGACAACCTCTACCTCTACCACAACCTGGAGCGGCGCCGCCCGATCGCCGCCACCTGGGACTCGGTGTCGAACCGGAGAGCCCAGGAGCGGATGCTGCGCCTTGCCTCCAATCCGCGGCTCGTGGTGCCGGGCCACGACCGCGCGGTGTTCGAGCGGTTTCCGGCGGTGGCCCCGGGGATCGTGCGGATCGAATAGGGCGCTCACTGGCGGGGGAGGCCCCGCAAACCCGGCCGCCGGCCGCCACCCGCTTCACCGATCTCGAAGGAGCTCCGCCGGCGGAACAGCCCGGGACGCCACCCCGCCTCACTGCGGCGCTCGGGGGTACAGCAGCCTCAACCCCCGCGCGAGCGCCGCCGGCGCCGTGTCGACGTGTCCGAGCCCCTGGTGCACCTCGGAATGGAGGCGCAGACCCGGATAGTTCCGGCCCCGGAGCACCCCGGCCAGCCGAGCCGTCCCGCTGGCGATGTGCCCGATCCCCTCCATGTAGGCGTCGTCCATCTCGAGCGTGCCGAACGCCAGGTAGACCGATACCGCCAGGTCCTGGTGCGACTGGGCCCAGCGGGCCTCGTCTCGAAAGATCTGGCCGTCGCCATACGCCATCGCGGGGCTCGAGAGGATGTAGCGGGTGAACGGCGACTCGGGCCGGAACATGGTCCACGCCCCGAAGAAGCCGCCGGCCGAGACGCCGAAGAGACCGAGCCGGGTGCGATCGATCCGGGCCCGCTGCTCGACGGCCGGGAGCACCTCGGAGATGATGACCTGGAGGAACTTCGGCGCCCCGCCGACGCAGTCGGTCAGCGCCCGGACCTGGTACCGTTCGCACACGCCCTGCTTCACTGCCTGCCCGAACGGGTCGGTCATCGGCCAGTCGGGTGGCGAGAACTCGTGCACCCGGCGTCGCACCCACGCCGAGTCGCCGGACTCGAACGGGGTGCCGATGGCAACCACGATCATCGGCTCGATGGTGCCCTGGTCCACCAGGCCGTCGACCGTGCCCCAGACCGCGGGAAAGACGTGGTTGCCGTCGGTGGCGACCAGCGCCGGATACTTCTTCTCCGGATGAGCCGGGTACTCCGCGGGGAATCCGATCGAGATGTCGTAGGAGCGGTCGGTGATGGCCGATCGGATGGTGTAGGATTCGATCCGGCGAGTCGGAATCGGCCGCGGCTCGAGCCGCTGCGCGCGGGCCTCGGTCCCAGTGCCCAGGCTAGCGACGAGCAGGACTCCGCTTCCAACCATGACGAATCGCCCCCGGTTCATCTCGTTCCTCTCTGGTGCGGGAGGGCCGGCCGGCATTGGTCTCACGCGGTGCCGGGCGCCAACAGTAGGCGCGGGGTTGGGGTTGCGGCAAGGAGCGCGAGGGCGCGGCCCCCAGACTCAGCGGCCGGCCGCCTGCCGAAGCTGGCGCACCATTTCGCCTACCCAGTTGGAGACCAGCATGATCCGCCGCGGTGCCCGTTCGCCCGGCCGCTTGACGAAGAGAAAGCGCTCGCCATCCGGCGACACGTCCCAGTTCCGGGTGATCCGGGTCGACGCCCGATAGCTGTGCTCGAACAGCACCACCGGCCGGCCGGCCTCGCCCGTGGTCGGGTCCACCGCGGCGGCCATCATCCGGCGGCCGCTCTCCCACACCAGTTCCCGGCCCCCACGGCTCCAGCGGGGGAAGATCCCGCCCTCCAGCGATACCGGCCGCCGTCCCCGCGTCACGTCGGGATAGGGCGCCAGGTAGATCTCGCTCCGCCCCGACTCGTTGGAGGCGAGTGCCAACCACCTCCCCTTGGGCGAGAGCGCAGGGGCGGCGAGATGGTCCGCGCTGCTCAGCACCAGTTCCGCGGCGCTCGATCCGTCCATGGCCAGCCGCCAGATCTCCTGGCGCGGCATGTCGTGCTGGAAGAGGAGCGTGCTGCCGTCGGGCGTGAACGATCCCGGATACTTGTCGCGGCCCGAGAGGTACAGCGGGCGCTCGGGCCGGCTGGCGTCGGCCGGCCGGGTGAAGAACTCGAAGGCCGGGCGCTCCCGCAGATACACCAGGTCCCGACCGTCGGGGGTCCAAATCGGGGCGAAGTCCACCCCGCCGCCGGCAGTGATCCGGAGCCGGGTGCCCCGCTCCAGGTCCACGACCCACACGTCCCCTCCGTCGTCCCCGCTGCCCACGGCCACGGCCACCCGACGGCCATCAGGGGCCAGGGCCGGCTCGTCATACCGGTCCGGCGGCGCCTGGGTGCCCGTCTCCCGCCCCCGCCGGTCCACGAAGACCAGGTCGGAAGGGGCGCCGTGGTCGGACGCCGCCAGATACGCCAGGTCGCCCCGGCTCGAGACCGCGAAGGCCGCGAGCCCGTCCACCGGGGACATGGCCACGTCATCCAGCAGCTGCACCGGGGTGCCGACCACGCGCCTGGTCCTGATGTCGAACCGCACGCCATGGATGGCCTCGTTACGGGCGTAGACCAGATGCCCTGAGGGCAGTACCCGACCGTACACCCCGCCGGTCAGCACGGTCTCGTGTCGGCCGGTGTCCAACGACAGCACCGCCAGCTCGGCGCTGTCAACCGGAATCCGCCAGATCGTGAGCAGCAGGTACCTGCCACCCGGGAGCACCTGGGGATACCAGTGCGCCAACTCGCCGCGAGTGGTATCAGGCCTGGTGATCTCCTCCGGGCCCCGTCCCGGCACGATTCGCCACAGGCCGGAGTTGTAGGACCGGCTGTAGTAGAGGGTTCCGTCCGGCCCCCAGGAGGCTCCGCCCCACGCCGACTCGCGATCCAGCATCTGGGGCGCTCCTTCGCCCACTGGCGACTGCCGGAGGCCGCCGTCCGGCGACGCCCGGAACACCACCCACCTCCCGTCGGGCGACACCGTTTGCTGCATCCCGTTCTCCGAACCCGGCAGCGCGCGGATGCCCCAGCCGTCGAGCCGCCGCTCGAAGACCTGCCGGCCGGCCGGCCCGAGCGCCGTGAAGTAGAGCCGGCTGCCGTCGGGGGAGAAGGCGAGGGAGGGATAGTCCAGCGCGACCTCGGCGGGCAGGTGCAGCACCGATCGGACGACCGTCGCCCCGTCGTCGCGCGCCGGACCGCCGACGCCCCGCACGACGAAAGCCACCGCGATCGCGATGGATCCCGCGGCCAACGCCCAGGGAAGGAGCCGCATGGCGCGGGCGCGGCCGCTCACCTGCGGCCGGGGCACGACGGCAGCCTCGTCCGATCCGAACGCCGGGTTGGCCAACGCGTCCGCGAACTCCGCCGCCGAGCCGAAACGGTCGGCCGGGAGCTTCTGGAGCGCCCGGGCAATCGCGGCGCTCACGTTCCGCGGCACGGTGTCCCGCCGCTCGGCCACCGCCGGCGCCCGCTCGGTCACCACCTTGGCGATCACCGACTGCACCGTGGGGCCGGTGAAGGGCGGCTCGCCCACCAGCATCTCGTAGAGCACGCAGGCCAGGGAGTAGATGTCGCTCCGGGGAGTGAGTTCCCGGTCGGCGGTGGCCTGCTCCGGGCTCATGTACCCCGGGGTGCCGAGCGAGAGGCCGGTCTCGGTGAGCCGGGTGGATCCCGCCTGCGACACGGCCAGCGCAATGCCGAAGTCGGCCACCAGTGGCTGGCCATCGTGGAGCAGGATGTTCTCGGGCTTGATGTCGCGGTGGATCACCCCGCGTCGATGGGCATAGTCGAGTGCCGCGGCCACGTTCCGGGCCAGCTCCACCGACTCCGCCACGCCCAGCTGCTTCTCCCGCCCCAGCCGCTGGCGGAGGGTCTCGCCCTCCACGTACGGCATCACGTAGAAAAGAAGCCCGCCCGCCTCGCCGGAGTCGAAGAGCGGCAGGATGTGGGGGTGCTGAAGGTTCGCGGTGGTGCGAATCTCGTGCAGGAACCGCTCGGCGCCGATCACCGCGCCCAGCTCGGGCCGGAGCACCTTGAGCGCCACGCTCCGCTGGTGGCGGAGGTCGCGGGCCAGATAGACGGCCGCCATCCCTCCCTGACCGAGCAGCCGCTCGATCCGGTAGCGGTCGGCAAGCGCAGCGGCGAGGCGCTCGGGCGAAGGGTTCATGGTCCGCGCAAGATGCCGCCCCGGGTGCCGGCCGTCCAGCGCGGCCGCCCGGCCCTGGCCGCCCGCGGCATGGTCCTGCGCGTTGAAGGGAAGAGGCGGTCGGGCCCGCCCGGGCCCGGCCCGACCAACCCTGCCGTGAGGTCCCAATGCCGATGCGCCAACCCACCCTCCACCGACTTGGCGCCGTCCTCCTGGCCGCGCTGTTGCCCCTGGCGGCCTGCGGCGGGCCGACCGCCCCGCCCCCACCGCCGCCCCCGCCACCGGCCTCGGTCACCGTCACCCCTGCGACGCTCAATCTGGTGGTAGGCGAAACCGGCCAGCTCACGGCCACGGTGAACAACGCCACGGGAGGGGTGAACTGGACCACCAGTGCCGCACAGGTGGCCACCGTGAGCCAGACCGGGCTGGTCTCGGCCGTGGGGGCCGGCAACGCCACCATCACGGCGAGCCTCGTGTCCCAGCCGTCGGTCCAGGCCACGGCCGCCGTGACCGTCACCAATCCCCCGGTATCGGTCGAGGTGCTCGGGATCACCCAGAACGGCCAACCGGTGGTGCTGACCGACGTCAGGAAGACGATCCGGTTCGCGGTCAACCTCACGGTGCCGGCCGGCTTCAACGGGGTGCTCCGGGTCCGCCTGGGCGACGTGGTGGCCGGCCAGGTGAACATCGTCAACGGGGTGCCGGCGGCCCCACCGGGCTCGCTTGGGGCTGCCGGAACCGCTCCGGACGCCGCACTCCGGACCGCCGTCGACGTCGCTGCTCCCACGCACGCCATCGACGTGATCGACCAGAGCGCGATCCCCCGGATCCCGAATGGCAACTACGCCACGGTGCTGGAACTGATCCAGCAGGGGCAGACGCTCACGTCGGCCAACGGACCCAACATCACCCTCAACAATCGATCAGCCGTGGCGGTGCTGAAGGGCGAGTATCAGGGCCCGACCGCGGTCAACCCGGCCAACAGCCGCACCTACGGCGCCGGTCTGGACCTCGTCATCACCACCGCGGCCTTCGATCGGGCCACGTTCCAGCGGCTGGACGAGGCCCTGATCGAACGGATCGAGGTGCTCAACGGACCGGCCAGCTCGGCCGTCTACGGCGCCGACGCAGTGGCGGGCGTGGTCAACTGGATCGCGAAACGGGACATTGCACCCGCTCAGGGCGGCCTGCTGGACATCGGCGAGGGGCGGTTCCGCCTCACCAAGGCCACGATCACCACCAGCCTGGGGACCTTCCAGGCCGACATCCTCAATCACGATCCGGCGTTCCAGGATGAGCTTCCCGGACTGGAATGGAATCTCGACGTGAGGAAGCCGTTCGCTCCTCCGCTCAGCGCCACCTTCGAGCCAGGCTCCGCCACGGCCTGGATCAATCAGACCCAACCGCTTGCCGGTCGCCTGGGGGAATTCGGCTTCACCTGGACCGGGTCGACCCCGCTGGTGACGGACGAAGGAGTGGGTGGCGTCAACTGCGACCTCCGGTACGGGACCGGGGCAACAGCGTTCTTTCCGAACCCCGTCACCACCGGCGGCGACATCGGGAGCGAGACAGCCCAGCCGAGCTGGGTGTTCCGGGTTCATTGCTGGGACGCACTCGACAACCTGAACATCATCCCGGTGACCAACGGGGTCACGACCGCCTTCCAGCAGGTGGGAACGGACTTCAAGGCACCGCTGGTCACCTTCCAGAACAGCCGCGGCGCCGAGCAGGGGATCGGCGAGTTCGCGGTGAATCCGCCCCCGGGCCGGGCGTTCCTGTGGAGCGCCACCGACGTCGGCGGCGCCGGACTTCCCGGCGTTGACCCCTACCGGATCAAGCTGCTGCGCAACTTCGAGAACGCCACCCCCGCGGACCAGTGCGCCGTGGGCAACTGGATGGACCCGATGTGCCGGGGCGTGACGTACGGTCTGGACCGCTACGAACCGCAGGGTCTCGGCGCGGGCGAATACGACTTCTGGGTGGCTGCCACGGACCGGGCCCGGAATTGGAGCGCCTACGTCTATCGCCCCTTCGTGGAAGACCGGGAACCGCCGATCGTGAGCAATCCCGTTGCCCCCGCCACCCTCGCGGCCGGTGGTACCGCGACCTTCGGCTGGGACCTGGTGGACAACTTCAAGCTGACCGGTTCGGCATTCGGAATTCGCTACAACAACCTGCCAACCGTTCCAATCTTCGACTACGTGCCGCAGGGCCAGCGGTTCGACGGCAGCTTCAAGCGGTCGCTGTCGCTCCAGCTCGACTACAGCTTCTCCGCGTCCGCCGAGCGTCTGCACCGACCGGGCTCCTTCTGGCTTCCGGAGGGCGTGGAGCGGCGGGCCACGCACGCGCTCCTTGGCGGAGTCGATGCGGGCAACAACGTGGCCTACATCGGGATCGACATCTCCACCCGGGTCCAGTCGAACTTCACGTCCTTCCGCGTGGGCGCCACCGGCCTGGACCGGGTCGAATTCCGCCCCCAACCGCCGATCGTGGTCTGCGCCAACCCCTATGGTGCTCAGGGGAACTGCCAGGGCGTGCCGGTGACCGTTCCCGTCAATATCGACGCCTACTACCCCGCCGGCGGAACCAGCCGGATCCAGGAGATGTTTCTGGCCAAGGTGTCGACGGTGGATGGGGTGGAAACGGGCCTCCTCCTCGGCGGGCCGATGACCCACACCCGGCAGAACTTTGGCGGGTTCTTTCGGGACACCTACGCCGGCCAGGTGCGGGGCGACTGGTTCGACCGGCCCGGCAGCTACCTGCTGTCGGCCTACGGCTTCGACGCCAATCGCAACATCCTCGACCTGCGCAATGCGGCGATCCCGTTCGAGGTGAAGATGGCCGTCAGGTTCTAGGGCGGGACGGGGGGGGCGGCGTGGGCCTGTCGGGAGGTGACCGGGCGCGTTAGGATCGGTGGTCCGCCCGCGTCGCCTCACCCGTCGCCGAGTCCTGCCGATGCTCCGTTCGTTCGCTCTTGGTGCCGCCGCAGTGCTCCTCCGGCTGGCGGCCCCCTGGTCCGCAATGGCCCAGGAGGCCGCTGCCACCTTCCACGTGGACTCGGTCCGGGCCCCCACCCGGCTCCTGGAGTTCACCGCCACCGAGGGGACCTGGATCAGCGTCGACGTGGCGCCCGATGGCCGGACCCTGGTATTCGATCTCCTGGGCCACCTGTACGAAATGCCGATCGCGGGCGGCGAGGCCCGCCAGCTCACCCAGGGGCGGTCGTACAACCAGTTCCCCCGCTACAGCCCGGACGGGCGGACGATTCTCTTCACCTCGGACCGAAGCGGCCGGGAGGAGATCTGGCTCCTCCACCGCGGCACCGACTCGCTGGAAAAGATCTCGAAGCTCGACTACCGCGCCTTCCAGGCCAGCTGGGCCCCGGACGGGATCGGGATCTACGTCACCGCCATGGACCTGGGGGCCCGCTTCACGGGCTACCGCATCGACCGGTACGGCTCCCGCACCGAGCTGGTGCGGGGGTCCACCTTCCAGGCGCCCACCCACTTCAGCGAGGACCGGGCCAACAACCGGGTCTTCTTCGCCGAGCCCGGCGGGCCGATCACCACGGCCGGCTTCCGGATCCGGACCTATGACCTCGCGACGGGCGAGCTGGCCACCTGGATCACCCGGCCCGGCGGCGCCGCCGACCCGGCCCTCTCGCCCGACGGGCGCCACCTGGCCTACGTCCACCGGAATGACCGGCGCACCGAGCTGGTGCTTCACGAGCTGGCCACCCGGCGCGAACGGGTGCTGGTGGCGGGGCTGGATCGCGACCGGCAGGAGAGCGGCGCGGGCGTCACCTTCGGCGTCTATCCCAACCTGAGCTGGCACCCGAACGGCCGGGAGATCTTCTTCACCTCGGGCGGCCGGATCCGCGCCGTGGACCTGGGGTCCGGCACGGTCCGCGAGATTCCGTTCCGCGCCCCGGTGCGCCGGGTCCTGGCGGAGACCATCCGCTTCCCGGTGCCGATCCCCGCCGAGGGGCGGACTCCGGTCCGGACCGTCCGGTGGGCCACTCCCACCGACCGGGGGCCGCTCTACGCCGCGTTAGGCGACGTCCATCTCGGCACCGGCAACGACCGAATTCCGCTCACCGCCACCGAGGCCCTGGAGTCGAGCCCGGCCTACGACCCCGCCACCCGTACGGTCTACTACGCCTCCTGGACCGACGACAGCCTGGGCGCGATCTGGTCCCGGCCGCTCCTGGCCCGGAGCGCCCCCGTCCGGCTCACCTCCATCCCTGCGCAGTACGGCTCGCTCACCCTCTCGCCCGACGGCCGCACCCTGGCGTTCCTCCGCGGCAAGGGCGACCTCAACCGGGGCCGGCCGCTGGAGGAGGAGGACGAGTTCGAGCTGGTGCTGCTGGGGCCGGATCGAGTCGAGCGGCGGGTCACCGACCTGGCTTGGCGGCCGGCGTACCCGCTCGCGGTCCGGCGGCCGCCAGGGATCAGCTTCGCGCCCGACGGCGCCACGCTCTACTTCACCGAGATCCTGCGCGATACCCTGTTCCTGGCGTCGATCCGCACGGACGGGCAGGGAAAGCGAACCCTCTACGCCTTCCCCCACGGGCAGCACGCCCTGGTCTCGCCCGACCTCAAGTGGGTGGCGTACCGGGAGTACCTGCGCAGCTATCTCACCCCGTTCGCGCCCGCGGGCAGGCTCGTGACCGTCAGCGCGTTCGACAAGCAGGGGGTGAGCTTCCGGATCGATCGGGAGGACGGGGAGGATCTGGGGTGGGACCGGGACAGCCAGGGGGTGTACTGGAGCCGGGGAACGGCCCTCTACCGGAAGCCGGTGGCCGACGTCCTGGCCGACCGCGCCACGGCGGCCCGTACCGACCTGGCCTTCGACTTCGAGGTGGCGTCGCCGGCCGGGGTGGTGGCGCTCACCAACGCGCGGGTGATCACCATGGACCCGCAGGGACGGGTCCTGGAAAACGCCACCGTCGTGGTGCGACGGAACCGGATCGAGGCGGTGGGCGAGGGCCTGGCGCCGCCGGCCGGCGCGCAGGTGTTCGACCTCCGCGGCAAGACCGTCATGCCGGGCATGATCGACGCCCACGGGCACTACAATCCCGATCAGTCCACCCTCAACGTGGTGGAGCAGCGCCACGCCGGCCTGGTGGCCAACCTGGCCTACGGCGTCACCACCGTGTACGAGGTCTACGGGAATCACCTCAAGGACTTTCTGGTGTCCGACCTCCAGCGGAAGGGCGCCATTCCGGGCTCGCGGCTTCTGTCGGTCGGGCCGCCGATCTACGGCCTGCGCCAGTATCGGACCAAGCTCTACCGCCCCATCCTCTCCCAGGCCGACGCCGACGAGGTGGTGAGCCTGAACCGGGCCTTCGGCGCCGCCGCGCTCAAGGACTACGTCCAGTTCACCCGCTCGGCCCGGATGCAGCTCTACGACGCCGCCCGGCGGATGGGGCTGAACGTGGTGGCGGAGACGGCGGTGGACTTCCAGATGAACTGGACCATGCTGATGGACGGGGTCTCGGGGCTGGAGCACACCGTGGGCCTCACCCCGCTCTACGACGACGTGATCCGCCTCTGGGCGGCCACCGGCGCCGGGAACACGCCGACGCTGGTGGTGGTCTACAACGGCCCCCAGGGAGAGACCGTGTTCCACCAGTCGGAGCGCCTCTGGGAGGACGAGAAGCTCCTTCGCTTCTTCCCGGCCAGCTACCTGCTCCAGTACCGCCGCACCACCCACTACTTCGACGACGACGTCTACGCCGGGGAGATGGCGGAACAGATCCGGAAGCTCTACCGGGCGGGGATCTCGGTGCAGATCAGCGGCCACGGCCAGATGCACGGGCTCGACAAGCACTGGGAGATGGCGCTGCTGGCCCGGGGCGGCTTCACGCCCAGGGAGATCCTCGAGACTGCCACCATCAAGTCGGCGCGGTACCTGGGCCTGGACGGCCAGCTGGGCTCGATCGAGGCGGGAAAGCTCGCGGACCTGGTGATTCTGGACGCCAACCCGCTCGATGACATCCGCCACAGCCGCCGGATCGACCGGGTGATGCTGAACGGCGTGCTCTACCGCGGGGCCGATGCCTCGCGGGTGTATCCGGATCCGGAGCCGGCGGGGAAGCTCTACTACTTCCGCGGGGCGCTGAACGGCCGGGCGGGAATCGAGCGGTAGCCCCGGGGCAGGGGGGTCGGTTCCGCGGCCCGGCGCCTACTCGTCCAGCGCCGCCTCCAGGTCGGCCACCAGGTCGGCGGGGTCCTCGATCCCCACCGAGTAGCGGATCAGCCCCTCCGGGATCCCGAGCGCCGCCCGCTCCTCCGCGCTGCACTCCACGTGGCTGGTGGTAGCCGGCGGGCCCACGAAGGTCTGGACCCCACCCAGGCTCGCGGCCGCATGGGCGTACCGGAGCCGGGGCAGCACCCGCTTCACCGCGTCCCAGCCCCCCTTCAGGCTGAAGCACAGCATTCCGCCGAACCCTGCCATCTGACGGGCCGCGATCTCATGGCCCGGATGCTGGGGCAGGCCCGGATACCCCACACTGGCCACCGCCGGGTGCCCGGCCAGGAATCGCGCCACCGTGAGCGCGCTCGCGTTCTGCTGCCGGACCCGGAGCGCCAGCGTCTTGATGCCCCGGAGCAGCAGGTAGGCCGGCAGCGGGCCGAGCGACGCCCCGGTGATCTCCCGGTAGTGATAGATCCGGCGGATCAGCGACGCCGGCCCACACACCACCCCGCCCATCGCGTCCTCGTGGCCGCCGAGGTACTTGGTGGCGCTGTGGAGCACCAGGTCGGCGCCGTGGGCCAGGGGTCGGGTGTTGATCGGCGTGGCCACGGTGTTGTCGACCACCAGCAGGGCGCCGACCGCGTGGGCCGCCCGGGCCAGCCGCGCGAGGTCGTGGATCCTGATGGTCGGGTTGGTTGGCGACTCGACATACACCAGGGCTGAGCCGCGGGCGATCTCCGCCTCCAGCGCGTCGTGGTCGCCGGTGGGGCAGAGCGTGGCGGTGACGCCCAGCTTCGGCAGAAAGTCGGTGAAGATCTTGGAGGTGCCGCCATAGGTGTCGCGCACCGTCACCACCCGCTGGCCGGCCTCCAGCAGGGTGAAGAGAGTGTTGCTCACGGCCGCCATCCCGGTGGCGAAGCTGGTGGCGGCCTCGGCGCCTTCCAGCAGGCGGACCTTCTCCTCGAATGCCGCCACCGTGGGGTTGGTGTTGCGGCTGTAGATGTGGCCGGGCCGGCGGCCGGTGGCCACCTCCAGCCACTCGTCCAGGTCGCGGTAGCCGAAGGAGGCGCTGGCGACGATCGGGAGCTGGGTGGCCCGCTCCCAGAAGTCCTTCTCCAGCTCGCCGCCCCAGACGGCGAGGGTGGCGGGTGAGGGGTGATGCGGCGTGGTCATCGGGACCTGGCGTGGTCGAGGTTCGGGATTGCTGGCGAGGCAGCAGACTAACCGGGCCGGGTCGATCCGCAAAACCGCCCGGTGCCGTATCTTGGAGTGCCCCCTTCCTGGAATCCCATGCAGATCCGACTGCTCAACGCTTCGCTGGTCCGGTCGCTCCTCCCGATGGATCGCTGCATCGAGCTGATGCGAAGGGCGATGTCGCTGGTCGCCACCAATCAGGCCATCCAGCCGATCCGGCAGGCGGTCTTCCACCCCGACCGCCGCGGGCTGATGAGCATGATGCCCGGCTACACGGCGGAGCCCGAGCGGCTCGGCATCAAGGTGATCTCGGTTTTCCCCGGCAACTTCGGCACCGGGGTCGGGTCGCATCAGGGGATCGTGCTGCTGTTCGAGACCGAACGCGGCTGCCCGGTCGCGATCCTCGACGGCCGGGAGATCACCGCGATCCGGACCGCCGCGGCCACCGCGGTCGCCACCGACGCGCTGGCCCGCCGCGAGGTCGGGACGCTCGCGATCATGGGGTACGGGGAGCAGGCCCATACCCACCTCGACGCCGTGCCCCGGGTCCGCCGGTTCGAGCGGGTGCTGGTCTGGGGCCGCGACGTCGCCAGGGCCCGGGCCTTCGCCGCGGCCGCCGCCGATCATGGGGTCCCGAACGTGACGGCGGTCGCGTCCCCCGAGGAGGCCGCGACGGCCGCCGACGTGATCTGCACCACCACCGCCGCGGCCGAGCCCTACTTCAGGGCCGAGTGGCTCCGGCCGGGGCAGCACCTCAACGTGGTGGGCTCCAGCGTTCCCACCACCTCGGAAATCGACATCGAGACCGTGGCCCGCTGCCGCTTCTTCGTCGACTTCAGGGACAGCGCCCTCGCGCTGGCTGGCGACTTCCGGCGGGCCCGCGACGCCGGCCGGGTCGGCGACGAGCACATCCTGGGGTCCATCGGCGAGGTCCTCACCGGGAAGGTGGCCGGCCGGACCTCGGACCAGGACCTGACCCTGTTCAAGTCGCTCGGGATGGTGGCCGAAGACCTGGTCTCGGCCGATTACATCCTGCGGGAGGCGGAGCGGCGGGGCGTGGGCGACCTGGTCGACTGGGTGTAGCGTCACCCCGCGGCCGGCGCGGGAAGCGACCGGGCCCCGCCCGGTTTGCCACCCCGATCGTCGGCGCCTATACTCGCCGGAACGTAAATCGAGAGCGTGTCCCGTAATATGAGACAGCGATCATTTCGCCGTTCCGGCGGGTTGACCCGGTCCGGCGCGGCCATCCCCGGCCGATCGGCGGCGGCCGCCGTGGCCGCCGTCCTGCTGGTTGGGTGTTCGCCCGGCCGGACAGTCGATCTCTCGCCTGCCCGCTGGCCGGCGGGCGAGCTGGAGGCGTACCTCGCCCGCACTGCCGAGCTGGGCCGCCCCAAGGGTCTGGGCGAGGGCGATTCCGCGATGGTGACGGGTACCACGGGGGCGGTGGCGGTCCGGGCCGGGCGCGAGGCCCTGCGGCAGGGCGGCAGCGCGGTCGACGCCGTCATCACCACCGCGCTGGCGCTGATCGCGCTGGCGGCGGGCTCCTGGGTGAGCTACGCCGGGTTCTTCAACCTGATCTACTTCGACGCTCGTTCCCGCACGGTGCACAGTCTGAACGCGGGGTTCAACACGGTCAGAGACGAGACCGAGCCCGCCACCATTCCGTCGTGTCTCGGCCCGGGCGGCATCCAGGCCTATTCGCCGAGCGGCCGCACCGCACTGGTGCCGGGGTTCTTCGCCGGGGTCCAGGCGGCCCACGACCGGTTCGGACGCCTGCCGTTCGACCGGCTCTTCGCCCCGGCGATCTATCTGGCCGAGGAGGGTTTCGAGGTGAGCGGCATCCTCGGCGGCGGGCTCGCCATGCGGAAGGACGTCCTGAGCCGGCTGCCAGCCACTCGCGCGGTCTTCATGAAGAACGACAGCACGCCCTACCAGAACGGCGACCTCTTCAGGCAGACCGCCCTCGCGGCGACCTTGCGCCGCGTGGCCGCCGAAGGCGCGAGCTTCATCTATCGGGGCGAGTGGGCCCGCCAGTTCGTCGAGGCCGTCCGGGCGGAGGGTGGCCGGATGACCCTGGAGGATCTCGCCGCCTACCGGGCGGTCTGGAGCGAGCCGGTGCGGGCCTCCTACCGCGGATACGAACTCCACGGCGCCGCCTGGCCCACCTTCGGCGCCACGGCCACGCTCGAGGCGATGCAGGTGCTGGAGCACGTCGACCTGCCCAACCTCCCCCGCTACTGGGAGTCGGCCGAGACGCTCTATCCCTTCATCGAGGCGAGCCACGTTCAGTTCCTGGCCGGTCCGCCGGGCGGCGGCGTCGGGGTCCCGGCCGGTTGGGCGCAGCAGCGCTTCCCGGCCCAGGACCTCTCGAACGCGGGGCGGCTCAGGAAGGAAACAGCAGCGTTCTGGTGGAACGAGATCCGGCAGCCAACCACCTGGCGCGAGCTGGAGCGGGGCGCGGCCGAGGCGCAGCGGCAGGCGCGGGAGGCGCTGGTGGCGCTGGCAGCGAGCGGCGGCGGGCATTCGGACGCCGTGGTGGCCGTCGACCCGCAGGGCAACGTGGCGGCGGCCACCCACACCATCAACACCGTGCTCTGGGGCGCCACGGGCCTCAACGTGGGCGGGATCTCGATCCCCGACGCCGCCTGCTTTCAGCAGGATCTGATCCGGCGGGCGGGTCCCGGGGTCAGGCTGCCCGATCCCACCAACCCGATCATCGTGACGAAGGACGGCGACTGGGTGCTGGCCGGCAGCAGCATCGGCGCGGGGCTCCTGGAGAACACGCTGGCAGTGCTGGTGAACGTGCTCGACTACGGGCAGGATCCCTACGTGGCGCTGCACGCGCCGCAGTTCTCCGGCTCGGGCCTGGAGCAGCAGGCGCTCCCGGACGGCGATTTCTCGGCGGCGCTGGTCGCGGCGCTCAACGCGCGGGGCGGTCATGCCGTGCTCCGCCCCAAGGCCCAGCTCCAGCCGTCGTTCGGTTCCTGGATCAGCATTCAGCGCGACCCCACCACCGGCCGGCTCCGCGGCGCCACCCGCGACATGTACAACGGCGCCGTCGACGGTCTCGGCCTCGGCGCCGGCCTGAGGGGCCGCGAGGGAACCGGCGAAAACTACGCCGCGATGCTACGTTGGAAGAACCCCTTCCACCGGAATCGGTAATGCCCTCGCTGGTGCGTCGCCTCGCCCCGCGGCTTGCCTGGACGTCCGCCCTTTTCCCGATCCCGGCCTCGCTCCTCGCGATGGCCTTCGCCCCGGCTGCCCGGATCGCGGCCCAGGCGGCGCCCAATCCCGCCCTCCAGTACTTCGCCACCCAGGTGGACCGCGAGGAGATGGTGCGGATTCCGATGCGCGACGGCAAGCGCCTCAACGGGTCGTTCTTCTTCCCGAAGGATCGCCCCCGCCGGAACCTGCCGACCATCCTGGTCTTCTTCCCCTACCTGATCAACCCGGCCGCGTGGCCCGAGAACCAGCGCTTCCTGGAGAGCGGCTACGCGCTGGCCTACGTGAACGTCCGGGGCCGCTATTTCTCCGAGGGCGTCTACACCTACCTCGGCGGCTCCGGGCCCGACGCCTACGACACCATCGACTGGATCTCGAGGCAGCCCTGGTCCAACGGCAAGGTGGGCGCCTACGGCTGTTCCTCGAGCGCCGAGGAGCAGCATCGGATGAACGCGATGCACCACCCGGCGTTCGCGGCCGCAGTGCCGCGAGGCTCCGGCGCCGGCATCGGCAGGGTGGGGCCGTACAACGAGATGGGCAATCACTACCGGGGCGGCGTGTTCCAGAACTTCTGGCTCTCCTGGTACCACGGCGCGGGGTACAAGTACAAGCCGTCGTTCCCCGCCGAGCTGACCCGCGAGCAGATGCTGCGGCTCAACCGGTACTGGAATCTGAACCCCCAGTCGATTCCGCAGGTGAGCTTCGACAGCGTGATCGCCACCCTGCCCTGGGGCGACATCCCGAAGCGGATCGGGTCAGCGCCCAGCGACCTCGACGACTTCATGACCTGGGCGCTCAACGACCCCCGGTGGAGGACCATCGAGTTCGGCAACGAGGGCGACCGGAACGCCGCGCCGGCGCTCTACATCAACTCCTGGTACGACGTGTCGACGGGGCCGAACCTGGCGTTGTTCGAGTACCAGACCAGGCACGCCGCCACCCAGCTCGCGCGCGACAACACCTTCATGATCGTGGCACCCACCGCCCACTGCCAGATGGGTCGGGTGGAGAGCGAGAACTACGTGATCGGCGAGCGCAACGTGGGCGATGCCCGGTTCGACTATACCGGCTTCGTGCTCCGCTGGTACGATCGCTGGCTCAAGGGGGTGGAGAACGGCATCGAGAAGGAGCCCCGGGTTCGCGTCTACAACATGGGCGACCGGGCCTGGAAGACCTACGACACCTGGCCGCCGGCCGGCGCGCGCCAGGTCACGTACTATCTCGACAGCGACGGCGGCGCCAACACCGCCAGCGGCAACGGGCGGCTGGTGCCGGCCCGCCCCCGGAAGGACGTCCAGGACGCCTACACCTACGACCCGATGAATCCCGCGCCCAGCCTGGGGGGGCAGGTCTGCTGCTTCAACGCCGCGGTCCCGGGGTCGTTCGACCAGGCGGCCATGCAGGCGCGCCCCGACGTGCTGGTGTACAGTACCGAGCCGCTCCGGGCGCCGGTGGACGTGACCGGCCCGATCGCGGTCACCCTGTATCTCTCATCCGATGTGAAGGACACCGATCTGATCGTCAAGCTGGTGGACGTGCATCCCGACGGCAAGGCGTACAACCTCGACGAACAGGCGCTCCGGGTGCGCTGGCGGGAGGGCTGGGACACGCCGGTATTCATGGAACCCGGCACGGTCTACAAGGTGACGATCCCCCCGCTCGTGACCAGCAACACGTTTCAGCCGGGGCATCGGATCCGGATCTCGGTCACCAGCAGCTCGTTTCCGGTGTACGAGCGGAACCTGAACACGGGCGGGCCCAACTACAACGAGAAGGACCCGGTGGTGGCGCACAACGTGATCCACCATGGGCCGAGCCATCCGTCGGCGATCACGTTGACGGTGGTGCCGGCTCGGGTGGGGCGAGGCGCGCCCTGACAGGGTCGACCACGCTGTCCAGCGGCTCTCGACCTAGCTGGGAGACCCGAGGTGGCTCAGGAACCGGTTCGTTTCGCTGATGACCCGCACCGGGTCGTACCAATGCACCAGGTGCGGCGCTTCCAGCTCCACGACGGTGAGGGGTGCGGAGCTCTGCTCCAGCGACGCGAGGCCCGACTGCTTGACCACGAGATCGGTCTCCACCACCCATCTCCGGAACATCGCGAGATCAGCGGCCGAGTGCCCCGCGGCCTTCATGGCGCGTGAGGCGGGCTCCAGCATGTTGGCCCAGATCGCAAGGACGGGGACCCTGATGGCCGAGTAGTCCGTGCTTTTGGTGGCCATCCACGCGAGTTGCTCGCCCAGCTCGGCCAGGGGCAGCTGCCAGGCGAGCCGGCCCTGAGCGGTGAGATACGTCTGGCTGCGCAGGGTGGCGGCCGCGACCGGGCTCCAGGTCTCGGGGTCGCGCCAGCGGTACCAGGCATCGAGCGTAGCGTGGGAAGCGAAGGCGCTATCGGGCGGCTCCATCAGGCGATTGATGCTGGCGGTGGCCGGGTCCTTCCCGATCAACGGCCAGTCGTAGACCGCATCGAGAAACACCATGCCCCCGACCCGTTCGCC
The DNA here is from genome assembly GCA_964521535.1 of uncultured Gemmatimonas sp. GTDB lineage: Bacteria > Gemmatimonadota > Gemmatimonadetes > Gemmatimonadales > GWC2-71-9 > SHZU01. The sequence goes on from CAZFSA010000017.1 coordinate 30,047, forward strand.
GAGTTGTTCCGCCACGAGTGGCATCTCCCGGCCAGCGAAGGAGTGCCCGATCAGCACCACCCGCGGCGCGCCGATCGCTTCCAGGAACGAAACGATGTCCTGCACCAGCGCGTCGAGGGTGAAGCCCGAGGTAGGCTTGTCCGACGCACCGTGGCCACGGCGGGTGAGGCCGATGACGCGGTATCGATCGGTGAATGCGGGCGCGATGCCGGCGAAGGCGTAGGCGGTGTGGGACCAGCCGGGTAGCATGAGAAGAAGGTCGCCAGTGCCGCCCCAGTCGAGGTAGTGCAGCGAGACGCCGTTGACCCTGGCGAAGAGATCTTGTGGGAACACGGTTCCTGGGTCGGGGGCCGGGCCAGGGGTCTCCGGGACCTTCGTAGCCCCGGCTGGGCGCAAGCTAACGCTCCGCGCCGCGATCCGCACCGGACGCACCTCGTTCGCATGCGTTGACACCCTCGGGTGTGACGGCTAAATCCCCGCGGCTCCCTTACCCGCCCGGCCGGCGTCGACATGCTCCCGTTTCCCGAGTACGACCATCTCGACGCGCTCGCCCTGGCGAAGCTGCTCCAGCAGGGCGAGGTCACTCCCCGCGAACTGGTCGATGCCGCGCTGGCCCGGATCGATCACCGGAACCCCGCCCTCAACGCCGTCGTCCACCGCATGGACGCCCGCGCCCGCGAATGGGCGGCGGGGCCCCAGGGCGGCGGCCCCTTCGCCGGCGTGCCGTTCCTGATGAAGGACCTGGGTTCGCTGCTCGAGGGCGAGCCCTTTCGCGCCGGGAGCCGCTTCCTCCGGAACTACGTGGCCGACCATCACTCCGAATTGGCCGCCCGCTACCTCGCGGCAGGCCTGATCCCCATCGGCAAGACCAACACGCCGGAGTTCGGGCTCACACCCTACACCGAGCCCGAGCTCTTCGGGCCGGCTCGCAATCCCTGGGACACCTCCCGGACCACCGGCGGCTCGAGCGGGGGCTCCGCGGCGGCGGTGGCGGCACGGATCGTCCCCGTGGCGAGCGGCGGCGACGGCGGAGGGTCGATCCGGATCCCAGCCAGCTGCTGCGGGGTCTTCGGCCTGAAGCCCACCCGCGGCCGCACGCCCACCGGCCCGGACGTGGGGGAGCAGTGGCATGGCTCCGTGGTGGACCACGTGCTGACCCGTTCGGTGCGCGACAGCGCGGCCGCGCTCGACGCCACGCAGGGCCCGGATCCCGGTGCGCCCTACTACCCGCCGCGACCCGACCGGCCCTTTGTCGAGGAGGCGGGCACCACACCCGCCCGGCTCCGGATCGCCTGGACCGGCACTCCGTTTCTGGGTCAGACGGTCCACCCGGACTGCGAGCGCGCCCTGGCGGACGGCGTGGCGCTGCTGGAGTCGCTGGGACACGAGCTGGTCCCGGCCGCGCCGCCCGTGGACGGGCCGGCCTTCGCGCGCGCGTTCGTGACGATGCTCTGTGCCGAGCTCAACGCCGACCTCGCCGACGCCGAGCGGGTCACGGGCCGGGGCGCCACCCGCGCCGAGCTGGAGCCGGCCACCTGGGCGCTCCGGCTCCTGGGCCGGGCGCTCAGAGCCGACGAACTCTCGGTGGCGATCCGGTTCCTGGAGCGGCAGGCCCGCGGCATCGGCCAGTTCTTCACCCGATTTGACGCTCTTCTGACGCCGACGCTGGCGGAACCGCCCTTCCCCACAGGAAAGCTCCAGCCGCGGCCCGGCGAGCGGCGGCTCCTGCAGGTGCTGGGCGCCATCGGCTCGGGCCGGGTGATCCGTGCCGCCAACCTGCTCGACGAGCTGGCCGGGAAGGTGTTCCAGGCAATTCCCTATACGCCGGTGTTCAACGTCACCGGTCAGCCCGCGATGTCGGTGCCGCTCTGGTGGAACGACGCGGGCCTGCCCGTGGGCGTGCAGCTGGTGGGCCGCTACGCCGACGAGGCAACCCTCTTCCGCCTGGCGGGCCAGCTCGAGCAGGCTCGCCCCTGGGCGCACCGCTTGCCCCCACTCGTTGCTGAAGCCTGAGAGGCGCCGATGAGAAGGCCCAAGGCCACGAAACCGAGCAGTCCGCGCCGGGCACCCGCGTTCCAGCTCGTCAAACGCCCGGTCACCGTCCGCCACGGCAAGACCCTCCGGCCCGGCGCCGATCGCCGGACCCTGGAGCCGATCGAGACGGCGAGCCGGGACGAGATCGCGGCACTCCAGCTGGAGCGCCTACGGGAGACCCTCCGCCGGGTCTGGACCCGCGTCCCCCGCTACCGGGCCAAATTCGAGGCGGCCGGCGTCCATCCGGCGCACCTCCGGTCGCTGGACGACCTCGCCCGGTTCCCGTTCACCACCAAGGCGGACTTTCGGGAGGCGTACCCCTTCGGGCTCTTCGCCGTGCCGCGGGAGCAGGTGCTCCGGATCCATGCGTCCTCGGGCACCACCGGCATCCCCTCGGTGGTGGGCTATACCGCAAGAGACCTCGAGACCTGGAGCCGCCTGGTGGCCCGCTCGATCCGCGCGGCCGGCGGCCGGAAGGGCGACATCGTGCACGTGGCCTACGGCTATGGTCTCTTCACCGGCGGGCTGGGCGCCCACGGCGGGGCGGAGCGGCTGGGCTGCACCGTGATCCCGATGTCGGGCGGGCAGACCGAGAAGCAGGTGCGCCTTCTGGTGGATCTCCGGCCCGACGTCCTGATGTGCACGCCCTCCTACGCCCTGGTGATCGCCGACGAGTGCGAGCGGCAGGGGGTGGACCCGCGAACCCTCAACCTCAAGGTGGGCATCCACGGAGCGGAACCGTGGACCGAGGCGATGCGGGCCGAGCTGGAGGAGCGGTTCGCCATGGACGCGGTGGACATCTACGGGCTCTCCGAGGTGCTGGGTCCGGGCGTGGCCAACGAGTGCGTGGAGACCAAGGACGGCCTGGTGCTCTGGGAGGACCACTTCTACCCCGAGATCGTCGACCCCGCGACGGGCGAGGTGCTGCCCGACGGGGAGCGCGGAGAGCTGGTGCTCACCAGCCTCACCAAGGAGGCGTTGCCGGTGGTGCGCTACCGGACCCGGGACCTCACCGCGCTGCTCCCGCCAACGGCCCGGGCGATGCGCCGGATGGCGCGGATCACCGGGCGGAGCGACGACATGCTGATCATCCGGGGGGTGAATGTCTTTCCCTCGCAGGTGGAGGAGCTGATCCTCGCCACCGGGCGGTTCTCCCCCCACTACGTCCTGGAGATCCGCCGGGAAGGAAGGCTCGACGCGCTGGACGTGGTGGTGGAGCCGCGCGACCCCTCGGCGGGCGGCGAGCCCGCGGCCGCCGGAGCCGAGCGGCTTGCCCGCGACATCAAGTCCCTGATCGGGATCAGCGCCCGGGTGCGGGTGGAACCGCCCGGGACCATCGCCCGCTCCATGGGGAAGGCCAGGCGGGTGGTGGACCTGCGGTGAGCCCGGGACAAGAAACAAGGGGCCGGAAACGTCCGGCCCCGTGGTGAGGGTGACCCTCGATCGCGACGCTACTTCAGGTGCTTGCTCACCAGCTTGGTCATCTCGAACATGTTGACCGCGGACTTCCCGCCGAAGACCGCCTTGAGGTTGGCGTCGGCGTTGATCATCCGCCGGTTCTTCTTGTCCTGGAGCCCGTTCCGCTTGATGTAGGCCCAGAGCTTCTTGGTGACCTCGGTCCGCGGCATCGCCTTGGCTCCGATCACGGCGGCCAGCGCCGCGCTTGGCGTCATCGGCTTCATGAAGGCGGCGGACGGCTTCCGCTTGGCGGCCTTCTTGGCGGGTTTCTTCTTCGCGGCCTTCTTGGTCGCCTTCTTGGCGGTCTTCTTCTTCGCGGCCATTAGCCTCTCCTGGATTGGATATGATGACAGCTGGTGCGGGGGCGACTTCCGAGGGAAAATCTAAGGGTCTCCCCGGGGAACACAATAGGGAACGGGCCCGTTTTCCCTCGGAAAACCACCATTGGCGCTCACCGCCCCCCTCGGAACGCCGTAGATTCCACGCCACCCAGACCCGCGGAGCCCTCCCATGACCGACCTGGCCTACGTCTCCGGCCCCTCCGACCGGCCGCTCCTCGGGCGGACCATCGGCGCCGAGCTGGCGCGGGTGGCGCGGGCCACGCCCGGCGCCCTGGCGCTGGTGAGCCGCCACCAGGGGATCCGCTTGAGCTACGGGGAACTCTGGGCCCGGGTGGAGCGGGCGGCCCGGGCCTTCCTCGCGCTGGGCGTCCAGGCGGGGGATCGGGTGGGGATCTGGTCGGGCAACCGGGCCGAGTGGCTGGTGGTGCAGTACGCCACCGCGCGGGTGGGGGCGATCCTGGTGAACGTGAACCCCGCCTACCGGCGGCACGAGCTGGACTACGCCCTCCGGAAGTCGGGCGTCTCGGTCCTGGTGTCGGCCCGGAGTTTCCGCCAGACCGACTACCTGGAGATGCTCCGGGAGGTCGCCCCACTGCTCCCGGCGCTGGACCGCGTGGTTCTGCTGGACGAGGGCGCCCCCGGGATGATGGGCTGGGAGGAGTTCCTGGCCCGGGCCGACGAGGTCCCGGTGGAACGCCTCCACACCCGCGAGGCGACGCTCGACTTCGACGACCCGATCAACATCCAGTACACCTCGGGCACCACGGGATTCCCGAAGGGCGCCACGCTCTCCCACCACAACATCCTGAACAACGGCTACTTCGTGGGCGCGCGCTGCGGGTTCACCGCTGCCGACCGGGTCTGCGTCCCGGTGCCCCTCTACCACTGCTTCGGGATGGTGATGGGCAACCTGGGCGCGCTCACCCACGGTGCGGCGGTGGTCTACCCGGCGGAATCGTTCGACCCCCTCGCCACCCTGGAGGCGATCCAGGCCGAGCGGTGCACCGCCCTGTACGGGGTGCCCACCATGTTCATCGCCCAGCTGCAGCATCCGGAGTTTGCCCGGTTCGATCTCACCAGCCTCCGCACCGGGATCATGGCCGGCTCCCCCTGTCCGGTGGAAGTGATGAAGCAGGTGCTGGACCGGATGCACATGCCCGAGGTCACCATCTGTTACGGGATGACCGAGACCTCACCGGTGTCGTTCCAGTCGACCCGGGAGGACGACCTCGAGCGGCGCACCGCCACGGTGGGGGCGGTGCACCCCCACGTGGAGTGCAAGATCGTCGACCCGGAGAGCGGCCGGACGGTGCCCCGTGGCGCGCCGGGCGAGCTGCTCTCCCGCGGCTACCTGGTGATGCTCGGGTACTGGGACGACGAGGCCGCCACCGCCCAGGCCATCGATCAGGCCGGCTGGATGCACACCGGTGATCAGGCGGTGATGCGGCCCGACGGCTACGTCAACATCATCGGCCGGATCAAGGACATGGTGATCCGCGGCGGCGAAAACGTCTATCCCCGCGAGATCGAGGAGTTTCTGTACCGCCATCCCAAGGTGCAGGACGTCCAGGTGATCGGGGTGCCGGACGAGAAGTACGGGGAGGAGCTCTGCGCCTGGATCCGGCTCAAGGACGGCGCCCACGCCACGGTGGAGGAGATCCGGGACTTCTGCCGCGGGCAGATCGCCACCTTCAAGATCCCGCGCTATGTCCGGTTCACCACCGACTTCCCGATGACCGTGACCGGCAAGGTCCGGAAGGTGGAGATGCGGGAGATCTCCACCCGGGAGCTGGGCCTGGAGCGGGCAGCCGAAGTGCGCACTGCGTAACGGCCTTGCCGGGCGTCGGCGCCCGGCTTAGGCTGCGCGATGGACCAGGTTGCGTGGCTCCGCCGGTTGGGCCTGGTGCTGGTACTGCTGGCCTCGGCTGCGCCCGCTGCCGGGCAGTCGTCCGATTCCGCCGCGGCCCGGGGCGCCGCTCCCGGCATCGCCCCGCGGCCGCGGGTGCCGATGAGCGTGGCCCAGGGGCTCGCGGTGAACCTGGCGGTGAACCGGTTCGATGCCTGGGTCCTGGGCGAGGGCTGGGCCCGGGTGGGGCTCTCCAGCTGGAAGAGCAACCTCCGCCTGGGCTGGGAGTGGGACGAGAACGCCTTCGGCACCAACATGTTCGCCCACCCCTACCACGGGGGGCTCTACTTCAACGCCGGCCGGGCCAACGGGCTCGACTACTGGCAGTCGGCGCCGCTCGCTTTCCTCGGCTCGTGGATGTGGGAGTACTTCGGCGAGACCCACCGCCCGTCGCTCAACGATTTCTTCATGACCAGCTTCGGCGGGATCGCGCTGGGCGAGGTGTTCCACCGGGTGGCGGCCACCATCCGCGACAACGGCACCAGTGGCCGCACCCGGTTGCTTCGCGAGCTGGGCGCCGCGGCCCTCGACCCGATCGGAGCCGGTAACCGACTGGCTCGTGGGGACTGGAGCCGCGTCGGTCCCAATCCTCCGGAGCACCGCCCGCGCCAGCTGGTCTTCCGGTTCAATGCGGGCGCCAGACGGGTGCGCGAGGAGGACGCGCCGGAGACCCTCTACTCGCCCACGATGGTGGTGGACGTGAGCTACGGCGATCCGTTCGGGCCGATCACCAATACTCCCTACGACGTGTTCGACCTGCGGGGCCAGATCAGCCCCGCGGGCGGCGGGCTCAATCAGCTCCGCTCGGCGGGCCGACTGTTCGGAATGGGGATCACCCGGGCCGAGGCCAGGCACCGGCACCTCTTCGAGGTCCGCCAGCGGTTCGACTACGTCAACAATCCCGTCTACCAGTTCGGCGCCCAGAGCGTGGAGGCGGGCATCCTCTCCCGCTGGTGGGCGGGCAAGACGGTGCGGCTCCGGAGCCGGTTCGCGGTGGACGGGATGGTTCTGGGGGCGATCGACGCGCCCTTCTCCGGCATCGGCGAGCGGACCTACGACTTCGGGCCGGGCCTCGGCGCCACCGTGGAGCTGGCCCTGGAGCGGCGGGGCGTCACCTACCTGGCCTGGTACAATCGGGTGGAATACCTCCACACGGTGAGCGGCGCCCAGGCCAACCACGCGATCCTCTTCTCCGGCCTCGAGGCCACCCTTCCCGTGGGACGGGGACTGGGCCTGGGCCTCCACCTGAGCGGCGACGACCGGACCAGCACCTACGCGATCTTTCCCGACGACCGGCGCCGGTTTCTGGAGGGGCGGGTGTTCCTGTCGTGGACCGACGTGAACCGCCCGCCGCCGCGGGCGCCGCGATGAGCTGCTGGGCGCGGGCGCTGATCCCTGCCGCGACGCTGGTTGTGGTGGGCGTCGCCGGCGAGGCCCGGGCCCAGACCGAGGGGCCCCGGCCGTCCCGGAGCGGCGTGTGGGCCGAGAACGGCGCCGGGCCCGGCGCCATCCGGGTCGGATGCTCCTCCTGCGCCGACGTCACCAAGACATCCGGCTCGGCGAGCTACCTCCGCGCGGGTGTCGCTCTCTCGCCGACGGTGCTGGGCGGGCTCGAGGTCTTTGCCTTCGCCGACCGGCTCTTCGCCTTCGACCCGGACGACAACGAGACCGTCGAGGCCGAGAACGCCAGCATCGCCGCGATCGTGATGTGGTATCCGGTGCGGCGATTCTTCCTCAAGGGAGGGGTCGGGCTGGCGCGGGGCACCTACCGGTTCGAATCGAACGGCGGCGAGATCGTGAAGGCCACCGGGAAGGGATCCGGCATGACCTTCGGCGTGGGACTGGACTTCCCGGTGCACCGGTGGGTCGCCATCACGGCCAACGCCGGCGCCTACGTGAGCGCCATCGGCGACGTGGTGCTCCCCCGCCGGGTGGTGGACGACGTGATCGCGACCATGTACCACGCCACGATCGCGATCACGCTCCGTTAGGTCGGACGGGGGCTAGTAGCGGAAACCCCAGGCCAGCACCTTCCAGTGGATCGCCAGCCAGGCGAACGCCGCGCTGGCCAGCACCAGCGCCAGGTACTTGGTGCGCGCCCGGCTGTTCCGCCCCACCCGCACCGAGCGGACCAGCGCCACCAGCGCTGCTACCGTTCCCAGCGCGCCCGCCAGGCCCAGCACCCGGATTCCCGCGAGCATCGGATCCAGTCGGCCGTCGAGAGCGGCTCCCCCGGCGAACGCCCGCGCCACAAAGGCGGCGAATCCCCCCAGGCACGCCAGGGCAGCCAGCGCCGCCAGTCGGGTGGCGGCCCGGAGCCGGAGCCCCACGCCGTCGTCCACGAACCGCACCCGGTACGCCCGCCGGACCACCGCGGCCACGGGCCAGAGCAGGAGCGACGCCAGCAGCACGGTCACCACCGCCAGCGCCAGCGGGATGTTCACCGCCCGGCTGTCGAGCGCGCCGACCCGGTGGAGCTCGTGGCCCCCCACGAAGGCCATGCGCACGGGCAGTCCGTCACCCGCGGGGACGAAACCGATCAGCTGGCTCCCGTCGGCGTTCCGGAAGAGCGACTCGCTGACGGCCCACCACTTGACCGGCTGGCGGTCGGCCCCGGTCACCAGGGGTACGTGGATGCTCCCGTCGGCGTTCGCCACGACGTCCAGGTTGACCAGGACACCCAGCAGCCGGGCGAAGCTGGATTCCCCGCGCCGCGACATGGTGTACGGCCCGGCGAACCTCCGCGCGATCTCCCCGGCGTTGGCCATGACGGGCAGGAGCGGGGCCCGCCGCGGGAAGTACCGGTCGAGGAAGGCGTCGCGGACCGCTTCCCGCAGGCTGTAGAAAGCGGCCCCGCGACCGCTGCTGTTCACGGATACGAAGAAACCCACCCCCTCGTCCATCAGCAGCGAGAGGTGGCTGTGGAAGCGGGCCAGGTCGCCGCCATGGCCCTGGATCCGGTAGCCGTGCCGGTCCTCCTCGAAGAAGCCCAGCCCCATGCCCGGGATCGCGGGGTGGGTCCGGAACTGGGTGGTGCCCATGAGTCGGGCGCTCTCCTCGGAGAGGATCCGGCCTTCGCCGCCGTCGATCCGGCCCAGCGCCAGGTGCGCGATCGCGAACCGCGCCATGTCGGTGGCGGTGGCCGAGAGGTTGCCGGACGGCTCGCCCTGGAGGACCTCGAACTCGCCCGCCGAATCCGAGGCGGTGGGGTACTCCTTCGACAACCGGGCGCGGAGAGCGGCGGGCAGCGGCTCTTCCATCGACGACTGGCGCATGCCGAGCGGCTCCAGGATGTGGAGCCGCACGTACTCGGCGAACGGGGTGCCCGAGACCCGTTCCACGATGTAGCCCGCCAGGTCGCTCCCGTAATTGGAATAGGCGGTGACGGCGCCTGGCCGGTAGAGCTGCGGCGGCGTGGTGCGGGAGACCCAGTCCCGGAGCGGCACACCCTGGCCGGAGTCGGCGGGGAGCTGCTTGAAGGCCTCTTCGAAGCCGGCGGTGTGGGTGAGCAGATGCCGGAGGGTGATCGGGTCCGGGAACTTCCGGGGCAACGCAAAGTCGAGGTATCGACCGACGTCCGTGTCGAGGTCCAGCTGGCCCCGCTCCACCTGCTGCATCACCGCCGTCGCGGTGAACAGTTTGGAGATCGAGGCCACCCGGAACAGGGTGCTGTCGGGGTCGACGGGCCGCCCCCGCTCCAGGTCGGCGTAGCCGTAGCCCTTGGCGAGCAGGATCCGCCCGTCCTTCACCACGGCGATCACGGCGCCGGCGATGTCGTTGGTCTTGAGGGCCAGCGGCACCACGCCGTCGAGGAACGACTCCAGATCCTGGGCCGTGAGCGCCGGCGGGGTGGCAGCGTTGGCCCTGGGCGCCGGCTGGGCGGCCGCCTGGACACCGATCAGCGGAGCGGCGAGGAGGGCGATCGGGATCGCCCCGGGACGAAAACGGCTCGACATGGGGCCGCCTGGGAGAGGGATGAATCGATCACGAGTGCGTCTCGAATGAGACGGCGCCGGTCCCCCGGCGGTTTCAGCGCTCGGGTGCCTGTTCGGTGGCGGTGACCCCTCAGGGGGTCGGTGTCACGTCCCAGATCTCCAGGGCCGGGCTTCCGCCCACGCGCGCGGCGAAGACGTAGACCCGCCCGCCGATCTCCGCCAGGGCGCCGGTGTGGAGGTTGACGGCGTTCGGCGTGCGGCCCGTGATCACCGGACGCCCCGGGTTGGCCAGCGAATACACGAAGAGGCCGCTCGCCGCGGCGCTCTGGGCGGTGGCCACGAGGAGCCGGCCGTCCTCGCTCACCTGGAGATCGCTCACCAGGTTGACCTCCCCGAGGCGCACCGAGTCCATGAGGACCGGCGCGGCCCCGTCGATCCGCCACACCTTGATCTGATCCCCGGGCGCGCCCCGGCCGGACAGGGTGCCGGTGTACCCAAAGGCCCCATGAACCCAGAAGTCCGTGCTGTACCGCTCGGGCACGTTGTGCCCGCCGCCCAGGCTGGCCAGCGTCACCGGGTCGAGCTTCCAGAGCCCGCTCAGGATGTCGATCGCCCAGAGCGCCCCGCCGTGGAGCTGCACGCCCCAGACGTAGGTGTTCCCGGCGCCGCCCGGCCGCGCCTGCGCGGTGATCCGGCCGGACAGGTCTCCAGCCAGCACCCCCGAGACGTCCACGGCCACCACCCCGCCGTTGTAGTAGGCGGCATACAGCAGCTGCCGGGCCTCGTCCATCCAGAAGTTGTGGGTGCCGGCGTTCGGCACCCGGAGGGAGGCCACCTGCCGGGGATCGGCGAGATCGCTGACGTCGACCACGTGGATGTCGCCGGAGGAGGAGGCCCCGATGATCCCGGGCCCCTCCTGGCCGACGAAGACGTAGCGCCGCTCGCCGGTGACCGGGTTGTGGAACCACCAGGCGTTGTGGACCTGCGGACCTCCCGGCACGCCGTTGGTGGCGGTCTCGACCCGGGAGATGAGCACCGGGGTCGCAGGCGAGCCGCCGCGGATCCCGTGGCCCACGTCGTACAGCAGCAACCCGCGATTCCACCCGCAGACGAACGCGATCCCGTCCCGCACGAAGGTGTCGTGGATCATGTGTCCCGGGTCCGCCAGGACCTCCGCCACCCGTACCGGAGGCCGGTTGGCCGCGGCGCTGACCTGGAACTGAACCGCCCCGCCCCCGCCCGCCGCTGCGGTCACCACGTGCTGGCCGGCACCCCCCGGTGCAAACGAGGCGAACGCCAGACCCGCCGCCCCCGTGGGACCAGCGGGTGTGACGGTCCCCGAGCCGGAAGAGACCGTCCACTGCACCTGCTCAGCCGACACCGGCTGCCCGCCGCTGGTCACCCGCACGACCAGCGGGAAGCCAAGCGGGTCGCCGACCAGGCCGGTCTGCCCGCCGCCGCCCACCGCCGTCACCACCACCTCGTCCGGCGTCGGAGCGGCAGGCGCGCCGCAGCCGACCAGCGGGGCCCCGAGGAGGATCCCGCGCCACCGGGGCGCGTCGCCCGGCCACCAGGAAGGTCGTCGCAGTCGCTTCCGAGGGCTGTCGCGAAAGACCGCCGGCATCGTGAACTCGCACCCTCCTTCAGTGACCGCGATCGTGCCCGGCCGCCAGCGCGTACCGTCCCATGCGGTGGCCCGCCAGGTCCCAGGTGAGCCGCGTCCCGATGCTGACACGGCGCACCGCGCTCTGCCCGTACCTGGCCCGGACGTTGAACACCCCGCCCGCGGTCTCGCGCACCGATCCCAGCGTGGCCTCGATGAACGGCTCGACGCCCGCCCGTCCGGTCTGGTGCCGGTAGCGATAGGCCAGCGTGTGGAGGGTCCAGCGGGTGATGCCGATGATCGAGTTGTCCAGGTGCGGCCGGAGCGCCCGGTAGGGGCTCAGGCGCTCCTCCTCGGGGCGGTCCGTCGCCTCGGTGCGCCACCCCAGCCGATGGGGTCCCAGCCTGAGCTCCGTCTCCAGCAAGCGGCTCTGGTACCGGAAGACCAGCTCCGAGGTCCTGGCCCATTCGGCGAGCGCGTAAAGGGCCAGGTTCCCGAGATCGTGTTCCAGCCGGGCGCCGAGGTGTCGCTTCGTCTGGGAGGGGCCGGTGCCGGGCCGCGCCTCGGGTGACGCCACCTCGGCCAGCGATCCGGACAGCTCCAGGCCGCGAAGCGGCGAGAGCGTGACGCGCACCGCGTAGGAGTCGCCGAACCGGCTCACCCGGGGCCACTGCCACGGGGTCTCGGGTTCGTCACCGTTGAAGACAGCGGCCTCGACCAGCACCGGGCCGACCCCGGCCTGGGCCGCCGCCACCGCGCGCTCCAGGATCTGCGCCAGATGGTGGTTGACCGGATACGCTGCGAACGGCCGGGACATCGGATCGTCGGAGCCGAAGGGGACGAAACCCTTGCCCGCGACGAAGCCCAACCCACAGCGTATCGCACCGCAGGCGTCCCGGGCCCAGGCCCAGAGCACCAGCTCATGAACCAGGGTATGGGGATGGCGGCGGTCGATGTAGCCCTCGCCCCAGGCGCCGGGCGTGAGCTCCCCCCGGTCGAGGGTGAACCCCTCGCCGTTCAGGGTGAGCCGGGCCCCGAGCCCCGTTGCCGGGGCCGCCGTGATCAGGAGGCCGGGCTGGCTGAGATAGATCTCGCGGGCGGTCCCGCGATCGGGTGTGGGCCGAAGCACGGTGCCGTGAATCAGGAGGTGACCCTGGAATTCGATCCCGGGTGGCTGCGCGGCGACCCGAGCGGGGCCGAGGCACAACCCAAGGGCCAGCTGCCCAGAGACCCGCAAGAGACGTTGCATGCCACTCCGATCCCGACGCACCCGGTGCGCCTGAAGTCTGGCTGTGCCAGCGGACGATCGCGAGCCGCGCCCGGGCCGGCTGACCTTGCCACCGGCCCGTTTTGGAGGGAAACTTCGACGACGCGCCGCCAGGCGCTCGGTCCGCGCACTCAATCCCCGAAGGTTGGAGCTGATCAATGTCTACCCCGAGATCGTGGTCGCTGCTCGCCGCCGGCGCCCTGGTGCTCGCGCTCGCGGTCCCCGCGGCGGCCCAGGAGACCGCGTCCGACACGCTCCTCACCGTGCAGCACTACCTGGACTGGGAGCAGGTCGCTGATCCCCAGATCTCCCCGGACGGCTCGCAGATCGTGTACACCCGGCGCTGGGTCAACAAGCTGGAGGACCGCTGGGAGTCGTCGCTCTGGATCATGAACGCCGACGGATCGCGGCAGCGCTTCCTGATCCAGGGCTCGAGCCCGCGGTGGTCCCCCGACGGCACCCGGATCGCCTACCTCGCGCCGGTGGACGGCAAGCCCCAGATCTTCGTGCGATGGATGGACGCCGAGGGCGCGGTGTCGCAGATCACCCGCCTGCTGGAAACGCCCGGGAGCCTGGCCTGGTCGCCCGATGGCAAGTGGCTCTCGTTCAGCATGGGGGTCAAGTACGACAACACCTGGAAGATCAGCATGCCCGCGCCGCCCGCGGGGGCCAGGTGGACGCCCGCGCCGCGCCGGGTGACCGACCTGCATTACCGGATGGATCGGGCCGGGTTCATGGAGCTGGCGCACACCCACCTCTTCGTCGTGCCGGCCGACGGGGGCACGCCCAGACAGGTGACGCGCGGGGAGTTCGACGTCGGCGCCAAGTTCGACGGGCTGGGCTCCGGGGTGGGATACGACTGGACGCCCGACAGCCGCTCGATCGTGTTCGACGGCTTCCTGGAGCCGACCTGGGACCAGAACTACCGGAACTCCGACCTCCACCTCGTGGACGTCGAGACCGGCCGGATCCGGAAGCTCACCAGCCGAACGGGCACCTGGACCAGTCCGGCGGTCTCGCCGGACGGTCGCACGGTGGCCTTCGCGGGCTACGACTCGACCCGGAAGAGCTACAAGACCGCCGAGCTCTACTTCATCGGGATCGACGGCAGCAATCACCGCCTGGCCTCCGGCGATCTCGATCGGGACGTGAGTAACATCACCTGGGCCGCCGATGGCAGCGGGGTGTACTACGGCACCCAGGACCGGGGCACCGCCAACCTGTGGTTCACCGGCGTCCGGGGCGGCAACCGGCAGGTGACCCGCGGCAATCACATGCTGGGGGTGAGCTCCATCTCCAGGACCGGCATCGCGGTGGGAGTCGCGTCGTCCTATCACGAGCCGGGCGACGTGGTGCGGTTCGCGCTGGCGCGGCCCGCGGAGATCGCCAAGCTCACCGACGTCAACGCCGACGTCCTGGCCCGGATCCGCCTGGGCCAGGTGGAGGAGGTGTGGTACACCTCGACCGGCGGCACCCGGGTCCAGGGCTGGATCGTCAAGCCGCCGGACTTCAACCCGGCGAAGAAGTACCCGCTGGTGATGGAGATCCACGGCGGGCCCCACGCGATGTACAACGTGGCCTTCAACTACATGTATCAGAACTTCGCCGCGAATGGCCACGTGGTGCTCTACACCAACCCGCGGGGCAGCACCGGCTACGGCACCGACTTCGGCAACGCGATCGAGCGGGCCTACCCGAGCGTGGACTACGACGACCTGATGGCCGGGGTCGACACCCTGATCGGCCGGGGGTACATCGACCCCGGCCGGATGTACGTGGGCGGGTGCAGCGGCGGCGGGGTGCTGTCCAGCTGGGTCGTCGGCCACACCAACCGGTTCGCAGCGGCGGCGGTCCGCTGTCCGGTGATCAACTGGATGAGCTTTGCCGGCCACACCGACGTGCCGCTGTTCACCTACAACTTCTTCGACCGGCCGTTCTGGGAGGATCCGGAGCCCTGGCTCCGCCAGTCGTCGCTGATGCACGTGGGCAAGGTCCAGACGCCCACCCTGCTCATGACCGGCGAGCTGGACCTTCGCACCCCGATGGGGCAGACCGAGGAGTACTACGCCGCGCTCAAGATGCGGGGCGTGCCCACCGAACTGCTGCGGTTCAACGGCGAGTGGCATGGCACCAGCTCCAAGCCGTCCAACTTCATGCGGACCCTGCTCTACATGATGAGCTGGTACCAGAAGTATCCGGCCAAGCCGGCCGCGGCCACGATGCCGTGACGGAGCCCCGTCCGATTCGCGGCGCGTCGGCCGCCGCCCTCGTCACCCTCGCCGCCCTGGCCTGCGCTCCCGCGGGCCAGGGCGGCGAGCGCTACGACCTGGTGATCACCAACGCCCGGATCGTCGACGGCACCGGCAACCCCTGGTACGAGGGCGACGTCGGCGTCCGGGGCGACCGGATCGCCACGGTGGCGCCGAAGGGCGCCCT
>CAZFSA010000018.1:0-1233 GCA_964521535.1 uncultured Gemmatimonas sp.
GCTCGACTGGGGCCGCGACGCTCCGACGCTGGTGGCCGGATCGACCTGGCCCGCCGACGAGGCGGTGGTGCTCCCGGCCTTCGCCGCCGTTCGCGCCCGGCATCCCTCGGCCCGTCTGGTCCTGGTTCCGCACGAGCCCACGCCGGGGCACCTGGAGGCTACCACCGCCCGCGCCGCGAGCCTTGCGCTGCCCGTGCCCGCGAGGCTCAGCACTGCCCGACCCCCGGCCCCCTTCCTCCTGGTGGATCGGGTCGGGGCGCTCGCCACCCTGTATCATGCCGCGACGGTCGCCTACGTCGGCGGAGGATTCGGTCGGGCCGGCCTCCACTCCGTGCTGGAGCCGGCCGCCGCCGGGCGGCCGGTCATCGTGGGTCCGCGCTGGCAGACCAGCCACGAGGCAGGACTGCTGCTCGACGCCGGGGGTGCGATCGCCCTGCCCCGGGGCCGGAAGGCCGGGGACGCGCTGGCAGGTGCCTGGGAGCGGTGGATCGTCGATGACGCGCACCGGGAGGCGGCCGGTGCCGCCGCCCTGGCCGTCGTCACGGCCGGGTTGGGCGCCCACCTGGCCAATGCTGCGCTGGTGGAGCGGCTCATGGCCGCTAACGACCCACGATGATCCCTTCGTAGGTGACGGTCCGGGGCGCGATCACACCCGCCGTGATGGCCGTAAACAGGAGATCCCAGACGCTGGCCCGGGTCCGGATTCGAACCTGAGCCACGGCGTTGCCCCCCACCAGCTGGCCGGCCAGCGCGCGATCCATCGATGCCTGCTTGAGCGGCAGGAGTCCCCAGAACGCATGCACCGTGTGGGTGGAGACCCGGAACGGTTGCCCCACGGGGGTCTCGCCGGCCGCCGAGGCCATGGTGACGGGCACGCCGACGCTGGTGGCATCGAAGGTCTGGGCGCAGCCCCCGAGCAGCATCCCGACGAGCAGCGACGCCGGTCCGATCCCGCGCAACGTCATGGCAACCCCATTCAGCGAAAGCGGTATCCGAGTCCGATGCTGACCCCGGGCGGTCCGTCGCCAGCCGGCTCCCAGCCGATCCGGCTGTCGTAGGCGGCCCGGAGCACCAGGCCGTTGAGGAGCCCGAGGTCCACGCCCGCCGCGACCGCGGCCTTGACCCGCGATCCCACCACCGGCTGCCGTCCAAAATAGTCGGCGCGGGGGGCCAGCCACGGGGTGATCGCGAGCACGGGCACCGGGATGGTAAGCGCGGCGCCGAGACCCAGCG
>CAZFSA010000018.1:1333-3875 GCA_964521535.1 uncultured Gemmatimonas sp.
GGGGTGATCGCGAGCACGGGCACCGGGATGGTAAGCGCGGCGCCGAGACCCAGCGGCACCGCCACCGCCCCCTGCCAGGTCACCGACAGCGGCACCAGCGGCCCGCCAAAGACCCGGAGGCCAGCCGCCCCGGTGAAGACCGTACGATCCGCGGCGTCGCCGTTCCGATCAGCCCGGGCCAGTGTGGCCCAGACCCCTGCCGGACCGGCGCCCGCCGCCACCGTCGCCCCCAGCGCCCGGACCGTCTCGTCCTCGGCCGGCGCCGGACGCGACACCCGCCCGAACCCGAACTCCGCACCGACTTCGAGCCCGGACCTCACACCGGGATTCCGCAGCGGGAGCCCCCCTGTCTGCGCCGCGAGCGACGCCGGGCCCAGCCATGCGGCCACCAACAGCGACGTGATCCCGCGCCGAAATCCCATCCGCTCCGCCCCCATTCCGGTCTCCTGCCGCGTCGCGCAGCTGAACGGAGGCCGCGCTATCGAATCGTATAGCTGAGGCCGAAGCCGAAGGTGCTCGGCGCGCCGCCGCTCACGAACACCCGATCGTACGCGACGTCGACGGCCAGGCCGTTGAGGAACCCGAACGAGAGCCCCCCGCTCAGGCCGAACTCGGTGGCTCCGGTCGTGACCCGGGTGTAATCGAGCCGAGGCGCGAGCCAGGGGCGCACCGCCACCGCCGGTTGCGGAAACACCCACGAGATTCCGACTCCCACCGGCACGTGCCACCGCCGGTCGCGCGCTGCCCCGGCCGAGCCGGCCCCGGGACGGGGGCTCGCGTACGCGGCTCCTCCCTGAAGCTGCACCGCGAACGGCACCAGCGGACCACCAAACACCTTGATCGCGGCCGCGGCACCGACGGACGCGAAGTCTGCCAGCTCGCCGGTCTGGCCGGCCCGCCCCGAGACGAACCCCGTGACCCCGGCGCGCCGCGCGCCCAGCGACACCCCGAGCAGCCCGGCGCGCCCCCCACCCCCGGCGTCGTTCGGAAAGCCGGTCATGGCGTGCAGGGTGACACCGCGCGGGACCGGGTTCCCCGACACCGGAACGCCGAAGGCCTGGCCGGCGGCCGGCCACGCGGCTCCGGCCAGAAGGAAGACCGGGGCCCACCAGCGGAGGCTTGCGAGGGTCCGCATCCGCGCTAGCGCAGGAACGAGACGCTGATGCCGATGCCCTCGTAGTCGCCGAGAGCCGCGCTGACCCGGATCTCGAATCGCCTCCCGATGGTCACATCCACCCCGAGTCCCAGGGCGAAGTCGAGATCGCTGGCGTTGGCCGGCTTGTCGCCGAAGACCGGAGCGAGTACCGGGTGGAAGTAGGGCACGAACTGGACGTCGCTGTCCTCGAGCTGGATCCGGCGTCCGAAGGAGACGCCGACCGGGACCCGGGCCAGCGTCCGGCCATCCCCGAACTCGAGCCCCAGGCCGGCGGTGAGCGCTCCGTCGAGCGGGAAGTCCGCGGAGTGGTCCACCACCCGGGTCCGCAAGTCAATGCCGGCCAGGGCCGCCGTCTCGGCCGTCGGGTGGTCGCGGAAGCCCCCGCGGAAGCCGATGTCGTGCCGGCGGGTGCCGAACCGGTAGAATCCCTCCAGGGCGTAGCCCTGGCCCGGATCAGACAGCGAGGCTCCGAATTCGGCGCGCGCAAAGGCACGGTACGGGGCCATGAACACCGGCGTGCCGGTGGTCTGGGCGGCGAGCGGGGCGGCGACGGAAGCGAGCAGCAGCGGGACGAACCCGAACGACAGCAGTCGACGCGGCACGAGCAGCTCCTCGGACTGATGGTCGGCGGATCAGGCCGCCGGGACGACGTACTCCGCGACGACGCGGACCCGGTTGGAGACGACCTGGAGAAACCCACCCTGCACAGTGAAACGGCGAACCTCGGCGCCGTGTTTCACGGTGAGGGTCCCGCGGCCGAGGAGCGTCATCAGGGGGGCGTGGTGCGGCAGGATGCCCACCTCGCCGTCGAAGGCGGGCACCACCAGCGCGTCGGCCGGGCCGCTGAAGACGGAGGCCTCGGGCCCGATGACGGTGACCTCCATCAGGCGCTCGCCAGCTTCCGGGCCTTCTCGACGGCGTCGTCGATGGTGCCCACCATGAAGAACGCCTGCTCCGGCAGGTGGTCGAATTCGCCGGCCAGCACCCGTTCGAAGCTGGCCACCGTGTCCTCCAGCTTGACGTACTTCCCTTCGAATCCGGTGAACTGGGTGGCGACGAAGAACGGCTGCGACAGGAACTTCTGGAGCCGCCGCGCCCGGGCGACCACGAGCTTGTCGTCCTCCGACAGCTCGTCCATGCCGAGGATCGCGATGATGTCCTGGAGCGCCTTGTACCGCTGGAGCGTGTTCTGGACGCCGACCGCCACGTTGTAGTGTCGCTCGCCCACGAACTGCGGATCGAGGATCCGGCTGGAGGAATCGAGGGGATCGACCGCGGGGTAGATCCCCTGCTCCGAGATCGCCCGGCTCAGCACCACCGTGGCGTCCAGATGGGCGAAGGCGGTGGCCGGCGCGGGGTCGGTCAGGTCGTCGGCGGGCACGTAGA
>CAZFSA010000018.1:3885-44062 GCA_964521535.1 uncultured Gemmatimonas sp.
TCCTGGACCGAGGTGATCGACCCCCGCTTGGTCGAGGTGATCCGCTCCTGGAGATCGCCCATCTCGGTCGCCAGCGTGGGCTGGTATCCCACCGCGCTCGGCATCCGCCCGAGCAGCGCCGAGACTTCCGATCCGGCCTGGGTGAACCGGAAGATGTTGTCGATGAAGAGCAGTACGTCCTGCCCCTCGACGTCGCGGAAGTACTCGGCGATGGTCAGGCCCGTCAGGCCGACCCGGAGCCGGGCCCCCGGCGGCTCGTTCATCTGGCCATAGACCAGCGCCACGGAGTCGAGGATGTTGGCCTCCTTGAACTCCAGGTAGAGGTCGTTCCCCTCGCGAGTCCGCTCCCCCACGCCGCAGAACACCGAGCGACCGCCGTGGCCCTTCTGGACGTTGTTGATCAGCTCCTGGATCACCACCGTCTTGCCGACGCCGGCGCCGCCGAAGAGGCCGATCTTGCCGCCCTTGACGAACGGGGCGATCAGGTCGATCACCTTGATGCCGGTCTCGAAGACCTCGGTCTTGGGCTCGAGGTCCACGAACTTCGGCGTCTCCCGGTGGATCGGCCACCGCTCCACGTCGGCGGGGATCGGGGGGCCACCGTCCACGGGTTCGCCCAGGACGTTGAGGATCCGGCCCAGCGGGGCGTTCCCCACCGGGGCCTTGATCGGGGCCCCCGTGTCCACCACCTGCATGCCGCGAGTGACGCCGTCGGTCGAACTCATCGCCACCGCCCGGACCATGTTCTGGCCGATATGCTGCTGGACCTCGGCCACGAGGTGCACCGGCATCGGGCCCGAGTCGTCGCTGATCTCGAGGGCGTTGTAGATCTCCGGCAGCTTCTCCGGGGCGAACTCGATGTCGAGCACGGGGCCGATCACCTGCACCACGGTGCCGAGGTTCCGGGTGACTGGAGTTGCGGTAGCGGTCATGATCTGGTCGCCTGAGTGTCCGTTAGCCCTGCAGCGCGGCCGCGCCGCCCACGATCTCCGCGATCTCCTGCGTGATCTGGGCCTGGCGGGTCCGGTTGTAGGTGCGGCGAAGCGTGTTGAGCAGCTCGCCGGCGTTGTCGGTCGCGTTCTTCATCGCCGTGCGCTGGGCGCCGTAGAAACCGGCCGCGGTTTCCACCAGCCCGCGGTAGACGCTGTTGCGCACGTAGAGCGGCAGCAGCTGGTCGAGGATCGCCTCGGGCCCCGGCACCAGGATGTAGTCCGGCCGCCCGCGGGTGGCGCCGGCGGGGGCCGCCACCGGCAGCACCCGGGTCAGGGTGGGCGGGGTCGAGATCGCGCTGTTGAAGGCGGCGTGCACCATCTCGACGGCGGCCAGCCGGCCCTCCTCGTACGCCGTGATCAGGGCCTGCACGATGCTCGCAGCGTGCTCCGCCGTGGGCTTGTCGCCCACGTCCTGGCGGTCCAGCGCGAGCTTCCGCCCCACGTACTTGAAGTACCCCGCCCCCTTCTTGCCCACGCAATAGAGGTCGACCGAGTAGCCCTGCTCCTCGAGCTGCTCGATCCGGCGCCGGGCTTCCTTGATGAGGTTGCTGTTGAAGGCGCCGCACAGACCCCGGTTCGAGGTGGCCAGGATCAGCGCCACGACCCGCGGGCCGCCTTTCGCCGGCGGCGCCGGCTGCCGGAGGAGGGGAAATCGGAGCGCCAGGTCCGGGGTCATCAGATCCCGGATCACCTCGCTCAACGCCTGCGCATAGGGTCGGGCCGCCACCACCCGCTCCTGCGCCCGCTTGAGCTTCGAGGTGGCCACCAGCTCCATCGTCCGGGTGATCTTCCGGGTATTCTGGACCGCCCGCATGCGGCCCTTGAGCTCACGCCCCTTGGCCATGCTACTCGGGCCGGAACAGGGGCTTGAAGGCGGCGATGGCCTGCTCCAGCTCGGCGCGGAGCTCGTCGCTCAGGACCTTCTTGGTGCGGATCAGCTCGTACACCCGGGGCCGCTGGGCGCCGAGATAGGCCAGGAAATCCCGCTCCCACTGGCGAATGTGACGGACCTCGACGTCGTCGAGGTGGGCGTTGGTGACGGCATAGATGATCGCGATCTGCTGCTCCACCGGCATCGGCTGGTACTGGGGCTGCTTGAAGACCTCCACCAGCCGGGCGCCCCGGGCCAGCTGCCGCTGGGTCGCGGCGTCGAGGTCCGAGCCGAACTGCGCGAACGCCTCGAGCTCGCGATACTGGGCCAGCGCCAGCCGGAGCGGACCCGCCACCGCCTTCATCGCCTTGATCTGGGCGTTGCCGCCCACCCGGCTCACCGAGATGCCGGCATCCACCGCCGGCCGGACGTTGGAATAGAACAGGTCGGTCGTCAGGTAGATCTGCCCGTCGGTGATGGAAATCACGTTGGTCGGGATGTAGGCCGAGACGTCGCCCGCCTGGGTCTCGATGATCGGCAGCGCGGTGAGCGAACCGCCCGGTTTCCTGATCCGGTCGTCCAGCTTCACGACGTTGGGATCCTCCGCGATCTTCGCGGCCCGCTCCAGGAGCCGGCTGTGCAGATAGAACACGTCGCCCGGATAGGCCTCCCGGCCCGGGGGGCGCCGGAGAATCAGCGACAGCTGCCGGTACGCCGCGGCCTGCTTGGACAAGTCGTCGTACACGCACAGCGTCGCCTTGCCGTCGGCATACATGAAATGCTCGGCCAGCGCGCAGCCGGTGTAGGGCGCGATGTACTGGAGCGGCGCCGGGTCCGAGGCGGTGGCCATCACCACGATGGTGTACTCCATCGCGCCGGCGTCCTTCAACCGGTCCACCACCGACGCCACGGTCGACCGCTTCTGGCCGATCGCGACGTAGACACAGATCACGCCCTGCCCCTTCTGGTTGATGATCGTGTCGATCGCGATCGCCGTCTTGCCGGTGCCCCGGTCGCCGATGATCAGCTCCCGCTGCCCCCGCCCGATCGGGATCATCGAGTCGATCGCCTTCAGCCCCGTCTGCAGTGGCTCCTTCACCGGCTGCCGGACGATGATCCCCGGCGCGATCATCTCCACCGGCCGGGTCTCCGTGGTCCGGATCGGGCCCCGGCCGTCCACCGGACGGCCCAACGCATCCACCACCCGCCCCAGCATCGCGTCGCCCACCGGGACCTCCAGCAGCCTCCCGGTGCACCGAACCTCGTCCCCTTCCTTGAGCTTGAGATAATCGCCCAGGATGACCGCGCCCACGTTGTCCTGCTCGAGGTTCAGCACCAGCCCGGTCACGACCTCGCCAGTCTCGGCCGAGGTGAACTCCAGCATCTCCCCCGCGACCGCCGACTTCAGCCCGTACACCCGGGCCACCCCGTCCCGAACCTCCAGCGTGGTACCGACTTCCGCAGTGTCCACCGCCGCCAGATCGGCGGCCGCAATCTCCTTGAGCAGGATGTCCTTGATTTCGCCGGGACGGAGTGCGGAATCAGTTGCCATGGGTCAGGGGCTCGCGCTGTGGGAACGCAGGTTCAGGAGTTTGTGAAAACTATCACAAGCACCGGGACAGGGCAAGCCAGGATCTGCCGTCAGGCCCGGCTCCGCATGCCCATCCGGACAAAGCGGCGCAACAGCTCCGCGGCTGAGAACCGGGCCAGATCCGCGACCGGAAGCGCCACTACCCTGCGGACGACGGCCCGGAAGTGCGAGACGCTGGAGTAGCCGATCAGACCGGCCACCACCCGCGGCCGGTAACCCGGGTTGCCCAGCAGCTCGGCGGCCGAGATCACCTGGAGGAAGTCGATCACCCGCTTGAGATTGGGCGCCCCGCCGGCGGCGAACTGCCGCGAGAGGTGCTCCCGGCTCAACCCGAGCCGGTCGGCCAGGGTGCTCACTGCAGGGGGGCCGCCGCTCCAGTCGAGCAGCATCTCCCAGGCGCGGAGCTGGATCGGCTCGGTCAGGCGGAGCGCCACCGGCGCCGCCGCGAGCACGGCCTGCCGCCTGGCCGTGACCGTATCCCGCTTCACCAGGTCCCCCACGACCGGGTCGTCGAGGCCCTCGATGAGCACCGTGGCGCCGAGCCCGTCGACCAGCATGGCGATCCGGTCCCCGTCATCGGGCCGGATCCCTCCGAACACCAGCAGCGGCACCCTCGGGAATCGGCGGCGGGCGGCGGCCAGCTCGCTCCCGACCGCCACCCGCGGCCCCAGCAGTACGCCGTCAAGCCGGCGGGTCTCCAGCACGCGGACGAGCTGCGGGACGCCGCGGCAGGCGAGTACCGCCCCACGGGGGAGGGCCCGACGCAGGGTGGCGAGCGCCACCCGCCCGTCGAGGAGGGCGGCAACCGGCCCCACGGCTCACGCCGCCAGAGCGCTGGCCAGGTCACCGGCCCGGCGAAGCACCTCCCGGGCGTTGGCGTAGTCGACCCGCTCCAGGGCCTCGTCCAGGCCGAACCATCGACACTCGCTGATGCCCTCGTCCTGCTGCGGCACCGGCTGGCCGTGCGGCGACTCCAGCAGAAAGAAATGACAGAACTTGTGGATCAGCCTGCCCCGGAGCCGGAAGTACCAGTCGATCGTCGCCACCGGCCCATGGCTATGCAGGCGCTCGAGGCCGGTTTCCTCCCGAGTTTCACGAAGGGCTGCCTGCTCGGCGCTCTCGCCGTCTTCGAGATGGCCCTTCGGCAGCCCCCAGTGGCCGTACCCGTCGCGAATCAGGAGATACCGGACCGATCCGTCCGCGGCTCGACGCACCACCACGCCGCCGGCGCTCACCTCGCGGCGGGCCCGGGGGCCGGCGCGGCCTGCCTGCCTGGACTTCGACACGGTCAGAACACCGAGAACCGGAAGTAGCGGCGGGGATTCGCCTGGATGTCGGCGAGCAGCTTGCGCATCTCGGCCAGCACCTCGGTGGTCTGGAGGTACAGGGTGGAGTCGCGGGCCAGCAGGCCGAGACTGCCCTGGCCCGACTTCACCTTGGTGAGAATCGAGTCCGACGCCTCCAGCACCCGTACCAGGGTTCCCTGGTGGGAGCGGATCGTGGCCAGGAGCGCCCGGGCGTCGGCCGAGGCGGCCTGGAGGTCCGTGGTGGTGCTCCGGGCCGAATTCAGGATGGCCTCGATCTGCCCAGAATCGGTCGCCTGCTCCACCCGGCCCAGCAGGGTATTGACGTGCTTCGACGCGGCGCCGACTTCCTCGGACGTGGCGGCGATGTTGGCGACGGCGGTGTTGAAGGGACCGGTCTGCCGCCGCGCGAACTCCGCCAGGCGGTCGGCGGCCTCGCGGAGATCGCCCAGGCTGCGGCGGACGTCGGCAATCGCGGCCGAATCGAGGGCGCCGGACACCCGCCCGGTGAGGATTCCGACGTCGGTGGCGATCCGGTTGGCCTGCTGGGTGAGCTGGCCGAAGTCGGGCAGGGTGGCCCCGGGCCAGACGTCGCCGCCGGGTCGGGCGGCGTCTTCGAGCTGGGCGCGGAGGTTCGGGTCGGTGGCGTCGGCCAGATCCAGGACGGTGACCTGCCACTCGCCGAAGAGGCTCTGCGAGGCGGCGATGGCGACCGGGCGGGGCGGCAGGTCCGCCTCCAGCCGGATCCGGAGGTCGCCCTCGACCCAGCCGCCGTCGACCAGTCGGATGGCGTCGATCCGGCCCACCCGCACCCCTCGGAGGGTGACCGGGGCGCCAACGTTGAGCCCGCCGATTTCCCGGAAGCGGGCTGTCTTGATCACGTCGCGGCCCCCGAGATTGGCCTCGCTCAACCAGATCGCGCCGAAGACCACGAGCGCAAACGCCACGATGACCGATGCGCCCACCAGCAGCTCATTGCCACGCTTCATGGCCGGCCTTCGATGAATTGGCGAACCACCGGATCGGCCGTGCGGCGGATCTCCTCCACCGATCCCGCCTGCCGCACGCGCCCCTCGTACAGCATGGCCACCCGGTCGGCCACCCGGAACGCGCTCGCCAGGTCGTGAGTCACCACCAGCGCGGTGGCGCCCAGCTCGCGTCGAGTGCGGATCATCAAGTCGTCGATGACCGCCGAGGTCACGGGATCGAGGCCGGTGGTCGGCTCGTCATAGAGAATGTAGTCGGGTTTCAGGGCGATCGCCCGGGCGATTCCCACCCGTTTCCGCATGCCACCGGAGAGCTCGGCCGGATAGCGCTCCGCAGCATCCGGCAAGCCGACCCACTCGAGGCTCCGGGCCACCCGCTCGGACACCTCGTCCGGCGGCAGGCCCCGGGTCCGGAGTCCGAGCGCCAGGTTGTCGAACACGGTGAGCGAGTCCAGCAGGGCCGCGAACTGGAACACGAACCCGATCCGGCCCCGGAGCCGGGCGAGCTGATCCCGGTCGAGATCGTGGACGACCTGTTCGTCGACCAGGACCTCTCCCGCGTCGGGCTCCAGCAGCCCCACCACATGCTTGAGCACCACGCTCTTCCCGCTCCCCGAGTACCCCAGGAGGACCGTGGTCTGGCCTTCGGGGAGGTCGAGGCTGAACCCGTCAAGCACCACCTTGGCGCCAAAGGCCTTCCGAACGTCCACGAAGCGGATCATCTAGAGGAGCACCAGGGCCCAGAAGGCGTCGAGCACCAGGATCGCCTGGCACCCGAGGACCACGGCCCGGGTGGCCGCGCGCCCGACGCCCTCGGCGCCCCCGCTGGCGCCGAGGCCGGTCAGCGCACCCATCATCGCGACCGCGCAGCCGAAGCTGGCGGCCTTGACCAGCCCGAACCAGAGGTCCTTGGTCTGATAGAACTGCCGGACGCCCTTGAAGAACTCGGGGCTGGAGAGATCGAGGAGGTTGACGGAGGTGATCCAGCCCGACACCACACCCACGAAGATGGCGATGGCGGTGACCACCGGGAACATCAGCGTCGCGGCCACCACCCGCGGCACCACCAGGTAGGCGTGGACGTCCACAGCCAGGGTCTCGAGGGCGTCGACCTGCTCGGTGACCTTCATGGTGCCCAGCTGGGCGGCGATGTTGGCGCCGACCCGACCGGCCAGCGCCATGCCGGTGAGCACCGGGCCCAGTTCCATCATGATGGTCTTGGCCACCAGCGCGCCGACGAAATAGAGGGGCACGGCGCCGGTGAAGATGTACGAGGCGAGAAGGGCCAGTACGATGCCGGTGAACACCGCCAGGAAGACGGCGATCGGAATCGAGTCGACGCCGAGCCGCCGCATCTGCAGCACCACCTGGGGAGCCCAGATTCGCGGCAGCGAGATCGCCCGGCTGGCATCGGCGGCCCAGCGACCGACGCGGCGAACGACTCCGAGCCCGGACTGGCCGCGCGCGGAACGCGGATCGGTCACGCGGCGTAGCTGGCCAGCGCCCGCCCGACCTCACCCTCGCGGAGCCGCCTGAGGGCGCGGTCCCGAAGCTGCCGGACCCGCTCCCGGGTGACGCCGAAGATTGCCCCGATCTCCTCCAGGGTGTGCTCCCGTCCGCCGCCCAAGCCGAAGTAGAGCCGGAGCACCCGGGCGTCCCGGGGCGCCAGCGTGGCCAGGGCCCGGTCCACCTCGCCCGCGAGGAAGGGCTGGAGCGTCTCGTCGTCGCTCGGGTCGGGAGCGGTCGCCAGGAACCGCTCCAGGATGGCACGGTCGCCATCGGCCGCGATCGGGGCATCGAGGCGGACGTCCGCGACGTTGAGGGCCACCAGGGCCTGCACGATCTCCACCGAGAGCCCCAGGACCGCTGCCACCTCCTCGGCCCCCGGCTCCCGACCCAGCTGCTGGCGCAGCGCCTCGAAGGTCCTGGTCACCCGCGAGAGATCGGCCGTTCGACTGAGCGGAACCCGGACCGCCCGCCCCTGGCGGGCCACCGCGGCCAGGATCGCCTGGCGGATCCACCAGACCGCGTAGGAGATGAACTTCACCCCGCGATCGGGGTCGAACTTCCGGGCGGCGGTGAGCAGGCCGAGGTTGCCTTCACCGATCAGGTCGGGGAGCGCCAGTCCGCGATTCTGGTATTTCTTGGCGACCGACACCACGAACCGGAGGTTGCGGGTCACCAGTTCCTGCATCGCCGCCTCGTCGCCCTGCTGGACGCGGCGCGCCACCTCGAGCTCCTGGTCGGGTGAAAGCAGCGAGGTCCGGCTGACATCGTGGAGGTAGAGGTCGAGGACGTCACGCTCCGCCTCGTGCAGGCCGAACGCGACGGAGGGGCGTCGCTTGGGGGTCCGCTTGCGAGTCATGAATTCTGCTGGGCGGAAGCGGCACGACTTTCGCTTGACAACCTCCGGCCGCGACCGCTAGCTTGCCGCGTTGGCGACCGGTACACCCCGGCAGCAAGAATATAGCGGGGGCGTAGCTCAGTTGGGAGAGCGCGTGAATGGCATTCACGAGGTCAGGGGTTCGATCCCCCTCGCCTCCATGCCGCTATCGGTGAACCGGTTGCGCCGGTCGGGGCCGTTGCTTACAATGGTGGCCCGCCGGACGGCTCGCGGGAATAGCTCAGTTGGTAGAGCACAACCTTGCCAAGGTTGGGGTCGCGGGTTCGAGTCCCGTTTCCCGCTCTGGGATGGTGGGACGGTCGGGTGGAGGAAGCTGACATCGACGCGGGGTGGAGCAGTCTGGTAGCTCGCCGGGCTCATAACCCGGAGGTCGTGGGTTCAAATCCCACCCCCGCCATGGCTGGACCGACAGACGGACAGACGGACCGACGGACGGGGTGGGTCGGCTGACGCGCGCGGCATGCCCCCTGACCGACTGACCGACTGTCCGTCTGTCCGTTTTGGAGGGGCGTTCGAGGGGCGGTTAGCTCAGTTGGTTAGAGCGCTACGTTGACATCGTAGAGGTCACAAGTTCGAATCTTGTACCGCCCACTGGGGTCGGATGTCAGCTGTTGAACGTTCTGGGCCTGGCCCTCGCCCCGGGGCCCTTAGCTCAATTGGATAGAGCGTCTGACTACGGATCAGAAGGTTGGGGGTTCGAGTCCCTCAGGGCCCGTTGGATCACGGGGCGTAGCGCAGCCCGGTTAGCGCGCCTGCTTCGGGAGCAGGAGGTCCCCGGTTCAAATCCGGGCGCCCCGATTCACCCACCCCCAACCGAGAAGCCCGGGGTCCGCTGGCCCCGGGGTCCCGCCCGGCGCCGTCCATTGACGCTGGGGCCGCTCCGTCATAGCATTCGACCACTGGCCCGACGGGCGATGGAGTTCGCCCCGAACCGCTGCGCCTGACGCAGCTGATGACTCCTACGTGTGGACTCGCACGTGGGAGTTTCTTTGTCGACCCCCTGCACCCCCGCGATCGGACCCGCGCCACCTGACCGGCTGAATCGGCACGTCGGTCGTCGCCGGGATGGCGAATGGCCCCCGGCCGGCCCGCGCCGCCTGGCTCGGTCCCCTCTGCTTGTGGAGCCCTGACATGGAGCCCAATGTCTGGCTGATTGCCAGCGCCTGGATGGCGCTGGCCCTGCTGGCGAGCCTGATCTCGATCCGCGTGGGAATCTCGGTTGCCCTGATCGAGATCCTGGTTGGGGTCGCCGCCGGCAACTTCCTGCACCTTCAGACCAGCGGGTGGATCGACTTCCTCGCGACCTTCGGGTCCGGCCTCCTGACCTTTCTGGCGGGGGCCGAGATCGACCCCGACTCCCTCCGCCGCCACCTGAAACCGGCCCTCGCGATCGGAACCGTCAGCTTTCTGGTCCCCTTCGTTGGCGCCGCGGCCTTCGCCTTCGGCGTGGCTCACTGGAGCCGGGATGCGTCCTACATCGCGGGGATCGCGCTCTCCACCACGTCGGTGGCGGTGGTCTATGCCGTGATGGTCGAATCCGGCCTGAATCGGACCGAACTCGGCAAGCTGATCCTCGCCGCCTGCTTCGTCACCGACTTCGGCACCGTCCTGGCCCTCGGCGTCCTGTTCGCCAACTTCAACGTGTGGCTGATCCTGTTCGTCGCGGTCACGGCCACGACCCTCTGGTACCTGCCCAGACTGACCCGGCTGGTGATCCGCCGCGCCGGGCACCGGGTCAGCGAGCCGGAGGTGAAGTTCCTGTTCCTGGTGCTCTTTCTGCTCGGGGGCCTCGCCCAGGTGGCGAAGAGCGAGGCGGTGCTGCCCGCCTACCTGGTCGGCCTGGTGATCGCCGGCGTGTTCGTTCGCGACCGGGTGCTGATGGAGCGGATGCGGACGATCGCCTTCACCATGCTCACCCCCTTCTACTTCATCAAGGCGGGCCTCTTCGTGTCGCTCCCGGCCGTGGCGGGTGGAGCGCTCCTGATCCTGGCTCTCCTCGGCACCAAGATCGCCGCCAAGGTGGTCGGGGTCTGGCCCCTGACCCGACTGTACCGGTTCGCGCCCCGCGAAGGGGCGTACACCACCCTGCTGATGTCCACCGGCCTGACCTTCGGTACCATCTCGGCCCTCTTCGGCTTGACCAATCGGCTGATCGATCAGGGCCAGTACACCGTCCTGGTCACCGTCGTGATCGGCAGTGCGATCGTCCCGACGCTGATCGCTCAGCGATACTTCCACCCGACGGTTCCCGTGCCGTCGTCGCCCGACCCGGCGCCGGTCGAGGCGGCGGTCGGCGGGAGCCAGCCGAGTTCGGTGCGGGAGGCGACTTCATGGCCCGCCCCCGCGCGACCCGATGACGGGCGCCCCGGTCGCCTGGCTTCCCGGTCTTCACTCCCAGCAACGCGCGCCAAGCGAGGGTCCCATGTTCCAACGCATCCTGGTCGGCGTCGACGGCTCAACCAAGGCCGCCCGGGCGCTCGAGCAAGCGCTCGACCTGGCCCTGCTGACCGGCGGTACCGTTCACGCCGTCTCGGTGGTGGAGCGGCTTCCGGCCTACGCCGGGACGGTCGGCGAGGTCGACGAGGAGCGACGTTACGAGAACCACTACTTCGAGGGCATTCATCGGGAGGCCTTCCGCCTGGCGAAGGACCGCTCGGTGCCGTTCAGCGCGGAGATCCTGCCCGGCCACCCGGCGGACGTGCTGGTCCGGGTGGCGGCTCAGCGGGGCGCGGATCTGATCGTCATCGGGCACACCGGGCACTCGCGGATCCACAACTTTCTGCTGGGTTCGACCGCCGACCGGGTCACCGAGCACGCCCCCTGCCCCGTCCTGGTCGTGCGCTGAAGCCCGGCAGGTCA
The DNA here is from genome assembly GCA_964521535.1 of uncultured Gemmatimonas sp. Classification (GTDB taxonomy): domain Bacteria; phylum Gemmatimonadota; class Gemmatimonadetes; order Gemmatimonadales; family GWC2-71-9; genus SHZU01. The sequence continues at coordinate 14,893 of CAZFSA010000018.1, forward strand.
CGCCGCCCCCGGCTCCCGCGCCTCCCACGATCCGGTGAGATCGATCGCATCGGCCGGGCTCCGGTCCGCGTCGCGAAGCCCGGGACGGTACATGATCACCTTGGCCCGCTCCAGGGTGATCAGCCCCCCGCCGATCATCTCGTCCAGATCGGGGAGCACGGCCTTGATCCGCTCTTCGGTCTCGACGCACTCGACGATGATCGGCAGGTCGAGCGAGAGCACCTCGATCCGATCGGTGCACAGCTTGGCACTCGCGCCAAAACCGGTCACCCCCCGAAGCACCGTCGCGCCCGCATAGTGGCGCTCCCTGAGGAGGTCGACGATGGCCTGATACAGGGGCTTGCCCCGGTACCGATCACGCTCGCCGATGTGGACGCGCATCAACACCCGTTCACCCTTGAAGCCATGCATGGCGCCTCCATTCCCATTCGAGTGGTACCTTATTCGCCCAGCCCCATCAGTTCGTCGGCGACGGCGCTGCCGGCAAGCGTGGCGCCCAGCGCGAGCATCACGGTCCCGAGCACATACCAGCCCGCGCGTTGCAGCTGCCCTCCACGCAGGAGCGCGAGCGCCTCGTAGCTGAACGTCGAAAGCGTGGTATACCCGCCGCAGAAGCCGGTGGTGAGGAAAGCCCGGGCGCCCGGCACCAGCGTGGCGGTCGAGAGGGCATAGCGGAGAAGAAGCCCGAGGGCGAACGAGCCGGTCACGTTGACAAGAAGGGTGCCGTACGGGAAGCCGTCGGTTCGAGCCTGCAGGAAGGAACTGAGCAGGTAGCGGCAGGCCCCACCCAGTGCGCTCCCCAACGCCACGTACCAGACCGTCATCGGCCCTCCAGCGTCGTCCGTTGGCGACCCGGCGGGCAAAGGAAAAGGCTCCCACGCGGGCCTCGCGCAGGAGCCATCAGCCACCGTTCCGGCGGCGGTTGCGGGCGAGCTCCATCACCCCGGCAATTGCCGACTGCTCGAAGTCTACCGGGGGGTCGCGCGGCCCGTCAACCGCCGGCGCCGACGGCGTCCGGCAACCCGCCGGGGTGGGCGGAATGACCCCCGGACACCGTTCACTCCCGGAGCCGGCCCCGCTAGCTTCCGGCCCCTGCGGGCGCTGACCAACCGGCCGGGTCTCCCCACGCTACCCCCGCGGCCCGCCCTCGTCGCCTGACGGCGGCCGTGCGGTGGATCGGCCGAACCGCGGTCCCGGGAGGTTTCGTGAGCATCCCGCGCGCCATTCTGCTCCTGGTGGACGGCTTGCGCCCGGACGTGGCAGAGGCCGAACTGTCCGGGGGACACCTGCCGAACCTGGCCCGGCTGGCCGAGGGGGGCACGCTGGGACGGGCGGTGACGGCCTTTCCCTCCACCACGAGCGTTTCCTACCTCCCCCTCCTCACCGGCTGCTTCCCGGGACGCTGCAATGTCCCGTCGATTCGGTGGATGGACCGGCAGGCCTATACCGGCCGCTGGTGGCGTGATCGCGATGCGGTTCGAAGTTACTGCGGCTATCAGGCCGGGATGCTCGACGGGGACATTGCGCCCGACGTCCGAACCATTTTCGAGCTGGTACCGGAAAGCGCGGCGTTCTTTACCCCGATCACCCGGGGTCTGGACCCGCTCCGCGATCCGTCTCAGGGGGCCCGCCGATTCTGGGGAGCGATCTCGCACTACCTGCTCTGGCATCAACCGGGCGACGACGCGGTGGGCCGCCACCTGCTCGACTGGATCGAACGCGATCGCGGCTGGCGATTCCTGTTCGCGCAGTTCCCGGCGGTCGACGGATACACCCATCAGGCTGACCCAGGACACCCCCGGGTTCGCCAGGCGCTGCGGCGGTTCGACCGGACCATGGGCGAACTGGTGGCCCAGCTGGCCCGCCGGGGCCTGGAGGACAGCACCCTGATCGTGCTGGTGAGCGACCACGGGGCCACGGCGGTTCACCGGCACCTGGACCTGCCCGAATGGTTTCGGATCCGCGGCGTGCCCACCCTCGCCCATCCCGAACTCTGGCGACGCAACCCGCGGGCGGCCGTCATGGTGGCCGGCAACGGGTCCGCCATGGTCTACGCCCGCCCTGGGGAACCGCGATCCCATCGCTGGCCGCTGACCCGGCTTCGCCAACCCGAGGCCTTCGGCAGCGAGGGCGATCTCCTCGCGGCGCTGGTCCGCGAGCCGGCGGTGGCGTTCGTCGCGGGGGAGGACGGCGAGGGCGGTCTGGCGGTCGTCGGCCGGGCCGGCGAGGCCCGGATCGACGGCTCGGGCGACCGGGCCGGGTACCGTCCGCTGACCGCCGATCCCCTGGGGATCGGAGGCCCGTTCCAGGGTGACCGCCGCGCCTGGCTCCGTCACACCTTCGAAGGACCGTTTCCCGACGCCGTGGTCCAGCTGCTCGATCAGTTCCGTTCCCCGCGCACCGGCGATCTGATCGTGGTCGCCCGGGAGGGTTTCGACTTCCGGGATCGGTGGGAGATCCCGGAGCACCGATCGGGGCACGGCAGCATGATTCGCGCTCACATGCACACGCCGCTCTGGGCCAACCGACCGGGGCCCGGACACCCGGTTCGGACGGTGGACATCTTCGCCACGCTGCTCCACTGGCTCGGCGTTGACCGCCCGCCGGCCATCGACGCCGAGCTGGTCTGGGTGCCGCCGCGAGCGCGGGCCGAGTTGCCGATCGCGAAGGCGCCGGATATGTTGCGGTCCCGCCAGCAGGTCGGGGCCCGTAGCTCAGCTGGATAGAGCGCTTGCCTCCGGAGCAAGAGGTCGTGAGTTCGAATCTCGCCGGGCCCGCTGCGGTTTTCCCCCCTCGAAGCCACTCGTAGCCCGGTCGAATCCCCGCCGGGCCTCGTGTACTTTTGTGCGGTGCCGACCCGCCAACACCACGCGGTCCTGCTGAGAGGCATCGGGGCGTCGCTCCTCCTGTCCCTGGCCGTGGGGCCGGGGCTGGCCCTGAACGCCCAGACGCCGACCGGGACGCTGCTCGTCACCGTCCGGGTCGACTCGGTCCCGCTCCGGGGGGCGTTCGTCCGGTCGGGACGAACCGGGGCCGTCTCAGATGCGACCGGCGTGGCCCGCCTCGAGCTGGCGGCCGGCCTGACCCGGGTGGTGGTCTCCCACCCGGGCTACCAGCCCTGGTCCTTCGAAATCACCATCGTGCCCGAAGCGCAGCAGCGGGTCGCGGCGGACCTGACGCCGGCGCCTCCCAACCCCCATGGTCTCGTCGCCGAATCGGCCCGCTCGGACCGAGCACTGGAGGACGAGCCCACCCCGGTGAGCGTCGTGACCGGCCAGACCCTCGGCCACCTGGCGCAGATCCATCCCGCCTCGCTGGCGGCCCTCCTGCAGGGACTCGCCGGCGTCCGGGCCCAGACCCTGTCGGGACCGTTAGGCGCCACCCGCTACCGCATCCGGGGGCTCCGGGGACAGTACGCGGACCTCCGGGTCGACGGGCTGCCGCTGTTCGGCGGCGCCCTGAACAGCTTTCGCCTCGCGCAGCTCGCGCCGCTCGATCTGGAACGGGCCGAGGTGCTGCCCGGGGCAGCGTCGGCGCTGTACGGGTCCTCGGCGCTCTCCGGGCTGGTCAACCTGGTGTCCCGTCGCGCCGACCGGGACACCGCCCGGCTGGCGCTCAACCAGTCCTCGGAGAAGGGCGGGGGCGCCGTCTTCTGGGGAGCGCGACGCTTCGGCCCGACCTCAGGGGCGACCCTCATGGCCGAGGTGCAGCAGCAGCGCCTGGTCGATGCCGACGACGATCAGTGGGCCGAGTTCCCGCGGGTGATCCGGGTCTCGGCGCGGCCCCGCCTGTTCCTCGATCGCCCCAACGGCGACGCCCTGATGGTCACCCTGGGGGCGATGTCCGAGGACCGGACCGGCGGTTTTCTGCTCAGCAACACGGATCCCGACCCCTATCGCGAAGAGCTCCGGACCCGGCGGGTCGACGGCGGCCTGCGGGCAACCCGGCGCACCAGTCACACCGGCCGGGTCGACCTCCGGCTCTCCGCCATGACCCAGTCCACCGCCCACCGGTTCGACGACCTGCGCGAGCGGGATCGGCGATCGACCCTCTTCGCCGAAGCCGCCTGGACCGACCGGCTCGGCGGCGCGGTGGTGCTCGCCGGGGCGGCCTGGCAGCGAGACGCGTTCAGCTCGACCGATGTCCCCGGATTCGACTACACCTACAGCGTCCCGGGAGTGTTCGGGCAGGTCTCGCTGGCCGCCGGCCGCGGGCTCACGGCCCTGGTCGCGGGGCGATGCGACGCCCACAACGTGTTCGGCCTGTTCTGCACCCCGCGGGCTTCCCTCCTGGTGCATCCCGACGCCGCCGTACGGGCCCGGGTCACGGTGGCCGGTGGCTACTACGCCCCCGGCCTGGTGCCCGACGACGCCGAGGTCTTCGGTCTCCGGGCCCTGGTCCCGGTGGCGGTGAACTTCGAGCGGGGGCAGACCACTTCCCTGGACCTGGACTGGACGCGCGGTCGCCTCTCGGCGGTGGCCAGCCTGAGCTTCAGCCGGGTCACCAGACCGGTCCGACTCATTCCGCTTTCAGGCGACACCGGCCGCCGACTGCGGGCCATCAACGTCGACGAGCCGACCCGGGTGGCCGCGGCCGACCTGCATCTGGCCTACCGGGCCGACCCGATCGTGGTGGCGGTCTTCTACGGCTACCTCCACGGCACCGAGGGGATCCCGGGCGGCACCGGACGGCGTGAGAGCGATCTGACCCCCCGCCACCGGCTGGGATCGAGCCTGATGTGGCAGGGCGCCGCGATGGGTCCCTGGTTCGAGGTCCGGGCCAGCTACACCGGGCCACAGTTCGTCTGGGACAACCCCTATCGCACCCGGACTCCCGGCCACGGCGTGGTGGACGCGGTGGCATCGCAGCCGATGGGGCGGGCTCGACTCTACCTGAGCGGCCAGAATCTCTTCGACGTCAAGCAGCGGTCGTATGAGCCGCTCCTCCTGCCCGAGCCCGCCGCCGGGGGCCGCCGTACCACCACGCCGTGGATGCCCCTGCAGGGCCGGGTGATTCGTTTCGGCGCCGTTCTGGAGTGGTAGCCCGGTCGGGCCGCGTCCCACCCGCGCAGCTCCGGTCCCAGTCCGATTTGACGATGGGTTGAGATTCAGGCGATAGTGTCGTGACCGTCCTGCGGCGGGGGGTACCGATGCGAGGGCGCGGATGGAGCGGGGTGTTGGCCGTGAGCGCCGTGGCCGCGTGTGGCACCGTCGTGGAACTGCCGCCCCCGGGCGATCGGATGCCAGTGGTCGAGGGCCTGCTCCTCGCGGACTCCACCACCGCGCTCTTCCGCATCGTCTGGGAGCTCAACCCCGGGCAGGGGCCCGACCCGGAGCCGGTGCCAGGCGATCAGGTCCGGCTGGAACTGGCCGGCGCCACGGGCCCCGCGGCCCGACTGGTGCCCGTCGCCGACTCCCCAGCCTTCCACCGGGCCGCGCTGCCCATCCTGCGGGGCGGCAGGTACCGGCTCGCCGGCCGACTCGCCGGCCGGAACGTGACGGCCGTCACCACCATCCCGGTCCGGTTCGACGTCGCCGAGCCGGCGGACCCGCTGGTGCTCCGGCCCGACGCCATCGGGCGACCGGCCTTCAGGTGGAGCGCCAGCGGTGCTGCGGCCTTCTATGCCCGGGGGGCACGCCTCTCTCCCGCGATCCAGATCAACACCCGTGATACCGTTGGCTACCTGGCGATCGAGCCTCCGCCACCCGGCACGACGGCGACGGCGCTGACGCTCTACGCGATCACCCGCGAGGCCGAGGCATACCTCTTCGACCTCGTGGCCCCTCGCTCCAACGTCGAGGGTGCCTTCGGCTTCCTGGGAGGAGGCATCGCCGTGGGAAGGACAGTGCGGTGGCAGTGACCCCGTGGCGCGCGGTGCTGCTCGCGGTGGCGCTTCCCGCTGGCGCCGACCTGATCGCCCAGGCGCCCGTGCGCGGCACGGTCGTGGCCGATGCCGGCGGCGCGCCGGTGGCAGGCGCCCTGGTGGCGCTCAAGCGCGCCGGAACGGCAACCACCACCGACGGGCTCGGCCGCTTCACCCTTCCCCCAGCCCGACTCCCCGACACCCTGCTCTCGAGCGCGATCGGTTGGGTGCCGGACACGACGGTGTTGACGGACTCTCCCAGTGTGCTGGAGATCCGCCTGGCGCGCGCCCCCGTCGTGGTCTCCGACCTGATCGTCTCCGCCCCCGCGCTCCAGTCGCTCGATCTCTCCGACCACGGCCGGTGGCGGATGCCGCTGGCGGCAGCACGCACGGTTCCGCCAGCGGTCGAAACGGACATCTTTCGCGCCTTGGCGCTGGTGCCCGCGGTGAGCTTTACCAGTCCGCTGTCCGCCCGACCGATGATCCGCGGCTACGACGCCCACGAGGTGGCGACCCGGGTCGACGGGTTCGACATGCCGAACCTCTACCATCTCGGGCGGGTGTTCTCGGCCTACCCGGCCGATGCGACCGAGCAGGTCACGGTGACGACCGCCCCCTACACCTCCGGCAACGGCGGATCCATCGCCGGGATCATCGACGTCACCGGGCGGACCGGATCCGCCGACGGGGTCCGTGCCGGAGGCGGCGTCAGCTTCGGCTCCGCGGCGGCCTACGCCGGAGGCGGCAATCGGCGGGCTCGGTACTTCGGCGCGGCGCGGGTCCTCCATCTGAAGACCCTCGACCTGATCCCGGGTGTGAGGCTCCCGTACCAGTTCGCGGATCTCTACGGAGGGGCCGTCTTCGGCCCGCCGGAACGACCCAGCGCCCGCGTCACCCTGTTCGCCACCCACGACGACGTCGGAGACGAGGACAGCGGGCTGGCCTGGTACAACGTGCTCCTGGGTGGCCGCTGGCGGGTCCACGGCCGGGGTCCGGTAAGCATCGACCTGCACGCCTCAGGTGCCCGGTTCGACCAGACCGGCCGCAGGGTCCCGAGCCTGCACCGGGCCACCGCCGACTTCGAGAACGAGTTCAGCCGGATCGCCACCGGACTGGACCTCGTCATCACCCGACCGGGTTGGCGGGTCGCAGCCGGGGCGAGCGCCGGCTGGCGGCGGGTGGAGAACCGGATCCGGGAGGCCTTTCCGGTCGGTCTCGCAGTCGACTACCCGCCCACGGACACCCAGTTCGGCCGGATCGAGGGAGGGGGCCACCTGGACGTGTCGCGCCGCCTGGGCGGGCTCACCCTCGAGGCCGGTCTCAGGGCCGATGCGGCCGGACCGACCGTCACCGCCGAGCCGCGTTTCCACGCTCGATGGTCGGCCGGCCCCAACGTCCAGCTGAGCGGCGGTGTCGGCCGCACCAGCCGCAACCACCACCTCATTGCCGACGCCCGCAGCGAGCCGGACGTCGAGTTCCTGGACTTCTGGCTCAATCCGGGCGACAGTGTGCCCCTGGCGCAGGTGGATCACGTCTCGTTCGATCTCACCTTCGATCGCTCACCGCTGGTGGCACGGGCATCGATCTTCGGGTCCCGGGGGAACGGGCTGGGAGAGCTCCGCCCGGAATCCGACCAGCAGATCGGCCCCTTCCCCTTCTTCCGATTTGGCCGTTCGCGAACCCGGGGCTTCGAAGTCCAGGTCGCCGTCCGAGGCGGGGAACGGCTCCCGCGATCGCTCTCGGCCAGCTATGTCCTGTCCCGGTCAGAACGCGACTGGGGCGACGGCTGGGTGCGCTGGGCACAGGACCGCCGCCACCAGCTCCGCCTCTTCGGGCAACTCTCGATCGGCCGCCTGACGCTCTTCGCGACAGCCGACGGGGCCTCCGGAATGCCTCTCACCCCGGTCGTGGGGCAGATCCAGCGGGTCCCCCCCGGGGGCGACCCGCTCGGCTTCCCGATCTACAGTGGGCTGGCCGATCTTTACGGGCGGGAAAACAGCGCCGGCACCAGCGGCACCTTCCGACTCGACGGTGGGGCGAACCTGACCTTTGGGGGGCCGTCCGGACGCCGGTTTACCGTCGGTGCCTCGATCATCAACCTGCTGGGAACGGCGGTTGCCCCGATCGCAGACCGAGGGGAAGGGAGGGCCGCCACCGACCGCAGGGGCCACCCCACCCCGTACCGGCGGCTGTTCGATCTGCCTCCGATCCCGACACTGACTCTGCGCGCCGAGTTCGGACCCGGCAAAATCGACTAGGGCCAAATGGCCCTACCGCGGTCTGCGGGGTCTCGCCGACATTTGGATACCGATGTGTACACTGAGTTCCGGCGCCCGATGAACGGGCCTGCCACGGGCCTCGCCCCCGCCCTACCGGGGCTTACCCTGAGTGGGCAGCTTGCCGCCGCTTCGGACCGACCGCCTTCCGAGGGTCGGGCTGACGACCCTCTCTTCCACCTGCCCGTCGCCGTACTCCGCCTGAACCGGGTCGGTCGGGTCAGGTATGCGAACGACCGGGCATCGGACCTCACCGGACGCTCGGCCGCCGAGGTTCTGGACCAGCGGCCCGCCGACCTGGGGCTGACGCCGCCACCAGGCCGGACGTGGATGGGCGCCGTGGCGGAGGTGCTGCGAACCGGTCATCCCTGCCGCTTCGAAATCCGGACCGGGCGGAACGGAGCCGAGTGGTGGTTCGATGCCACTCTCGCCGGCGAGCCGCGCGGCGCTCTGCAAGAGGAGACCGCCCTGCTGGTCGCCTTCGACATCACCCCCTACCGGGACACGGCAACCCGGCTCCGGGCCCTTGAGCTCCGGCTCCGGCGGCTATCCGAGGGCTCCCAGGATCTCATTTCCGAGCACAGCCCCGACGGCCGCTTCCTCTACGCTTCACCCGCCGCAGGACCGTTGCTCGGGGTCGAGCCTGCTCTGCTTCCCGGCCGTCCGCTCGTGGACCTGGTCGAGCCCGAGGACCGTCCCCGGATCGAGGCCGCGCTGGGAGCGGCGCGCGCCGGCGAACGACCGCGGCCGGTGGCGTTTCGGACCCGACATGCCGACGGGAGGCTGGTGTGGTGCGAGCTCACCGCTCACGCGGCGGGATCCGGGGACCGGAACGCCCCGGCGCTGATCTGCATCACGCGGGACATCACCGAGCGGGTCCGGAGCGAGGACGCCCTCCGGCTGGCGTCTCGCATGGAGGGCACCACGACGCTGGCCGCCGGGGTCGCCCATGACTTCAACAACCTGATGACCGGAATCCTCGGCAACGCGGAGCTGCTGCTCGCCGACCCGACCTTCCCCGATGCCTCGTCGCGGCTGGAGCAGATCGCCACGGCGGCGACGCGCGGCGGGGGGCTGGCCCAGCAGCTGCTCGCCTTCGCCCGAGGCGGGAAGTATCGGACTGCCCCCATCTGCCTGAATGAGGTGGTGCGTCAGGCGCTCGATCTCCAGAAGCCGGCGACCCCCCCCCGAATTCAGCTGGAGGAGGATCTGGCCCCGCGGCTGCCCGCGGTGCTCGGCGATCCGGTCCAGCTCGGTCAGGTGGTAACCAACCTCTGCCTCAACGCCACCGAGGCAATCAGCGGGATGGGACGAGTGACGGTTCGGACCCGACACCTGGCCCTCGACCGGGCCAGCGCCGGCCAGCTGCCCGGGCTTCGCCCAGGCGATCACGTGATGCTGGCCGTTCACGATACCGGCGCGGGCATCGATCCGGCGGTTCGGGCCCGGATTTTCGAGCCGTTCTTCAGCACCAAGTTCCAGGGACGGGGGCTGGGACTCGCCGCCGCCTACGGGATCGTCAAGAATCACCTGGGCCACATCGCCGTGGAGAGCCAGCCCGGTCGCGGCACGACCTTCACGATCTACCTGCCAGCCTCGACCGCGTCGGCGGGGACGGCACCCGCGCCGCGGCTTCCCTATCCCACCGGCAACGAAACGATTCTCCTGGTGGACGACGACGACGCGGTGGTGAACGTGACCGGGGCGATTCTGGAGCGGCTTCACTACCGGGTTCTCATCGCGCGGAACGGCATCGAGGCGCTGGATCTGGCGCAGGGTCACCCGGGCCCGATCGATCTCGCGCTTCTGGACCTGGGCATGCCGGTGGCGGGTGGTGCCGAGGTTCTTCCCGGTCTCATGGCGGCCCGGCCCCGGCTGCGAGTGGTGATCTCGAGCGGCTACGAGTGTACCGATGCGGTGGAGCAGCTCCTCCGAGGCGGCGCCCACGCGTTCCTGCAGAAGCCCTACCGGGTCGGCGGCCTGGCGGCCACCGTCCGCCGGGTCCTGGACGGCGAGGTCGTCCCCCCAACCCCCGCCAGCTAGGTTAGCCGGCCAGCAGCGCCCGCATCCGTCGGGCCTGGGCTTCGATCGCCCGCAGGGAGTCGGCAACCTTGGCGGGCAAGGCTTCCGGGTCGAGCAGAAGCAGCTGGACCTCCGCCAGAATCGCCGCGAGCGGGTTCGCCAGATCGTGACGCAGCCGGGCACCCTCGTCGAGTTCGGACATCGGCTCAGCCCGTGAAGGGAATCGGGACGAAGGTCGCGACGAAGACCGCGACGCAGGCGGCGCCGACCCAGGCACGGTTCATGGGGATGGGCCGGCCCGGGATGGCCACCGGTGGATGGGCCAGCCGGCCGCCGCCGATCAGGAAGGCGAGAGCCACCCAGACATACCAGTTCCACGAGTACTGGGCGAGGTAGAGGAGTCCGGCGATGGCGAGCAGGGCCACGGTACCCTGCCGCCGCCCGACCAACCCGTAGAGCACGTGGCCCCCGTCCAGCTGACTGAGCGGCAGGAGATTCACGCCGGTCAGGAAGCAGCCGACCCATCCGGCGAAGGCGGGCAGGCTGAGGTGGACGGCGGTGTCGCCCGGCAAGAGCCACTCGCGAAGGCCCAGGGTCAACAGCGATTCCCCGAGGAACAGGGGGCGCCCGGCGAACACCACGTAGCTCCGGGTGAACCCGGGCTCGAAGGGGATCCGTTCCGAAGTCAGATACCCCCAGATCAGCACGACCAGCGCCACCGCGAAGCCCGCCAGGGGACCGGCAGCCCCGACGTCGGTCAGCTGCCGGCGGTCGAGCACCGGGCTGCGCAGTCGGATGAACGCCCCGAAGCTCCCGATCGGCGACAGGGTGGGCGGCATCGGGATGAAGTACGGCAGGGAGGTGTCGATCGCGTAGCGGCGGGCAGCGACGTAGTGACCCAGCTCGTGGACCAGAAGAATGCCGAGCAGGGGCAGCGCGAACGACCAGCCCACCAGGAAGACCTGCCAATCGCCCCGGGCCAGGCCAACGAAGAACTGGGCCACCTCGTGAAGGAAGCCGATGAGGAAGCCGGGGTAACTGACTGGATACCAGGCTCCGGCCAGTGCCGCCCCTGCCGCCAGCGAGAAGATCACGGTGAGTCCGAGCAGGAGCCCGTGGGTGAACCAGGCGGGTCGGCCGTCGGCGACGAGGGGGCGAACCAGAACCAGCCGGCTTCGGCCCCGGTCGGCCCAGTAGTGGGCACCGGGCCATTCCTTAAGGAGGGCGGCCAGCTCGGGCGACGGGGCGCGGTGGGCGTCCGCGACCAGGGCGTCGACCACCTCCCGGGTACCCAGCTGCTCGGTCCGCCAGGCCAGGAACAGCTCACCGAACCGATGCACGAAGCCTCTTGCGGGGATTGGAGATACAGGCTAGCTTGGAGGTATCCAACCAGACCGTTTTCCCCGAGTTGCAACCCGATCGACACCGAGCCGCTCCGGACCCCGGGGCCACCGATAACACAACGTTGCCGAAACCCACCATGCCCGCCGGATCCCGCGCACGGGGCGGCGCACCAGAGGCTCCCTCCGTGGACATCTCCGAACTGAAGCAGAAATCCGTCGCCGAGCTGCACCAGCTGGCGCAGGAACTGAACATCACCAACTACTCGGGCATGCGCAAGCAGGACCTGATCTTCCGGATCGAGCAGTCGCTGCTGGACAAGGGCGACACCGTGATCCGGGGAGAGGGAGTGCTGGAGATTCTGCCCGAGGGCTACGGATTTCTGCGGAGCCAGGACTGGAACTACCTCTACGGTCCTGACGACATCTACGTCAGTCCGAGCCAGATCAAGCGCTTCGACCTGCGGACCGGCGACACGGTGATGGGGCAGGTCCGGCCGCCGAAGGAGGGGGAGCGGTACCTGGCGCTGCTCAAGGTCGAGAGCGTCAACTACGAGGAACCGGAGAAGACCAAGCACCGGATCGCCTTCGACAACCTCCGGCCCCGCTACCCCGACAAGCGGCTTCGGCTGGAAACCAAGAAGGGCGACCTCTCGATGCGGGTGGTGGACCTGCTGGCCCCGATCGGGAAGGGGCAGCGGGCGCTGATCGTGGCGCCGCCCAAGGCCGGCAAGACGATCCTGTTGCAGAAGCTGGCCAACGCGATCTCGGAGAACCATCCCGAGGTCGTGTTGATCGTGCTGCTGATCGACGAGCGGCCCGAGGAAGTCACCGACATGCAGGAGAACGTGAAGGCCGAGGTGATCGCCTCGACCTTCGACGAGCCGGCCGACCGGCACGTGCAGGTGGCGGACATGGTGATCGAGAAGGCCAAGCGGCTGGTGGAGCACGGTCGGGACGTGGTGATCCTGCTCGATTCGATCACCCGCCTGGCCCGGGCGCACAACGTGGTGGTGCCCCACTCCGGCAAGATCCTCTCCGGCGGCGTGGACGCCAACGCGCTCCAGAAGCCGAAGCGCTTCTTCGGCGCGGCGCGGAACATCGAGGGCGGCGGTTCGCTCACCATCATCGCCACGGCGCTCATCGATACCGGGTCCCGGATGGACGAGGTGATCTTCGAGGAATTCAAGGGGACCGGCAACAGCGAGATGGTGCTGGACCGCCGGCTGGCCGATCGGCGGATCTACCCCGCGATCGACATCCAGAAGACCAGCACCCGGAAGGAAGAGCTCCTCATGGACAAGGACGAGCTCAACCGGGTGTACCTGCTGCGCAACTTCCTGGCGGACATGCCGCCGGTGGAGGCGATGGAGTTCCTGCTCGAGCGCATGAAGCGCACCAAGACGAACAAGGACTTCTTCGCCACCATGGTGCAATGACCGGCGCGGAGGCCCGCCCGCTGCCCGGGGCGGGCCGCCTCCTCGGGATCGACTGGGGAGAGGTCCGGATCGGGCTCGCCCTGTCCGACGAGACCCAGCTGCTCGCGTCCCCCCTCGACACCCTGGTCCGTCGCCGTGGCAAGCGCTTCCCCATGCCCCGGTTCCTCGAACACGTGGCCGCCCACCGGCCCGTCGGGCTCGTGGTGGGACTGCCTCTCGACCCGGAGGGTCGGGAAGGCACCGCTGCCGGCGAGGCCCGAGCCCTCGCCTCGCTGGTGGGGGCCCGCACCGGCCTGCCGGTGGTGCTCTGGGACGAGCGGATGACGTCGGCCCGGGCCCTGGCCGCGATCCGGGAGCAGGGCGGAAGCACCCGGGGGCGCCGGGAGGATGTCGACGCTCTCGCCGCCGCGATCCTCCTCCAGCACTTCCTGGACACCCGGAGGCAGGCCGCATGAGGCTTCGCGCCGCCCTCCTGGCCATGTTGCTGGCGGCCCCCGCCGCGTGTAGCGGCCCGGCGGCCGACTCGCCGCCGATCGAGGTCTTCCTGCCCCCCGGGTCAGGGTTCCGGGACATCACAGACACGCTGGTGAGCCGCGGCGTGGTGCGCCACCCGGGCTGGTTCCGGACCCTCGCCCGGGTTGGCCGGTTCGACCGCCGGCTCAAGGCCGGCTACTACGAGTTCCTGCCAGGGGAGTCGGCCCTGGCGGTGCTCCGCCGACTCGCTGCGGGCACCGAAAAGACCGTTCGATTCACCTTCCCCGAGGGCGCCACCCTCCGGGATCTGGGCCGCCTCGCGGCCCTGCGATTGTCGCTCCTGCCCGATTCCGTCCATGCCGCCGCCGCCGATCCCGGGCTGCTGGCGGAGTTTGGCGTAAGCAGCGCCACGCTGGAGGGGTTCCTGGCTCCCGAGACGTACTTCGTTTCCCGGCTGATATCGGCGCGGGAGCTGGTGCGGGAGATGGCGCGACTCTTTCAGCGGACCTGGGATCCTGCCTGGGACTCGGCTGCCGCGGCCCAGGGGCTGTCGCGGGCCGAGCTGGTGATCCTCGCCTCGATCGTCGAGGGCGAGGCCCGGGTGGAGGAGGACCGGCCACTCGTTGCCGCGGTCTACCGCAACCGGATCCGCCTCGGGATGCCGCTTCAGGCGGATCCGACGGTCCAATACGCCCTGGAGTTGGCGACCGGCGCCCGGAAGCCAAGGCTCCTTGAGCGGGACTACCAGTTCCCCTCTCCCTACAACACCTATCTCAACCCGGGGCTGCCCCCGGGTCCGGTCGGGGCGCCGAGCCGGGCCAGCATCGAGGCGGTCCTGGCCCCCGCTCCGGTCCCCTACCTGTTCTTCGTGGCCGGGCCGGACGGGAAGCACGTGTTTACCCGCACCTATGACGAGCACCTGCGGGCGGTGGCGCGGGTGCGCGAACTCGAGCGGGAGGCTCGGCGCCGGGCGGGGGTCGCCGAGGGAAGCCGCGCCCGGTGAAGCGGATCAGGATCGTCGAGGTGGGGCCCCGGGACGGGCTTCAGAACGAGGCGACGCTGATCCCCACCGAGGTCAAGGTCGCGTTCGTGGACGCCCTGTCGGAGGCCGGCTTCGACGAGATCGAGGTCTCGTCGTTCGTGTCGCCCCGATGGGTGCCGCAGCTGGCGGACGCCGACGAGGTCTTCCGGCGGATCTCGCGTCGCCCGGGGGTGTGCTACTCGGCCCTGGTACCGAACGCCCAGGGACTGGAGCGGGCGATCGCCGCCGGGAGCGGGAAGGTGGCCGTCTTCACCGCGGCGAGCGAGACCTTCACCCGCCGCAACATCAACGCGACGATCGCCGAGTCGATCGCTAGGTTCCGCCCGGTAGTCGAGAAGTCGCCGGTGCCGGTTCGCGGCTACGTCTCCACCGCATTCCATTGCCCCTACGAGGGGCCAGTCCCCGCCGAGGCCACCGTCCGGGTGAGCGAGGAGCTGGTGCAGCTTGGGGTGGCCGAGATCTCGATCGGCGACACCATTGGCAAGGCCATGCCCGACGAGGTCCGCCGGCTCCTCGACCTCCTGCTCCCCCGGGTACCGGCCGACCGGGTCGCCCTCCACTTTCACGACACCTACGGGCGGGCGGTGGCCAACGCCCGGGCCGGGGCCGACCAGGGGATTACCATCTTCGACGCCAGCGCTGGCGGCATCGGCGGCTGTCCCTATGCCCCGGGGGCATCCGGGAACGTGGCGACCCAGGCCCTCGTGGCCCTCTTCGCCGGCCGGACGGGGATCGACCCGGATCGGCTCGATGCGGCCACCGCGGTGCTGAAGAGGTGGCTGGACCGGGACCCGCGACGCGCGTGACACGAAGGGACCGCGTGGGTATGTTCCGCCGGTTTCGACCGCCCGATCGCTTCTCACACCGGCACCCAACCCCGGCGTTCGACCGATGAACAAGGTTTTCCCCGATGCCGCCGCGGCTTGCGCCGACATCCCGGACAACGTGACCATCCTGGTGGGGGGCTTCGGGCTCTGCGGCGTCCCCGAGGAGGCGATCTACGCCCTGCGCGACCGGGGGGTGAAGGGCCTCACCGTGGTCAGCAACAATGCCGGGACCTCGCAGCACGGGCTGGTGCACCTGCTCAAGGCCGGCCAGATCCGCAAGATGATCTCGAGCTACGTGGGCGAGAACGACGTGTTCGAGAAGCTGATGCTCTCGGGTCAGCTGGAGGTGGAACTGACTCCGCAGGGTACGCTCGCCGAGCGGATCCGGGCAGGCGGAGCCGGCATCCCGGCCTTCTACACGCCCACCGGGGTGGGGACGCTGGTGGCTCAGGGCAAGGAGACCCGGGAGTTCGACGGCCGGACCTACGTGATGGAGCGGGGCATCCGGGGCGAGTTCGCGCTGGTAAAGGCCTACAAGGGCGACACCCACGGGAACCTGGTGTACCGGAAGACGGCCCGGAACTTCAACCCCATGATGGCGACCGCGGGACGGGTGACCATCGCCGAGGTGGAGCACCTGGTGGAGGCTGGCGAACTGGACGGTGACGAGATCCACACTCCCGCGATCTTCGTGCAGCGGATCTTCCAGGCTCACGCCCCCACCAAGCACATCGAGCGGCGCACGGTGAGGAAGCGGCCATGAGCGCGGACCTGCGCGAGACGATCGTCCGGCGGGCGGCCGAAGAGCTCCGCTCGCTCAATGACGACACCGGGTACTACGTGAATCTCGGCATCGGGATGCCCACCATGGTGGCCGACTGCGTCCCCGATGGCGTCACCGTGGTCCTCCAGTCGGAGAACGGCATGCTCGGCGTCGGGCCCTACCCGTACGAGGGCGAGGAGGACGCCGATCTGATCAACGCCGGCAAGGAAACGGTCAGCGAAGTCCCCGGGACCAGCTATTTCGACAGTGCCACTTCCTTCGCGATGATCCGGGGCGGGCACGTGGCGCTGAGTATCCTGGGCGCGATGCAGGTGTCGGCCGCGGGCGACCTTGCCAACTGGATGATCCCGGGCAAGATGGTCAAGGGGATGGGAGGGGCCATGGACCTGGTGGCCGGCGCCCGCCGGGTGGTGGTGATCATGGAGCACACGGCGAAGGGTGCGAGCAAGATCCTGCCGGAGTGCACCCTGCCGCTCACCGGGGTCCGGTGCGTGAATCGCATCATCACGGAACGCTGTGTGATCGACGTGACGCCGACTGGCCTGGAGGTGGTGGAGCTGCTCCCCGGCTGGACCCGGGAGCAGGTCGAGGCCGATACGGCGGCGCCGCTCAGATGGCGGCTCTGACCCTCCCTTCCCGCCGCCAGTTCCTCGCGGCCCTCGGGGCGGCGGGGCTCGGCCTCGCGGGCCAAGCGCCCGGGCTTGCCGCCGTGGGCCCCCCACGAACGCTCTCGTTGCTCCACACCCACACCGGAGAGCGGCTGGCGGTCGAGTACTTCACGGGGGCGAACTACCGGGAGGAGGCGCTCGTCGCGGCCAACCACCTGCTCCGCGACTGGCGGACCGACGAGATCTACCCGATCCGGCCCGACCTGCTCGACCTCCTCCACGCCCTGGCCGCCGGCACCGGGACCCGACAACCGTTCGAGGTGATTTCCGGATACCGATCGCCCGCCACCAACGCGATGCTCCGCCGCGAAAGCACCGGCGTGGCCGCAGCGAGCCTGCACATGCGGGGCATGGCGATCGACATCCGCCTGGCCGACGTGTCGCTGGACCGACTCCGGGCCGCGGCCCTCCGGCTTCGTCGCGGCGGCGTCGGCCTCTATCGGGGATCGAACTTCGTTCACGTGGACGTGGGTCGGGTACGCAGCTGGTAGGGACTCAACGCGCACCCTTCCCGGCAAGCGCCCGGTCCAGCACCCGGTCGTGGCCGTAGATGTCCGGCGCAAACCGGACGGTCCCGTCCGCCTCGACCGCGGCCGTGGTATAGAAGAGCACCACCGGAATCGCGCGGGGGAGGTTGACCCGCCGCGACTGTGGCCCGCGGGTCATCGCCTCCCGAATGGTCTCGGGCGTCCACTCCGGCAGGCCCCGCAGGACGAACGCCGCCAGACCCGGCGGATCCTCGACCCGCACACATCCGTGGCTGAAATCACGCCGCGCCCGGCTGAACAGCTCCTGCGCCGGGGTGTCGTGGAGGTACACGTTGGCGTCGTTGGGGAAGATGAACTTGATCCGCCCCAGCGCGTTGCGCGGCCCGGGCCGCTGGCGCAGCCGGAGTTGGCCGCTTTCCAGACGGGCCAGGTTCTCCGGCGTCTGGGCCAGGGGAAGGGCGTCGTCGCCCGGCCCCTGGACGATCTCCATGTCGTTTCGGCGCAGGTAATCCGGGTTCCGTCGAAGGGCCGGAAGGATCTCGTTGCGGAGAATCGAGGCCGGGACGTTCCAGTACGGCTGGAAGATCAGGTAGCGCATCGACTCCAGGAGTACCGGCGTCTGGGTACCGAGCGCCCGTCCGACGATCACTCCGGTGCGAAGAGCGGGAGTGCCGGCGCCAACCGAGTCGAAGGCGAGCAGTTCGAACATCGGAATGTTCACCAGGACGAACGGCCCCGCCGACAGATCGGGCACCCAGCGGAGCCGCTCCTGCGCCAGGACCAGCTGGCGTACCCGCCAGGCGATCGGGACGTTGAGCTCGGCCGCGGTCTCCCGCCCCACCACCCCATCCGCTTCCAGCCCATGGCGTGCCTGGAACCGGCGGACGGCCGCCTCCAGCGCCCCGCCGTAGACCGACGTGTCCGCTTCCCCCACGGTCAGGTCGCCCGCGGCTCGAAGCCGGTCGGCCAGCGAGGCGAGCCCCACGACCGAGTCGCCGGGACGGAGCGGCAGTCTGACCCGCAGGGAATCGCCCGAGTCGAGAGCGGCGAGACCCCGATACCGGGCCAGCGCTTCCCGAAGCCGGCGGTATTGAGGAATCTGGGGAGCCAGGTCCAGAGCCACGTCCCTGATCCCACCGGCGGCGAGGGCCGTAGCCAGGATCGACCCGAAATCATGCGGGTCCGCCGGGGGATCGAATCGAAAGCCCGCCTGCCGCGGGTCGATCCGCCCCGAATGGAGATGGCGGAGGTACCGGAGGGTTGCGAGGGAGACTCCGAGGTCGAACCGGGCCGCGATGGCAGGATCTCGACCGCCCCGCTCGAACCCGGTCGCCAGGCTGTCCAGCACGGTGGCGGCGTAGTCGTCGGGGTTGAGCCCCTCCGCCCCGCAATCGAGCAACAGGGCCAACGCCTCCCTGGCTATCGGGCGCGGGACGCCTGACGCGGCCAGCCAGAGCAGCCCGCCGTCCTGGTACAGCATCCGGAGAGCGCGATCCTCCTCGCTGGTCCGCCTGAGCCCGAAAAGCGGCTGGCTGTCGACGAGGAGCGCCTGGAGCACGGGCTGGACCTGATCGAGCGCCAGGACCGGCGCCTGGACTTCGGGTACGGGGGGAGGAGACGGCGCCACATCGTCGGGCGGCGGTGGCAGGGCCCCTGGACGGCAGGCGAGCGCGAGCCCGGCGATCAATGCCAACCCCACCCGGGCCACCCGGTCACCCCAGGGTCCGGTCACGGCGTCCCCTTCAAGGCCCGGGCCAGCCGGGCCGTCGCTGCCTGAACATCCCCCGCGCCGAAGACGGCCGATGCCACGGCTACCCCGGAGCCACCCGAGGCGAGCACCGCTGGAACGTCCTCCGGGCCGATTCCCCCAATGGCCACACAGGGACGCCCACCCGACCGGGCCGCCAGCGACCGGAACCCGGTCGGGCCGAGCGCCGCTCCGGCGTCGCCCTTGGTAGGGCTGGTCCGCCAGGGACCGATCCCCCAGTAGTCCGCTCCTGCCCCCCGGCCGGCCTCGGCCAGGTCGCCCACCGAGGCCCCCACCACGAACCCGGGAGGGACGATCAGGCGAACTCGATCCGGAGGCAGGTCGTCGGCCCCGAGATGAACCCCGTGCGCCCCGGCGGCCAGGGCGACATCGACGCGATCGTTCACGAGGACTGGCAGCCGCACCGCCGAGAGCACCGAGCGGACCAGGTCGGCCAGCGCCCTTGGGGCGCACTGCTTGAGCCTGATCTGGAGGCAGGTCGCACCCCCGGCCTCAGCCGCACGGCAGAGGTCCAGCACGTCGCGGCCGGCAACCAGGCGATCGTCGGTGACCGCGATGAGGCGCAGGGATGCGGCTAGATTGGCCATCATGCCGAAAGGTATGGTGACCACGGCCCCGGTACACCTGGCGGGCGCGAGGTGACGGGCCCCGAGGTCCGGGTCTCCGAGCGCGGGGCCGCCCGCTGGCTCCGGGGACATCCGTGGATCTTTGCCAGCGACGTCAAGGGCACGCCGGCGCCCGCCGGGGTCGTTGCAGTCCGCGCCGCAGACGGTCGCCCTCTGGGACAGGCCCTGCATTCCCCGGGCTCGGAGATCAGGTTGCGACTGCTGGATCGGCGGCCGGGGATCCGAATCGACGGTTCCTGGTGGCGGGGGCGAATCGGCGAGGCCCTGACCCGGCGGACCGGGATCGACGCCACCGCGTACCGGGTAGTGCACGCCGAAGGAGATGGTTTGCCGTCGCTGGTCGTGGACCGTTACGACCAGTGGGCGGTGGTGCAACTGCTCTCCGCCGGCCTGGAAGCGGTTCGAGCCGAGGTGCTCCAGGCACTGAACGAGGTGCTCCGGGTCCGGGGCATCCTGCTCCGGAACGATGCCGGGGTGCGGCGGCGGGAGGGGCTGCCGGCGGAGGTGGAGGTGGCCGCGGGGGAAGTGCCGGAGGAGATCCTGGTGCGCGAGGGCCGGGTCCGGTACCTCGTCGAGCCCCGGGTCGGCCAGAAGACGGGCGCCTTCCTGGATCAACGGCCAGCCCGACTTCGGGCCGGGGAGTTGATGCCTTCCGGCGGCCGGGCCCTCGACTGCTTCAGCTACCACGGTTCCTTTGCCCTGCACCTGGCGGGAAGGGCGGGTCGGGTCCTGGCCCTGGACTCGAGCGCCGAGGCGCTGGCGCGAGGGGCAAGGAACGCGGCCTTGAACGGGCTCGAGAACATCGAGTGGCGCGAGGCGGACGCCTTCGACGCCCTCCGTCAGCTGGAGCGGGCCCGGGACCGGTTCGCTCTGGTGGTCGTGGACCCTCCGGCATTCGCCAAGGCGCGGAGCGCGGTGCCCCAGGCGCTCCGCGGTTACAAGGAGATCAACCTGCGGGCGATGCGCCTGGTGGAGTCGGGCGGGATCCTCCTGACGGCGTCGTGCTCGTACCATGTCGGGTGGCCCGCGTTTCTCCAGGTGGTGGCGGAGGCAGCGGCCGACAGCGGTCGCACGGTGACCGTGATGGAGCACCTGGTCCAGGGTGTGGACCATCCGGAGGTCGTCACGATTCCGGAGACGGGCTATCTGAAGGGCATGGTGCTGCGGGTTTGGTGAGCCAGCGCCGTGGTTTGGGCGAGCGCGGGGGGCGCGTCGTTAGGCCTCCCCCTTTCGCGCCCCGCGGGGTCCGTCCTATCTTGAGATCCTCCGTCGAACCCGCGCCCGTGCTGACTGACGCCCAGCTGGAAGCCCAGCAGCAGGCCCCGTCCCGCCGCAAGCGGTCGCTGCCCTCCCTCCGGCAGCAGTACCGCGAGTACGTCATGGATCGGATCGAGGATTACAAGGAGTCGCTCCCGCGGGAGGAGCTGCTGCGGCTGGGGGACGACGCGGCCCGGGAGCTCCAGGGCGGCGGCGGCCAGCTCCTCCTGACGGAAGTGCTGATGCAGGAGACCGTCGACCAGCAGATCATCCGGCGGCTGAATCTGCCCTCCTTCCGGAAGTGGCGCTCGCGGATTCTACCCCTGCGTCAGGCCCAGCGGGATCCGACCCACTGGCAGATCGAGCACCACGACCCGGTTGCGGTCGTGCTCCCGAGGCTCGAACCCGGCGACCGGGCGCTGGTGATTGGTGGCGGAGCCGAGGGGGCGGTCTTCCTGCTGGCCGCGCACGACCTGGAAGTGACCTGCCTGCTCGAGAACTGCGCCGCGGCCGCCCGGGTCGAGGAGATCCTGGCCACCGAGTCGCTGGGCGGCCGGTGCTCGGTGTACGTCGCCATGCTGGGTCAATGGCACCCGCCGCTGAGCCGGCCGATCCACCTGGCTGTGGTCGACACCCGCGCCGTGCTGGCCCTCCCACCGGAGCACCAGGCGCGCCTGCTGACCTGGGTTCAGGACCTGACGGCACCCGAAGGGCTCCATGCGGTGGTCACCTCCGAGGCCGACCTGGCACCAGAGGGGTGCCTCCGGCACTACCCCGACTGGCGCCGGCTTCCCCTGCCGGCCGCCGCCGGACGGAGCAAGCGGGCCGGCCTTCGCGGCGTCCTGCTGGCCGGGCCGCCGGCCCGTTGCCTCTCGTCCGCCTACCCGCGGGCTGCTGTGTAGCCGTCGAAGGGGTCGGACGTCTGTATCGGTGCATCCGCGGGGAGCGCCACCCCGCACCGCCCCGATCGGAGGTCCCGTGCCGGAGTCCCCGCGCCCAGCCACGCTCCCCGCCGGCATCGTCATCCGACCCGGTCTAAGGCAACCCCCCGTCAGTCGACTCCGGGCCTATCTCTGGCAGGGGTCGCCCCCGGACCGTGCGGGGGACGATCAATCAGCGCCCTCCAACCCGTCGGCCGCAGGCGACCGGTGACGCCGCGACCCGGGCCCGGCTTGCGCGCCGCCGCGACTCGGACATAGACTCGGTCCAACCAGCCCCCGGCGGGGTCATGCCGCGTTTCACCCTCAACGGCAACAGCATCGACTTCGCACCCGGCCAGACCATTCTGGAGGCGGCCCGGGCGTACGGAGTCGAGATTCCCACGCTCTGCTGGTATCCCAGGCTTCCGATCGTCGCCAACTGCCGCATCTGCCTGGTGGCCGTCGAGGGCCAGGGGAAGCTGGTGCCCGCGTGCCACACGCCGGCGACGGACGGGATGGTGGTGGACACGGAAACCGAGGCCTGTGCGGCCAACCGCCGGAGCGTCCTCTCGCTCCTCCTGGAGCGCTATCCCGGCGAGCATCTCGCCAACGGAGGCCGCGCCCACCCGCGCAACGAGTTCGAGCGGCAGGTGGTCCGCTACGGGGCCGTCGTACCGGTCAGGCGCGAGTTGAGCCTCCGCGGCGGCGACGAGCGGCCAGCCGACGTCATGATCCAGCACGACATGAGCCTTTGCATCCTCTGCACCCGCTGCGTGCGGGCCTGCGAGGACATCCAGGAGGTCGGCGTTCTCGATGTCGGGCTGCGGGGAGAGCAGACCGCCATCATCGTCGGGGGCGACGGCGACCCGGATCATGCCGGGTGTACCTGGTGCGGCGAGTGCGTCCGGGTCTGCCCGACCGGCGCGATCTTCGAGGTCCTGCCGCGACGCCAGTTTGCTCCGGCCGAACTGGCCGCGCCGGATCGCGTGGTACGCTCGGTGTGTCCCTATTGCGGCGTGGGCTGCCAGATCAACCTGCACGTCGCCCGCAACCAGGTCATGCGGGTGACCTCACCCTGGATCGAGGAGCGGACTCCCAACCAGGGGTCCACCTGCATCAAGGGCCGGTTCGGCTACGACTTCCCGCAGCACCGGGATCGGCTGACCCGGCCGCTGATCCGCCGGGGCTGGGAGCGGCGGAACGGCAGGTGGGTCTGGACCGGCGAGTGGCCACGCTACCGGAGCGGGCCCTGGGAGACGGTGGCCGAAAGCGGCCTCGAACCCAAGCCGCGCCCGCCGCGGCGCCAGACGGGCAAGCCCCCGCTGACGGGGCTGGCCCCCTCGCCGGACGGCGAGGACGTGAGGGACCGGGTGGCGACCCCGGCGAACTGGTACGAGGTCTTCCGGGAGGCCACCTGGGATGAGGCCCTGAGCCTGACCGCCCAGGAGCTGCTTCGGGTCCGCGACCAGCACGGGCCGGGAGCGCTCGCCGCCTTCTCCTCGGCCAAGTGCACCAACGAGGAGAACTACCTGCTGATGCGAATGGTCCGCGCCGCGTTCCGGACCAACAACGTGGACCATTGCACCCGGCTCTGCCACTCGACCTCGGTGGCGGCGATGAATCGGGCGCTGGCCACCGCAGCGGCGTCGGGATCGATGCGGGAGATCGAGGAGGCCTGCGACGTGATCCTGATCGCCGGCGCGAATACCACCGAGTCGCATCCGGTCTTCGGCGCTCTGATCAAGCGCGCGGTGACGCGGGGGGCCAGGCTGATCGTGGCCGACGTGCGCCGTACCGAGCTGGCGGCCCTGGCCGATGAGCACCTCCAGATGCTGCCGGGGACCGATGTCGCGCTCTTCAACGCGATGCTCGCGCACCTGATCGACGCCGGCCTCACCGACGAGGACTTCATCGCCCGGCGGACCCGCGATTTCGAACGGGTCCGGGAGGCCGTGAGGCCCTACACGCTCGAACTGGCAGAGCGGATCACGGGTATTCCCCGGGACCGGATCCGCCGCGCGGCCGAGCTGTACGCGCGGGGCCCCCGGACCTCGACCCTCTGGGCCATGGGCCTCACCCAGCATGCCACCGGCACCGACATCGTCACCAGCCTCCTCAACCTGATGCTGGCGTGCGGCATGGTGGGACGCTGGGGGGCGGCGATGATCCCGATCCGGGGGCAGAACAACGTCCAGGGAGCGAGCGACGTCGGGGCCATTCCCTTCGCGTACACCGACTACCGCCCGGTGACCGCGCCCGAGAACCGGGCGGAGTATGCCCGGACCTGGGGGGTGCCTCCGGAGTCGCTCTCGCTCGAGCCCGGGCTCATGGTCACCGAGATCGTCAAGGAGGGGAGCCCGGTCCGGGCGATGTACATCATGGGCGAGAACCCGGTGCTCTCCGACCCGCATGTCTCCAAGGCCGAGGAGTGGGTCCGGAGGCTGGAATTCCTGGCGGTCCACGATCTCTTTCTGACCGAGACGGCCCGCTGGGCGGACGTGGTCCTGCCGGGCTCGTCGTTTGCCGAGAAGACGGGGACCTACGCCAACACTGACCGCCACGTGCAGCTGGCCGACGCCGCCGTCTCCCCGCCCGGAGACGCGAGGCCCGATCTCGACATCCTGATCGAGTTGTCCAACCGGCTCGGCCTCCCGACGGGATTTCGGACCGCCGAGGAGGTCATGACCGAGATCGCCTCGGTGACGCCGAGCTGGCGAGGCCTCTCGTACGCCAAGCTCCGCCGGGAGGGGGCGCTGCAATACCCGGTCCCGACGCCCGACTCGCCCGGCACGCCGTTCCTCTTTGCCGAGCGGTTCCCGACGGCCGACGGTCGGGCGCTGATGGTGCCGGTGGAGTTCCTGCCCCCGGCCGAGCTGCCCGACGCCGACTACCCCTTCGTGCTCAACACCGGCCGCCAGATGGTGCACTGGCATACCGGCACCATGACCCGCCGCTCGCGGGGCCTCGACTCCCGGGAGCCGGTGCCGGTGGTGGAGATCGCTCCCGACGACGCCGTCCGCCTCGGCGTGAGCGATGGCGAGACCGTGCGCATTCGTTCCCGCCGGGGGTCGGTGGTGATTGGCGTCCGGGTGTCCGCTCGCCAGGCGCCGGGGCAGGTGTTCATCCCGATGCATTTCCGGGAGGCGGCCGCCAATCTCCTGACCAATCCGGCGCTGGATCCGTACGCGAAGATCGCCGAATTCAAGGTCTGCGCAGTCCGCCTGGAACGGGTGGAGGCGGCAGTCGGCGCCTAGCACCAGGCACGCGGCCGGGTCCGCTTTGCATTCGCCCGCCGTCGGGGCTTTCTTTGCTGTCCTCTCGCCAACCCCATGCGCGCCATCGTCAAGACACAACCCGGCACCGGGATGACGCTCGAAAGCGTCCCCGCCCCTACCTGCGGCCCGAGCGACGTGCTGATCCGGGTGCACGCGGCGGGCGTCTGCGGCACCGATCTCCACATCTGGGAATGGGATCGCTGGGCGGCCGGTCGGATGCAGCCGCCGGTGGTGATCGGCCACGAGTTTGCCGGCGAGATCGTCGAACTGGGAACCGACGCCCGCGAGGCCGGGATCCTCCAGATCGGCGATCTGGTGACGGCGGAGGGCCATGTGGTATGCGGGCACTGCCTCCAGTGCCGGACCGGCAACGGGCACCTCTGCAAGCGGACCCGGATCATCGGGGTCGATCGGGACGGAGCCTTCGCCGAGCTGATCGCGATGCCGGCCTCCAACGTCATGAAGCTGCACGGCATTCCGGTGGAGATCGGCGCCATCATGGATCCGATCGGCAACGCCGTTCACACCGTGCTCGAGGGCGTCGAGCTCGCGGGAAGCTCGGTCTTCGTGCTGGGCTGCGGCCCGATCGGATGCTTCGCGGTCGGGATCGCCCGGGCGGCCGGAGCCTCCGTGGTCATCGCCAGCGATCTCAACGACCGGCGGCTGGACCTGGCCCGGAGGATGGGGGCCCACCTCACGCTCAACCCCGGCCGCGACGATGTCGTGGCGCGGGTGGTCGAGGCGACCTGGGGCAACGGTGCGGATCTGGTCTGCGAGATGAGCGGTCACCCCTCGGGTCACGCCCAGGCCTTCAGCGCCGCCCGGCTGGGCGGCCGGGTCAACCTCCTCGGCACCCCAAGCCAGAGCACTCCCGTGGACTTCGCCCGGGACGTGATCTTCAAGGGCCTCACCCTCTATGGGGTGACCGGCCGGAAGATGTACTCAACCTGGAACACGATGGGACGCCTGATCCGCAGCGGCCAGTTCGACCCCATGCCCGTGGTGACCCATCGGTACCCGCTGGAGCGGATCGCCGACGCCATCGCGGTCATCAAGAATGGCGAGGCCGGCAAGGTGATTCTGGAGATCGCATCATGACCAATGACCTGGACGCCCGGTTGCGGGCGGACCTGGCGCAGTTCCGGAAGGAAGGCGTCTACAAGCACCTCAACTTCCTCGAGACCCCGCAGGCGGCACGGGCCAGGATGGAGGGGCGGGGGGAGGTCATCATCCTCTCGTCGAACAATTATCTCGGCCTCTGCAACGAGCCCGAGGTAGTGGCCGCCGGCAAGGCCGCGTTCGACCGGCTGGGAGCAGGCTCGGCCTCGGTCCGATTCATCTGCGGCACCTATACCCTCCACCGGGAACTGGAGGCCGCCCTCGCGACCCTGGTGGGAACCCCGGCTTCACTCAGCTTCATGAGCTGCTGGAACGCCAACGAGGCGCTCCCCGCCTCGGTGCTCACCGAGGACGACCTGGTGCTGTCCGACCAGCTGAACCACGCCTCGATCATCGACGGCATCCGGCTCGCCAAGGCGATCACCCGGTGCCAGACCGGCGTGTACCGGCACAACGACATGGCCGACCTGGAGGCCCGCCTCGCGGCGGCAACCGACCGGAAGGTGAAGATGGTGATCACCGACGGCGTCTTCTCAATGGAGGGCGCCATCGTCAACCTGCCGGACCTGGCGGAGGTCTGCCGGCGCCACCGGGCGATCCTGGTGGTGGACGACAGTCATTCCACCGGAGTCCTCGGGCCGACAGGCCGAGGAACACCCGAGCACTTCGGCATGGTAGGGCAGGTCGACGTTATCACCACGACCCTGGGGAAGGCGCTTTCAGGAGGCGCCGGGGGCTTCGTGGCCGGTTCGCCCGAGCTCTGTGACTATCTGATCCAGCGGGCCCGCCCCCAGTTGTTCACCAATGCGCTTCCGGCTCCGGTGGCCGCGGCCGGTCTGGCGGCCATCCGGTTCCTCGACGCCCACCCGGAACGGGTCCGTCGGCTCCAGGACAACACCAGGTACTTCCGCTCCGCCCTGGCGGAACTCGGGTTCAAGCCCCTGGAGGGCGAGACGCCCATCGTGCCCGTGATCATCGGTGAGACCGCCAACGCCATCCGGATGAGCGAGCTGCTGCTGGAGGAGGGGGTGTTCGTCACGGGGTTCGGGTACCCGGTGGTTCCGCATGGCACCGCGCGGGTCCGCTGCCAGATCTCGGCGGCCCACACCATCGACGATCTCGACGAGGCGCTCCGGGCGTTCGCCAAGGTGGGCAAGAGGCTGGGCCTGATCTGAGGCGCGCGGGAGGGGCCTGGGACCCTCGCGTTCCTCCCCAATCCGCGAAAAAGCCGTGAGCGGGCCGGCCAGATTCTGGTTTCCTGTCCGCACCGTACCGCCAGGTATCAGTCCGTTCACCCCGAAGCCCCCTGGTGCAAGACATGAATTTTCAATAACTTACTGACCTATATCCTGGCCTGGACAGTCCAGCTGACTGTCACGAAACAAGTCGATGGATGCAGGAAATGGCCTGAGCACGGGGTTTGCCATGGCCGGGAGGGTCCATTGGCGATTGACCGCATCGGTCGAACGACTCGACGGAGGCCGTTCATGCGTGTGACACGAGTCCTGACAGTGACCCTGGCGCTCGCCGCCGGCATCGGGTCGGCCGGGGCAGCCCAGCAATGGGACGACTCGTTCCGGTGGTACATTGGCGGCCAGGCCGGCGTGCTGGGGTTCGAAACCCCGTCTCAGACCCGGGCTTGGATTCCCACGGCGGGAGCCAGTCTCCTGGTGGTCGCCAAGCGGACCGGCCTGCTGCTCTCGGTCGACGAGGCGTTCGGCAGCAACGAGCTGAGCGGTTACGCCGACGTGACCACCGCGGCCGGCGTCCGCGACGTGTCGTTCGACCGGATCAGGAAGTATTCCGCCACCCTGACGGGCTATCCGGTCCGGGGGCCAACCCAGCCCTACCTTGGCCTCGGGTTCGGCATCATCCAGGTCATCGATCCACAGCCCGGCGGGTTCTTCACCTCCCCCGTCCAGGCCAACCTCGCGAAGGGCCTGGCTGACAACAAGAGCACCGGCGGATTCATGTCCTTTGTGGCCGGGGTCCAGTTCCGCCTGGGGGCGGTGGTCGGGTTCGGGCAGTATCAGATCACTGCAGCGCCGGCCAGCGGCCAGCTTCTGCGCGGCCCGAGCCACGGGGTCACCGGGGGGCTCCGATTCTCGCTGGGCGGCGCCAAGGAAGGCATCAAGGGCGGCGGCTACTGACCACGAACCGAAGGGGCCAGTCGGTCGCTTTCGAAATCCCGATTCGGGGGGTCACCAGGACGGCCCCGGTCTCCATCGCCTCGCCCGGGGTCACCACCACGGGCGAGGTTCGCATTGGGAGCCCGTCCAGCGAACGATCGATGGCCAGGGCCTGACAGAGCTTGCCGGGGCCGTCGCCCAGCCCGCGTCTGCCCCCAGGGCCGCGCCGCTGCCGGGCGACCCCGTCACCACCGGTGACGACGAACCCCCGAAGCAGCACCGCCGCCCCCTGACCGGCGGGACCGGTCACGAGGTTGGCGCACCAGTGGACTCCGTACGACCGATAGACGTACCAGGAACCAGGGGGCCCATAGATCGCGGCGTTGCCGGCGTGCCGGCGACCCCTCCAGGCGTGAGAGGCCGGGTCATCGATCCCGAGGTACGCCTCGGTCTCGACGATGATGCCGGTGACCTGATCTCCTCCGGCCACCGAAACGATCACCGCCCCGAGAAGGTCTCGGGCCACGACCTCCGCGGGACGGTGGAAGAAGCGATCGGGCAGCGGGTGGATCAGGCGGTCTTGCTCCGCCCCCGTGACCGGCCGGCGCCTTTCCGGGCCGACCTGGCAGAGGCCTCGCCGCCCTCGGGAGTGGGGGGCGCATCGGGAACCGCGGCCTTGGCCCGGGGTCGCTCCTTCCCGGAGGCAGCGGCCTTCCGGATCCGTCTTGGCTTCCGCTCGCCCTGGGAGTCGGTCGCTGGCGCCCTGGATTCCGGCTCCACGGCGACCACACCCACCATCGGGACCTCCTGCGGCCGGGTGGTCCCGCCGCGCGAGCCGCGCCGGAAGCGGAGC
>CAZFSA010000019.1:0-43929 GCA_964521535.1 uncultured Gemmatimonas sp.
GGCTCCGGGGCCGCCGTCGGGGTGGAGGGCCGACACCCGATCGCGGCGGTCAGCGCCGCCAGAGCCACAAGCCTGCCAGCAACGGTCATGGTTCGCCTGCCTCGTCGAGCGTTCCTGGATCGTGAAGGATTGGGCGCCACGGGCCGTTCCCTGGGCGCGCCAGCCGTGCGGCGATACAATTCCGACCGTACCGGTCGGATCGAGAATCGCATGCGGGAACAGAGAGAGTACGCGCCAACGCCAGCGGTCGTTGCGCCACCCGCTGCCGGAGGACCGACCCCTGGCTCGAGGGGTGTGCGGTGACCGACGCCACCGCGCCGCCAGCCCGACCGGCCGACTCCCAGCTGGCGACCTGGTTCGATGCGCTGAGCCAGGTACAGGCCGAGGTGGACCGGCTGCTGGAGCCTCTCGACGAGGCGCGACTCAACTGGCGCCCTGCCCCGGCCCGCTGGTCGGTGGGAGAGTGCCTCGATCACCTGACCGTCACCGGCACCGCGATCGCCTCCTACCTCGGCCCCGCGCTCGAGCGCGGGTGGGCCCGGCGGCGCACCGGAACAGGACCCTTCGACCTGGGCCGCCTCGGACGCTGGTGGGTGAAGCAGGTCGGGCCGGCGCCGGTTCGTCCAGCCCGGGCCCCGGCAGTGTTCGCGCCCGGCTCCGGGTTGCACAAGGCCGATCTGGTGGCGCGGTTCCAGGTGATGCAGCGCGGCCTGATGCGGCTCGTGGAGCGTGCCGCCGGGCTGGACCTCCGCCGGATCCGGGCCCGGAGCCCGGTGACCCCGCTGGTTCGCTTCAACGCCGCCACCTGGTTCGAGGCCACGATCGCCCATGAGCACCGCCACCTCGATCAGGCCCGCCGGGTCCTGGCCGCGCCGGCGTTCCCGCGTTAGGCGGAACCGTCACGCCGCCGGCCTCGGCCAGCCACTATATTTCGGCGCTCCCCAAACCCGGCCCGTCGATGCGTACCGCCCGCCGTACCCATACCTTCACCGAGTCCGTCATCCGCGGAATGACCCGCCTGGCCGACCAGCACGGCGCCATCAACCTCGCACAGGGCTTTCCGAACTTTCCCACGCCGGACCTGCTCAAGGAGGCGGCTGCCCGCGCCATCCACGCCGACGTCAACCAGTACGCCATCACCTGGGGAGCCAAGCGGCTCCGCAACGCCATCGCCCGGAAGTACGCCGAATGGTACGGCATGGAAGTGAACCCCGAGACCGAGCTCACCGTCACCTGCGGCGCGACCGAGGCGATGGCCGCGGTGCTCCTCGCCCTGGTGGACCCGGGGGAGGAGGTAATCGTGTTCGAGCCGTTCTACGAGAACTACGGGCCCGACGCGATTCTCTGCGAGGCGAAGCCGGTCTTCGTGCCCCTCCTCCCCGGCGAACCGCTCGACCTCGACCGCCTGGCCGCGGCATTCACCCCCCGCACCCGCGCCATCGTCGTGAACACCCCCGGCAATCCCTCGGGACGGGTGCTTACCCGTGCGGAGCTCGAGGGTATCGCCGCACTCTGCCAGCGGTACGACGCCTGGGCCGTGACCGACGAGATCTACGAGCATATCTACTACGAGGGCACCCACATCCCGATCGCCACCTTGCCCGGCATGCGCGATCGGACCATCACCATCAGCGGGGCGTCCAAGACCTTCAGCATCACCGGCTGGCGGATCGGTACCATCGTCTCGCCCGCCGGCGTGGTGGACGCCATCCGCAAGGTCCACGACTTTCTCACGGTGGGCGCCCCGGCCCCGCTCCAGGAAGGCCTGGCCGTGGCGATGGAGACCCTGGGCCGCGACTACTACGACCAGTTGGCGCACGAGTACCGTGCCCGTCGTGATCTCTTGGTGGGCGCCCTTCAGGCCGCCGGATTCCGCTGCCGCCCACCGGAGGGGGCGTACTACGTCCTCGCCGATTTTTCCACCCTCTCCGACCTCCCGGCCAACGAGTTCGCCCGCTGGCTGGTGATCGAAGGCGGGGTGGCCACGGTGCCCGGGACCAGCTTCTTCAGCAACCCCGCGCTCGGCCGGCAGCTGACCCGGTTCGCCTTCTGCAAGACCGAGGACCTGCTCCGCGACGCCGTCAGCCGACTGGAACGACTCCCGCGACGAGCCTAGGTGGCCGCCTGGCGCGACACCGCCGCCAGACGATCCAGGATCTCCACGCGGCGGTTGAGCACGATCGAAAGGTGACCCTCCTCGGGATAGTGGCGGGCCTCCGAGCGCGGCAACGCCCCGGCGAGGTAGTGCCCCATGGCCGGCGGCACCGTGAGGTCAGCCCCTCCGAACCAGAGCAGCACCGGCAGGCCCACATCGCCCAGCTCGAAGCCCCAGACCCGCGACTCCAGCACCAGCTCCCACCACACCCCGTCCGGGCCCTGCCGAAAGGCCTGCCTCCAGGAGCCGAGGATCGCATCCCGCACTGCCGGGCGTGCCAGGGTTTCGCGATCGATCGGCGCCACCCGCGAGAGGAGCCGATCGAGTGAACGTTCGGGCTCGGTGGCGACGGCTCGGCCGAGTCGTTTGACCACGGGCCGAAGCAACGCGGGCAGACGCCGGGCCAACCCGAACAGCCGGCGATTACGGGGCGGCATCGCATCCCAGCCTGGCGCGCCCCAGGGCGCCACGCCGGCCACGACCCCAACCGCCACCACTCGGGTCCCGAGTCTGGCTGCGGAAGCCAGCGCGTACGGCGCGCCGCCCGACACCCCCAGCAGCGAGAACCGCTCCAGGCCCAGCGCGTCGGCCAGCTCCGCCACGTCGTTGGGCCAGTCGGGAATTCGTCGCCGCGGCCGGAAGGTCGACAACCCGATCCCCGGCCGGTCGATCGCCAGCCCCCGAAGCCCGCGCGCCGCCAACTCCTCGTCCATCCCCGGGAGCCCCAGCTCCAGCCGCGACCCCGGCGTCCCGTGGAAGTACACCACCGGCCAACCCGCGACATCGCCGTACTCGGCGTAGCCCAGGGTGCGGCCATCCCGGAGCGTATGGGTCAGCGAACGGCGATCTCCCGTCACGGCCCGAGGATCGCAGGCCCAGGGCAACGGAGTCAACGCCTCGCCCGGGAACCTCCCGGCGCCCTCGCCCTCCTCGCGGTACATTCTGGTACCCCGAACCCCAATCCCCATGCGCCCCGCTCAACGCCGCCTCGCCCTTTCCGCCCTCTCCGTTGTCTGGGCCCTTGGCGCCCTCCAGGCGCAGAAGCCTCGCTCGCGCGATCTCGGGATTCCGCTGGAGGGGACCCCCGGCCCCCTCAACGCCATCACCGACGTGGCCGGGGTCGAGGTGGGCGTCGTGACGCTGGTCGCGGGCCATGGAAAGCTCGAGGTCGGCAAGGGACCGGTCCGCACCGGCGTCACCGCCATCCTGCCCCGCGGCAAGCAGAGCAACCACCCGGTCTACGCCGCGTGGTTCACCCTGAACGGCAACGGGGAGATGACCGGAACCACCTGGGTCGAGGAGTCCGGCTTCCTGGGGGGGCCGGTGATGATCACCAACACCCATAGCGTCGGCATCGTGCACGACGCCGTCATTGAGTGGATCGTCAAGGCCGGGAAGGACTTTGACTGGTCGCTCCCGGTGGTGGCCGAGACCTGGGACGGCGGCCTCAACGACATCAACGGCTTCCACGTGAAGCGGGAGCACGCACTCGCGGCGCTGGACGGCGCGCGCGCCGGGCCTGTCCCCGAGGGCAATGTGGGTGGGGGCACCGGGATGGTCTGCCACCAGTTCAAGGGCGGCACCGGGACGTCGTCCCGCCGCATCACCGTGCTCGACGCCTCGTACACCATGGGCGTGCTGGTCCAGTGCAACTACGGCGGTCGACCCCGGTTTGCGGTGGCCGGTGCGCCGGTGGGGCTCGAGATTGCCGACCTGTTGCCCTGTTACGCCCGCCTCCCCGACGGCTCCTGGGCCGGTACCCGCCACTGCGAAGCCGGTCAGGGCCAGGACCGGGGCGACGCGGGCTCCATCATCGTGGTGGTGGCCACCGACGTTCCCCTCCTGCCTCACCAGCTCAAGCGAGTGGTGAAGCGGGCGGCGCTCGGCATCGGCCGGATGGGCGGGATTGGCGGCGACTCCTCGGGCGACATTTTCATCGCCTTCTCCACCGCCAACCCCGGCGCC
This sequence comes from uncultured Gemmatimonas sp., assembly GCA_964521535.1. Lineage (GTDB taxonomy): Bacteria > Gemmatimonadota > Gemmatimonadetes > Gemmatimonadales > GWC2-71-9 > SHZU01. The sequence continues at coordinate 4,121 of CAZFSA010000019.1, forward strand.
GAAGCCGCCGATCGCGTGGTCTCGGTCCAGGCCATCCCGAACGAGCGGATCAACCCGGTCTTCGAGGCGACCATCGACGCGACCGCCGAGGCCATCCTCAATGCCATGCTGGCCGCCGAAACCATGACCGGCGCCAATGGCTATACTGTCCACGCCCTGCCCCATGATCGGCTGGTGGCGGCACTCCGGAAGTACGGTCGGATCCGGTGAGCATGCCCCCAGCCACCAGGGCCAAACCGTCCACCGCTCTCGGAGGAGCCTCCATGCTGCCCGCTTTGCCTTCCCGTTCCTGCGCCAGCAAGGCACGCCTCGCCACCTTCGCCCTCGTCACCACGGCAGTCTCGGCCTGCGGCGAGCGCCCCGCCCCGGGTCCGGACATTCAGACTCGCGAGATCGAGTACCGCCAGGGCGAAACCGCACTCAAGGGGTTCATTGCCTGGGACGCCGCCCGGCCCGGCCGCCGGCCCGGGGTGCTGGTGATCCACGAGTGGTGGGGCCACAACGAGCATGCTCGCACCCAGGCCCGTCGCCTGGCCGAGGCGGGGTATGTGGGGTTTGCGGTGGACATGTACGGCGATGGCAAGGTCACTGCCCATCCCGACTCGGCCCAGGCGTTCATGATGGAGGCCACCAGCGACCCGGCTCGCCTCAACGCACGTTTCGCGGCCGCGCGGGAGCGGTTGGTACAGGATCCGCACGTGGACCCCGAGCGGATCGCGGCGATCGGCTACTGCTTCGGGGGTGCCGTGGTGCTGGGTCAGGCGCGGGCCGGCGCCGATCTCGACGCGGTGGTGAGCTTCCACGGCGCGCTGATCCCGGGCCCGGTGGACTCGGGTGCCGTCAAGGCCCGGGTCCTGGTGCTCACCGGCGGCGCCGACCCGATGGTGCCGCCCGAGGCGGTGGAGCGGTTTCGCGCCGAAATGGCGGCGGCAGGTGCGCGGTTCGAGATCGTGAGCTATCCGGGGGTGAAGCACAGCTTCACCAACCCCGCGGCGGGCACGGCGGGCATGGACGCCCTCGCCTATGATGCCGAGGCCGACCGGCAGTCGTGGGAGGCGATGCTGGCGCTCTTCCGGGAGGTGTTCCCCTGACCACGCGGGGCCAGGTCAGCCCCGCTCGGACCGCGCCACCGCCTCCAGGGCGATCCGCTCGATGAACTCCGGATAGTCGAGCCCCGCCTTGGCGGCGGCCGCGGCCATCTCGTGCCCCTTGGCGATGTACGGGTTCGCGTTGGCCTCGAGGACCCAGACCTGGTCGTCCTCGGTGAGCCGGAGATCGATCCGGGCATAGTCCCGGAGCCAGAGCGCGGCCGCCGCCGAGCGGCAGATCAGCTCGATCCGCTCCTTCGCCGCCGCAGACACCGGCCGCGCCAGCACGTTGCGGATCCCCTTCCGCTTCCGGTAGGCCTCCCCCCACTTGGCGCTCTGGGTGGCGATCCGCTCCTCGGGCTCCGTCTTCTCCTTGTCGAACACCAACTCGGTGAGCGGCAGCACCTGGAACCGCTCGTCATTGCCCAGGATCCCGGCATAGAGCTCGCGCCCCGGCACGAACTGCTCCACAATCGCCGGCTGCCGGAACCGCCCGTGCACGAACGCCACCCGCTCCGCCAGCGCCTCCACCGTCTCCACCACCGAGGCCTGTGCAATCCCCACCGACGCGTCGGTCGCGAGCGGCTTGACGATGGCCGGAAATCCGAAGGGCGGCGGGCCCGTGACCTGTTCGCGGGTCCGGTAGGTCTCGAACGCCGGCGTCCGCACCCCGTGGTAGGCCAGGATCTTCTTGCTCATCGCCTTGTCGCGGGTGACCTGGAGCGCGAGCGGCGAGCAGCCGGTATAGCGGAACCGCCCCGCCTCGAGCAGCGTAGGACAGAGATAGTCGAGCGACGCGTCGCCCAGGAACGACTCGGCGCAGTTCATGACGACGTCCGGCTTCCACCCCGTGCACTGATCCAGTAGCACCCGCGGGTCGTCGTGCACGCCCACCAGCAGCACCTCGTGCCCCCTGGCCAGCAGCGCCCCTGCCACCTGGTACTCCATCTCCGGCTCGGTGGCGGTCTTTCCACCGAGTTCGCGTTCCATCTGGGCACGATGCTCTTCGGGCCGGTACCGCCCGTAGGGCGTGTCGAAGACCACGGCAACCCGGAGCGTCACGCCAGGCGCCCCCGCGCTTGTACCCGTGTCCGAAGGACCGCCATCGCCTCCACCCCTCTCACCCGGCTGAACGCGGGATCGTGTTCCAGGCCCGCCAGATCGCCCCACCCCGTCAGCGCCGCGTGATCACTCACCGGCAAACTCCTTGGCAGGATCCGGAATCTACCCGCAGTGCCCGCGATCGGCCGGCGGAGCGCCGCATCGTAACGCCTGCTTCTCCGAGCGGAGCCTTGTCCAGCTCCCTGACCACTGCACCAGGGCCCCGCCCGCGGCCTCGGCGGCGCTTGACGCAGACTCCGGCGGGAGCCACCCTCGTGATCTCACGCGCCGGGACTTTCGATGGCTGATCGCATCCTCGTTGCAGGCGCCAGCGGCCTCCTCGGTGGACTGGCTGCGCGGAAGCTCCTCCAGCGCGGTTTTGCCCTCCGTGGCCTCACCCGGAACCGGGGCCGCCTGGCCGATCTGGCCCGGGCTGGGGCGGAGATCGCCCAGGGCGACTTGCTGGCACCCGACACCTTGGCCCGGGCCTGCGAGGGTGTCGACCAGGTTCTCTCCACCGCCAACAGCTTCATGGGGAGCGGCGCGTCGAGCCCAACACGCGTGGACGTCCCCGCTTACCGCAACCTGCTCGAGGCCTGCCGCGGGGCCGGCGTCCGCCGCCTGGTCCACACCTCCGCCTACGGGATCGCGCCCGACAGTTCCGTCGACTACTTCCGGGTGAAGGCCGCGATCGACCAGTTGATCCAGGCGAGCGACCTTCCCTGGGTACTGCTCCGCCCCGCGGCGTTTCTCGACGTCTGGATCTCCATGCCGCTCGCCGACGCCCGGGCGGGGCGGCCGGTTCGGCTCTTCGGCGATGGCAGGCGAGTGGCCAACTACATCGCGGCCGAAGACGTCGCCGAGTTCGCGGTCCGGGTTCTGGAACGGCCTGAGGTGGTGCGGGAGGCAATCGACCTGGGCGGACCCAGCACCCTCTCGCAGCACGACCTGGTCGACCTGATCGAACGGAGTCTCGGCCGAACGGTTCCCCGGCGCCACGCCCCGTTACCGGTGCTCAGGATCGGGTCGGTCGCACTTCGGCCGTTCAACGAGGTACTGGCCAGGCTCATGGCGATGGGCGCCTGGGCTGCCCGAGAGGACCGGCCGCTCGAGCACTGGCAACAGGCCGCCGCCAGGTTCGGCGTCGAGCCCATGACTGCCGAGGTGTTCCTGTCCCGGCTGCTGGCCGCCGAGTCCGCGACGGCCTCGCCGAAAACGCCAGGGTAAGCGAATCGGTGAGCGCCCGATTATCCGGGGCTCATCGCGTGAACGAGTTCATCGGCTTCCCCGCCGGCAGGATCGGCGGCCCGCCCGGAGGCGGCCGCGGCTACGGGACCCCCGCCCCGTCCAGGAAGCGCCGCATGGCCGCCACCACCTGGTCCCGCGACCGGAACACGAAGTCGGCGTGCGTCCCCGGCACATCCACGATCTCCACCTGCGCCAGCTCCCGCTGCACCCGCGCCTTGGACGCGGCTCGGAAGGGCGCCATCCAGTCCCGCTCCCATGCCGCGATCCGCGCCGAGTCGCCGGACGCCGTCGACAGAAACGTCTCCGAGTAGATCGCCAACGCCGGAGCCCGCACCTTGGCGTACTCGCGACGGTCCGCGAGCAGCGATGTCGTCATGATCTCCTCCAGCGTCTCACCCGCCGGCACCGGCTCCAGGCCGCCTCCGCCAGGCCGCTCCCGCACCAGCTGGCGGAGATGCGCCTCGACTCGCATGGTGTCGGCGCCGGTCAGGTCCGGAAACCAGGTTCGAAGATGCCAGGTGCGAAGCCGGTCGAAGGACGAGAGCGCAGCCGAATCGGGGTCGAACGTCACCGGAAACGTCTCCAGCCCGGGACCGAACTCCGACCAGTCGTACGCGGCATCCAGGTACACGATCCGATCCACCCGGTCGGGGTGAGTCCCGGCCAGCCGGGTGATCTCATTCCCCCCCATCGACCAGCCAGCCAGACTCGCCCTGGCTATCCCGAGACTGTCCATCAGCTGCCGCAGGTCCTCGGCGAGCGTGGGGCCGTCGTACGGACCCCGCTGCTCGGACCGGCCGTGCCCCCGCCGGGCGTAGGCCACGACCCGATACCGGTCGGTGAATCCCGGGGCCAGATCGTCGAAGATGTGCGGGGAATCACCGAGCCCGTGCACCAGGATGAGCGCCGGACCCGAGCCGCCCCAGTCGAGGTAGTTGAGGCGCACTCCATTGACCGTCACGATCCCGGATGCGTGTGGCGCACTGTCGCGCCAGATCGCCTGCGCCGGTCGGCCCCCGGCCGGGGCCCCACCACAACCCCACAGCAGCAGCACGGCACCCGCCAGCAGCCCGACCGCTCGCATGCTCAGCCCTCCGTCAGGTTGGAAACCAAGGTTAACGGCACCCACGCGCGCGAGCCGGCTAGGGGACGTTCACGGCTCGCCCCAGACCCGCCGGCGCCCGGACCCGACCAACCAGTCCGGCCAGCGCCACCAGGGCCACGAGGTAGGGCAGCATCAGGAACAGCTGATACGGCACATCGAGGCCCAGCGACTGAAACGCAAACTGGAGCGCCGTCGTGACCCCGAACAGAAGCGACGCGAGCAGCACCCCCAGCGGCCGCCACCGGCCCAGCACCACGATGGCGATCGCGATGAACCCGCGCCCCGCCGTCATCCGCTCGGCGAAGGTGCCGACCTGCGCCAGAACAAGGGTGGCCCCCGCGAGCCCTGCGCACGCCCCCGCCAACAGCAGAGCTTGCCCCTGACGCCATCGAACCGGCACCCCGCGAGCGTTCGCCGCCTCGGCCGCTTCCCCGATTGCCCGGAGCTCCAGGCCCCACCGGGTTCGGTAGAGGGCCCATCCCGCGGCCGGAACCGCCGCCAACGCCAGGTAGGTCAGCGCCGGCTGGCCGAACAGCACCGGCCCAAGCAGTGGAATGGCGCGCAGCAACGGGACGTTCACCGGCCCCAGGGTCGGCAGATCCAGTCCCGCCCCGCCCGTGCCGAAAGCCGCCCGGTAGATCATCCCGGTGAGCCCGATCGCCCCAAGTGTAAGGGCCGTCCCCGCGATGATCTGATCGCCACGACCCCGGACCGCTACCAGGGCGAACACGGTCGTCACCGCCATCCCGGCCAGAGACGCGGCCGCCACGCCGGTCCAGGGTTCGCCGCCAGCAGCAGCAAGGGTCGCGGCCAGGCAGCCCGCCAGCATCGCGCCCTCGATCGACAGATTGATCACTCCGCCACGCTGCGCGACCAACTCCCCCACCGCCGCCCACAGGAGCGGGGTGGCGATGCGGATGGCCGCCGCCAGAGTGCCTGTCAGCAGCTCCATCGTCAGGTCGCCGCCTCGGCACGGGCCAGCCGGGCCCGGCTCAGGCCCAGAACGACCGTCACGATGATCACTGCCTGGACGATGTACACGGCCACCGCCGGGACGCCTGCTTCCCGCTGCATCCCGCTCGCTCCGGCCTCCAGCGCACCGAAGAGCAGTCCCGCAGCCACCACGCCCAGCGGATGCAGCCGCGCCAGGAGGGCTACCGCGATCCCGGCGAAACCGTAGCCGGGCGACAGGTTCTGGTAGAGAGCGTAGGTCACCCCCCCTACTTCCACCGCCCCGGCCAGTCCGGCCAGCGCGCCGGACCAGACCAGTGCCGCACCCACTACGCGTTTGACGGGAACCCGCCCCGCCACTGCCGCCGCCCGAGGGGCCTCTCCCACTGCCCTGAGCCGGAAACCCCAGAGGGTCCGACCGAACCCGACCCACAGCAGCACTGCGAGCCCCAGTGCCAGCAGCAGTCCGAGGTGCAGTCGGCTCCCGGGGATCGCGGGAAGCCGGGCCGCAACGGCGATGGGATCGCTCTGGGGATAGACCCCCCTCGCCTCCTGGAGCGGCCCCTGCACCATCCAGCTCACCAGGGCCTCCGCGACGAAGGTGAGCAGCAGCGTGCTGATCACCTCCAGCACCCCGAACCGGATCTTGAGGACCACGGCCGGAAGCACCCAGACCGCCCCGGCGACCGCCCCGGCCACCAGGACTGCCGCAATCGCCGCCGGGGGCGGCCAGCCACCAACCGAGCTCCCCACCCAGGTGGCGGCCATGGCCCCGGCATAGAACTGGCCTTCGGCGCCGATGTTGAACACCCCTGCCCGGAACGCCAGAGCGATCCCGAACCCCACGACGATGAGCGGCACCGCCCGCACCAGCGTGGCGGAGGTGAGCGCATACCAGGACCCGAACGCCCCCCGCCAGAGCGCCCCCAGCGACTGCCCGATGTCGAAGCCCAGCAGTGCCAGGCCCAGCGCCAGTGCAGCCAGTCCCAGGCCCACCGCACCTATCGGTGCGAGCCACCGGCCAACCCCGTTCACCCGACAGCCCCGAGCATCATCGCACCCACCTCGTCCCGTCCGGCACCAGGCGGCGCCTCCCAGAGCTGGCCGCCACGCATTACCACCACCCGCGTCGCCAGGGCCAGAACCTCGTCGAGGTCGGTCGAGTACATCACGACGGCCGCGCCATCGGCCGCCAGGTGGCGGAGCCGATCGTGCACGAAGCGGGTTGCCCGCACGTCGAGCCCCCGAGTGGGATTCTCAGCCACTACCACGGCTGGACGACCTTCCAGGGAACGGGCAAATACCAGCTTCTGCTGGTTGCCACCGCTCAGGGACCGGGCCGGGGCGTCCGCGCCTCGCGCCTGGACCCCGAATTCGTCGAGCAGTTCGGCTGTGCGACGTCGCGCCGCCCGCCAGCCGATCCAGATCCCCTTTCTCCAGCGGGGGTCGTCCTGAAGCCCAAGGACCAGGTTCTCGACCAGCGAGAAACCTGGTACCAGCCCCTCGACCGTGCGATCCTCAGGAATGAAAGCCACCGGACTGGCGACTATCGCGCCACCCGGACGCAACGACAGCCCCGCCAGTTCCCGCAGAAACTCCCGCTGCCCGTTGCCTTCCACCGCGGCCAGCCCGATCAGCTCCCCCGCCTCGACCTCGAATGCCACCAACGGCTTCCGGTCGCCAGCCGACGCCGCCGGGGAACCCCCCGCCCGTGCGCCGAGCGGGTATCGGACTCGTACCTCACGGGTCGCCCCACGCCGCCCCGACCCGGGCCGCACCCCAGCCTCCGCTGCCCCCGTCGGGCCGTCCTCCAGCCACGCGTCTCCGATCATCGCCTGCGCGAGTGAGGCAGCCGTCTCGCTCGCGGCCGGTCCCGACAGCACCACTCGGCCCCGCCGGAGCACCGTGACCCGGTCCGCGACAGCAGTGACCTCTCCCAACTTGTGGGTGATGAGGACGAGGGACGAACCCCTTTGTGCCATCGAGCGGAGTAGTTCGAGAAACTCCGCGATCTCTGAAGGCGCGAGCACCGCCGTCGGCTCATCCAGAAGCAGGATGTCGGCATCGGCCGCCATGGCCTGGAGAATCTCCAGCCGCTGCTTCTGTCCGACCGAGAGATCCTCGACCAGGGATCGAGGAGAGAGGTCGGCGCCAAGTCGGGCGCAGAGGTCCGGCATCCTGCCCTGATCGCCGGGGCGCAAAGCCGATCGGCGCTCGGAGGCAAGCCTGAGGTTCTCGGCAACGGAGAGCGTCGGGATCGAAGTGAAGTGCTGGTGCACCATCCCGATGCCGAGTGCCCTGGCATCCTTCGGAGACTCGATCCGGACGGGCATCCCGCGCACCCGGACCGTGCCCGAGTCCGCCCGGACCAGGCCGAAGGCCACGTGCATCAGAGTCGACTTGCCGGCCCCGTTCTCGCCCAGAAGCGCGTGGATCTCACCCCGCCTGAGGGTGAAGTCGGCGCCCGACAGCGCCACTACGGAACCGAATCGCTTGTCGATGTCCCGGAGTTCCAGAACGGCAGGCGGGTCGGTCATGGCACGGTCGACCGCGCTGCGCCGGCCGGGTCTCCAGCCGTGGCCGCACTACATCCCGGTGGGATGGTCATGAAACACCCAGCCCAGACCGAACCGGGCAGCCAGGTGTGCAGCCAGGGCCTTGACGCCGACCTGCTCGGTGGCGTAGTGCCCGGCGTACAGCACGTTCACACCGTGCTCGATCGCGTCGAAGTAGGTGTGGTGCGGCCCTTCCCCGGTGATGAAGGTGTCGAGCCCGGCCGCTCGGGCGGCCGCGATGCGTGAACCTGCCGCCCCGGTGATCACACCGACCCGGTCGACCCGGTCCGGCCCACCCGGAATGACGTGCGTCGTTCCGCCGAGCAGCTCGGAGAGTCTGCGCCCCAACTCGTCTCGGGTCACCCCACCCGGCAAGCGGCCCTGCACTCCCAGGGGCACGCCCTTGTAGGCGTCGAAGGCCGTGGTCTCCACCAGGCCGAGCTCCCGGGCCAGGACCGCGTTGTTGCCCACGTCAGGATGCACGTCGAGGGGGATATGTGCCGAGTAGACCGCGATGTCGTGCGCCAGGAGCGCCGCCAGCCGCCGGTAGCGTCGCCCGGTCACGGGCCGGTTCCCGTCCCAGTACAGTCCGTGGTGCACCAGCAGCAGCGGAGGTGCCTCGAGGTCCGCCACCATACCTGCCACCCGATCGATCGCCGCCTGGGAGGCGTCGACGGCGGCGACAATCAGGCCGACAGCGCCTGAGTTCTCGACCTGTAGCCCGTTGAGCGCGGTCGGCTCGTCGGGGATCTCCGCCACCCGGAGGTACTCGTCCAGATAGGCGACGACCGCCTGGAGGCTTGCCCCCTGCCTGGTCACGGAGGACTGAGGGGCGAGAGGGTCCCCGCCGCGATCGAGTCACCGGCGGCGTCGAGCCGCGCCTGGAACCCAGATGGCAGGAGATGGACCAGGTCGGGGTTCGCGACGTAGCGGATCACGCCGCCCTCGAGCCCGAACGATTCCACCTTCGGCACGAACCGTCCCTCCCGCACCTCGCGGGCGACGGCCAGGATGGCCCGTGGAAGGTCGATGATCGCGGAACCCACCACCCGATCCGGCGCCAGGCTGCGCTGGTCAGCGTTGGCGCCGAAGACGTACACCCCGGGACTCTCCTTGGCCGCCTGGAATACGCCGAGACCCGCGGCGTCGGCGTTGTGGTGCAACATGTCGACGCCCACCCGGATCATCGCCAGTGCCGCTTCGCGCCCGGCGGCCGCGTCGTCGAAGTTGTTGAGGTACGACATCCGGGTAGCCACGTCGGGCCGGACCCGCCGTGCCCCCGCCACCCATCCCTGATACCCGCGCTGGATTGGAGGCAGCTCGATCCCCCCCACAAATCCGATCCGGCCCGTTCTGGTCAGGGCCCCAGCGACCATGCCTGCGAGAAAGGTTCCCTCCTCGATCCGGAAGACCAGCGGCGCCACCCGGCCCGCGACTCGCTCCCCGGAAGTAACGATGAACACGGTCCCCTGGTAGTCGGCGCTCGCCCGCTCCGCCGGCTGCTGGAATTCGAACCCGTGCCCAAACACCAGGTCGTAGCCCTGGGCAGCGTAGGCCCGCAGAGCCTCCTCCTGCTCGCCGGGGGTCCGCGCCTCGACGTGACTTACGCTCCCGCCCAGGGAATCCCGCACCATCAGCAGACCAGCGTACGCGCCCGCATTCCAGGCGGCATCGGCCACCGACCCGGGCGTCACGAGCGCCACCCGGAAGCCCGCCGAGCCGCGGGAGCCCCCGCACGCCGCAGTCAGCGCCAGCGCGACCGCTGCCAGGATCCTCACTCCAGAGCCGCCCCTTCCATTCGGATCGCCCCGTTCACTCGGCCGCCCTCCTGAAGCAGGAGGCGCGGGGTCACCAGGTCGCCGTGAATCACGGCGCTCGGCTGGACCTCGATTCGTTCGGCCGCCACCACCGTCCCGCGGACCTCGCCCGCCAGCACGGCCTCGCGGGTTCGAAGATCCCCTTCGACCGTCGCTCCCTCGGCCAACAGGATCTGGCTCTCCGCCGTCACGTTGCCGCTCACCCGACCCTCGATCCGGACCACACCCGCCGCGTGCAGGTCGCCGGTCACGGTCATGTCGGGCGCGACGATCGAAAGGGAGGGCCCCTCGGTGCGCTTGCGGACCGGCGCGGCCGGTTCCGCCGGTGACGAAAAGATCCCCATTGCTGGTCAGCGCTCCTTCACCATGGTCAAGGGATCGATGGAGACTCCATTGAGCCGGATCTCGAAATGCAGATGCGGTGCCGACGACCTTCCGGTGTTGCCTGATCGACCCACCACCGCGCGGGCCGGCACCCGCTCGCCCTCCACCGCCACCACCCGGGACAGGTGCCCGTACATCGTTTGATAGCCGTTCGGATGTTGCAACAGGACGAATCGTCCGTACTCCGGCTCCTCGCCGGCCTGCAGCACCGTTCCACCGGCAGCGGCGCGGACCAGCGCCCCCACCGGAACCGCGATGTCGAGCCCTGGGTGCTGCTCATCGCCTCCCCCGGGCGACGCGTAGCCCCGCGTCAGGTACCCCCGTTCGTCGAGCGGCCAGTACCGAGGCGGGGACGGTCCGGGATCGTAGGCCACGCGTGCCTCGGCCGGCAGCACCTCGACCGCCGGCGCAACCGGCAGCGCCGACCCCACCTGAACGGGGTCGGGCACCACGTCCGCGCCCACCATACTCCGCAGCCGCTGGTACCCGGCCTGCACGCTGTCCAGGGCCACTGCCAGCTCACGTACCCGGAGGTTGTCCCGCGACAGCCGTTCCACCTCCCGCACCAGGCCAGGGACCCGTGCCGCCTGCCGGGCAATCGGGCCATAGAAGGCCACTGCCAGGGCCAGCAGTACCACCGTGACGATTGCCCCTACCAGGAGCCCGCGGAGGACCCAGACCGGAACCCGAAACGTCCTCGAGTCCAGGGCCCCGTCTCGATGCACGATGATCGAAACGTACCGCCGCCAGCCCTTCATCCGCCGAACGGCTCGCCCAGGATCAGCTCCAACAGGCGGGCCAGGTCGTCATTGGAGTAGTAGGCAATGCTGACGAACCCCCGTCCCCGCCGTCGAGCGGTGACCCGAACATCGGTCTGGAGGCGCACCCGAAGCGCGTCCTCCACCCGGCGGACCTCGGCGCTTGCGGGGCGTTCCGCCTGGCGCGCCTTCCGCAGCGGCTTGCCCCCCACCTCTCCCCGGACCCGCGCTTCCAGGTCTCGCACCGACCAGGCGCGGTTGATAGCCGCCTTGGCCATGCGAGCCATCTGCCGATCGTCCGCCAGCCCCAGCAGCGCCCGCGCATGCCCCTCGCTCAGCGTTCCGGCCTCCACCAGGCTCTGGACCTCCGCCGGGAGCTTGAGAAGGCGCAGGGTGTTGGCCACCGTGGCGCGATCGCGCCCGACCAGGCGGGCGACCTCACCCTGGGCCAGGCCAAACTCGCGCACCAGCCGGTCGTACCCCCGGGCCTCGTCGAGCGGAGACAGCTGGTCCCGCTGCAGATTCTCGATCAGCGCCAGAGTGAGCAACGCCTGATCGTCCACGTCCTTCACCACCGCGGGCACTTTGGCCCACCCCAGCTGCTGCACCGCGCGCCAGCGCCGTTCTCCGGCAATCAGCTCGAAGCGCCCCGCCGGCCGGGAGCGGACGATGATGGGTTGCAAGAGACCCGATGCCGCGATCGAGTCGGCCAGCTCCTTCAGAGCCTGGGGTTCGAAGTCCCGCCGGGGTTGATATGGGTTGGGATCCACCGAGCCAATCGAAAGCTCGCGGAGCGCACCCGAGGCCTCCGCCTGCTCCCGGCTGATCGGCCCGAGCAGGGCTTCGAGACCCCGGCCCAGTCGCCGAGATTCGCTCATGGGGCCTCCCCGCCTACCATCGTGCCCGAACGGTCGCTCCGGCGCATCAACTCCTGCGCCACCGCGAGGTAGCTCTTGGCTCCAACGGACTGGATGTCGTAGAGAAGGATGGGCTTGCCAAAGCTCGGCGCTTCAGCCAACCGGACGTTCCGCGGAATCGCGGTCTTGAACATCTTGGCGCCAAAGTACTCGGCCGCGTCGCCCGCCACCTGGCGGCAGAGGTTGAGCCTGGAGTCGAACATGGTGAGCAGAACCCCGTCGATCGCCAGGTCGGGGTTGAAGTTCTGCTGGACCAGGCGGATCGTGTTAAGGAGTTGCGAGATGCCCTCGAGCGCGTAGTACTCGCACTGGATCGGAATCACCACCGCCTGAGCCGCAGCCAGCACGTTGAGGGTGATGAGGCCAAGGGACGGGGGACAATCGATCAGTATGAAGTCATACGACGCCTCGATCTCCTGAAGCGCCTTGCGCAACCGGTGCTCGCGATCCGGCATTCCGACCAACTCGATCTCCGCCCCGACCAGATCCTGACTCGCCGGCAGCACCGCCAGGTATGGCAGCTCGGAGTCGGTAACCACGATTTCGCCCGCCGGGCGCCCCTCCACCAGTGCGTCGTAAAGCGACGGTCGGTCAGAAGCCTTGTCGAGGCCAACCCCACTGGTGGCATTGGCCTGAGGATCGGCGTCGACGAGGAGTGTGCGGCGCTCCGCGATGGCTAGCGAAGCGGCCAGGTTGACGGCAGTCGTCGTCTTGCCGACCCCGCCTTTCTGATTGGCAATTGCAATGATCCTGGCCACGGTATTGTAACGTAAATAATTATTGGATAATTACTTACCTGCAAACACTTCGACCAGGTCATCGCTGGCAAACGCCAATATACCAGCCGAAGTTGGACTGGTAAACCTTTGGAATGTTACTGCTTCACGTGAAACAAGTGATCATGTACGTTCAGCGGGGTCAAGTCGGAGAGATCCGATTTGATCGGGGGAGAGCTTCCCCGGGCCTACCAGCTCCAGCACCCCTCAAGGCATCTCCGTTTCCGCTTGGCTGTCTCCCGGCCCGAGCACAGCGGCGAACCGAATCGCCTGCCCCCTGTTGTTCCACGTGAAACGGCTAGGCGGATCGCATTCGAGTTCGAGTCAGCTCGAGGACAAGCCCTTGGAGGTCTGCCGGACTTATCCCCGGGATTCGCGAGGCCTCCCCCAACGTACCCGGTCGCCTCGCGTGGAGCTTCTCGCGGGCTTCGATCGACAGCGCCGAAAGATTCCGATAGTCCGTTTCCTCTGGCAGCTCAAACGACTCGAGCTCCTGAAGGCGAATGGCCAGCTCCCGCTCCCGCTCGATGTAACCGGCGTAGCGCAATTCGACCTCCGCCCAAAACGCAGCCCCTGGCGGCGGTCCTTCGCCGACCTGCTCGAGCAGCCGACTGAGGCCGACGCCTGGACGACGGGCCAGCTCCGCAATCCTGACCGGCGCCCGTATCGGGGCCGAACCGGCCTCACTCAGGATGTCGTTCGCCAGGTCAGGGGAGACCGACGTCTCACGCGCCCAACGAGCCACTGCGTCCTCGCCCTCAAGCCGCTTTTCGGCGGCCGCCACCTCGTCTTCCGACCAGAGACCCAGCGTAATGGCGCGAGGCATGAGCCGGCGCAACGCGTTGTCTTGCCTGAGAAGAAGACGGAACTCAGCCCGGGACGTGAACAGGCGGTAGGGCTCATCCACGCCTCTGGTAACAAGGTCGTCGACCAGCACCCCCACGAAGCACTCATCCCGCCCAAACACCACTGGCTCCAGACCCAGCGCCCCTGCTGCGGCGTTGAGGCCGGCAACCAGTCCCTGGGCCGCTGCTTCCTCGTAGCCCGTCGTCCCGTTGATCTGACCCGCGAAGTAGAGCCCCTCGATTCCTCGGAGCCGAAGGGTGCGGTCGAGTTGGGTCGGGGGATAAAAATCGTACTCGATCGCGTAGCCCGGCCGGGTCATTTCCACCCGCTCGAGGCCCGGGATCGACCGCAGGAAGTCCAGCTGCACCGCGGGTGGCAACGAGGTCGAAAGCCCGTTGACGTACATCTCGCTGGTTTCGAGCCCCTCGGGTTCGAGGAAGACCTGATGCCGAGCGGCGTTCGGGAACCGGACGATCTTGTCTTCAATAGATGGGCAGTACCTGGGTCCGCGACTGCTGATCGCACCGCCGTAGAGCGCCGACTCCCCAAGGTGACCCGCAACGATGTCCCGCAGCCGTTCTCCGGTATACGTCACGTAGCATGGAGCCTGAGGCGGGTGCGACGACTGCACGAAAAACGAGAACCAGTAGGGATCCGGATCGCTGTCCTGACGTTCCAACCGGCCGAGGTCAGCCGTTCTCCCGTCAATCCTCGGTGGGGTGCCCGTCTTGAAGCGTCCGACCGTAACTCCAAGATCGGCAATAGCTTCCGCGAATTCAATCGAGGGAGGATCACCCGCACGCCCGGCCGGAATCCTGGTCCCCAGGCCCACGTGGATCCTGCCCCGCAGAAAGGTTCCGGCCGTCACCACCACCGCTCGCGATCGGTAGTGCCGGCCATCCGTCGTTACCACACCGGCCGCGCGATCGCCTTCGACCAGGAGCCGCGCGACGGTTCCCTGAGCGAAGCGCAGGCGCTCGAACCGCTCCAGCTCCCGGCGAACCGCCCGCCGGTAGAGCGCCCGGTCGCACTGGGCCCGCGGCGACCAGACTGCCGGCCCCTTGGACCGGTTGAGCATCCGGAACTGGAGCCGGGCCTGGTCGGTGGCCCGACCCATCACGCCGCCTAACGCGTCCACCTCCCGCACGACGGTGCCCTTTGCCACCCCGCCGATCGCCGGGTTGCACGACATCTGCCCGATGGTCTCGAGGTTCTGGGTCAGCAGCAGCGTCCGGGCCCCCCGGCGGGCCGCCATGGCCGCCGCCTCCGCGCCGGCGTGGCCGCCGCCGATCACCAGCACGTCGAACGACATCAGCTCGCCGCCACCCACCGCATCACGTCCCGGATGCTCGCCCGCTTGCCGTACATCAGGATCCCCACCCGGTAGATTCGCGCCGCCACCCACACCACCGCCAGCAGGCCCAGCACCGTCGTGGCGGCCGTCGCCACCACCTCCCCGAGCGGAATCGGCGACAGGGAATAGCGGACCGGGACCACGAACGGCGCCAGCGGCGGAATGAACCCCGCAATCTTCGCGAATGCGCTCGTCGGATCGCGGAGCAGCGCGAAGGTCGAGAAGAAACCGACCAGCACGAACATCATCACCGGCATCTGCGCCTGCTGCGTCTCCTGCACCGTGTTACACATCGATCCGACCGCGGCATACGCGGAGCTGTAGAGCAGGAAGCCGAGCGCAAAGAAGATCAGGAACACGGCCACCAGGTCCGGGGCCATCGCTGGCAGCCCACCTCCCACTCCGGCTGCCTGGATCCCGAACCAGCCCATCACCGTGGCCCGGTTCTGCGAGAGGAAGAACGCCGCCGTGGCCCAGATCCCGATCTGCAGCAGGCTCACCAGGCCCACCCCGACCACTTTCCCAAGGAGCATCTGGAACGGCGTCAGGCTCGACACCAGCACTTCGATGATCCGATTCGACTTCTCCTCGATGATCGACGTCATGACCTGGGTACCGTAGAGCAGGAGCGCCATGTACAGGATGATCCCCATCGCGTACGCCAGCGCGAACGTCGCCTCGCCCGACTCGCCCGTCAGCCGGCCCTGAGTCACCTTCCGGCTGTCGAGGCTCACCGGGGTCGTCGCCCGAAGCGCCACGGCCGGATCCACCCCGGATCGGCTCAGCCGCTCGGTGATCACCAGAGGAGTCAGCGCCTGCCGCAGGCTCTGCATGTCCTCGAGACTGCCCACATTGTCACCGAAGTAGCTGAGCTTGCCGGTGGCGATGCCGCCTTCGTCCACCACCAGGATCCCGTCCCACTGGTTCGCTTCCGATTCGTCCGACAAGCCCGTGAACGGAACCAGCGAGTCGAGCACGTCAGCGGCCCGCTCCCCGGCCGGAATCAGCGTCGGCAGGTACTTCGGCTTGCCACTGCTCCGCACCTCGGCCAGGGCGCCCACCACCCGCCGCCCGAAGTCGCCCTCCGTCGCGTCGACCACCGCTACCCGGAGGCCGGTGTTGCCCCGACTGAGCAGCAGGCCGGGAATCACGACCAGCCCAATGAAGAAGATCGGCCCCAGCAGCGTCCCGATCACGAACGCCTTGGTCCGGACCCGCTCCAGGAACTCCCGCCGGATCACCGCGATGATCTTATGCACTCCCCACCTCCTGAGCCGGCGCGACCGCGGCGTTGCCCACCTTCGCGATGAAGATCGACTGGAGCGAGGCCTCCCGGACCTCGAATCGGCTCAGTCCGACGCCTTCCGCCACCAGGCTGGCCAGCAGTCGCTCCGGCTCGGCCCCATCCGCCAGTTCCACCTCGGCCGTGGCCCCATGATCGTCCGCCCGCTTCGCCAGCGTCTGGTCCGACAGCACCCGCGCCGCGCGGTCGGCGTTCCGGGTGAAGGCCAGCGCCACATGGCGCCCCCCGAATTCCCGCTTGATCTCCGTCAGCGGCCCATCCACCACCTTCTCCCCCCGGGCGATGATGACGATCCGGTCGCACATCTTCTCGGCCTGCTCCATGATGTGGGTCGAGAAGAGCACGGTGCGGCCGGCGCGGGCGATGTCCACTACCACCTCGCGCATGACCTGACTGTTGACCGGATCGAGCCCGCTGAACGGCTCGTCCAGCACCACCAGCTCGGGGTCGTGCAGCAACGCCCCGATGAACTGCGTCTTCTGCTGCATCCCCTTCGAAAGGTCCTGCACCTTCTTCCCCGCCCAGTCGTGCAACCCCAGGCGGTCCAGCCACTGGCCCGCCTTCCGGCGTGCCTCCCCCCGGTGGATCCCCTTCGCCTCTCCGAGGAAGGTCAGCTGATCCAGGACCTTCATCTTCGGATACAGGCCCCGCTCCTCCGGCAGGTACCCGATCCGGTGGGAGAGGGCCCGGCTCGCCGAGGGAGCGCCCAGGACCGAGATCCGGCCCTCATCGGGCATGATGATGTTCATCACCATCCGGATCGTGGTGCTCTTCCCGGCCCCATTCGGACCAAGCAGGCCGAAGATGCCTCCCCGGGGGACCACCAGCGACAGGTTCCGGACAGCGGTGTGCCCGGCGAACCGCTTCGTCACCTGTTCCACCGTGATCACCGCCTGGCTCATCTCGCACTCATCCTCTCCACTTCGGTTTCGCCCGCTCCACCCGCCGCGGCGGGCCCCCCAGGGTCGAAGATCTCCTCGATTCGTCGGCCGAAGAGACGGGCCATCGCAAACGCCAGGGGGAGGCTCGGATCGTACTTACCGTTCTCGATCGCATTGACCGTCTGCCGGGAAACCCCGAGCCGGTCCGCGAGTTCGGCCTGGGACCAGCCCCGACCCACCCTGAGCACCCGAACGGCGTTCGTCACCGATACTTCCGGCGCACCAGGGCCACCCCAACCGCCCAGAACAGGAAGATCGCCAACCACAGGAACGGGTACACCTGGCTCGCTCGAAGATCCGGTACCGCCCCAAACCGCGCCAGCGCCCCGTAACCCATCACCACGAGCCCGGTGGCGCCGAACTGAACGGCCATGGCCTCCAGGTGAACCAGCCGCTCCAGTTCGTCCATCGCGCGGATCCACCGGGAGAACCCGAAGAAGAGCGCGACCAGCGGAACCACCGGCGCCAGGGCCACCAGCGGCACCAGCTCCCTGGGAACCGTCACCACCCGGCGGAGCACCGAACCCCCAAGCGACAGGCCCGCCGACAGCAGGGACAGCAGGAGAAGGCGACTTGCGTATCGAGTGTTGGCAGATGCCATCGGCGCAGCCGGAACCAGGACAGAACCGGCACAGAGTAAAGCATACTTTCCATTTTGTCAAGTATTATTTACACGCGATCAGGCAGCAGGTGGGGTGTGGAGAGGTATTAAATACTACTTCCCCCCCAGGCTCCAAGCGGGACGATCGCCTTCGCCTCTCCAGGTGCCAGGACCAGGGATGCGTGATCGACCCGGACGCCGTAACGCCTCAACCGCGCCACCCAGTCGTCCAGGGACATGGGATCGTCGGCATCCCGTACCGCCACATCGCGGAGCACCACGCCCCGGGGGCCGGACTCATGGTACCGACCCACGTACGTCCGGCCCGAGGCGCCGCTCACCACCACGGTGATCCCGTGCAGCTCCTCGTGCCCCGGATGAAAGACGTGCCCCATCGCCGTCAGGCGGCCACGCCGTATCGCTCGAATGCCTCGGTGAGCGCCGCCGCGATTGCGTCAGGACTGCGACCCTCGATCTCGTGGCGGTGCATGAAGTACACCACCTCGCCATCCTTGAGCATCGCTATGGACGGCGAGCTCGGCTGATATTCGGCGAAGTAGCTGCGTGCCCGCGCGGTTGCCTCGAGATCCTGCCCGGCGAAGACCGTATAGACGTGGTCCGGGCGGGAACCCTGTTGCAGGGCGGCCACCAGGCCAGGCCGCGCCGACCCGGCCGCACACCCGCACACCGAGTTGACGAACACCAGCTGCAGTCCGTCCGGGTTGGCCAGCGCGGCGTCCACCTCGGCCACCGTTCGCAGCTCCTTCACGCCAACGCGGGTCAGCTCCAACCGCATCGGGGCAACCAATCGCTCATCGTAGGGCATCGTTTCTCCAACGCCTGGGCGGCCCTGCGGCCGCTGTCATCCCGCTGGCGGGCCGGCCGTTCCCGACGCCGCCTCCTCAGCTTCCTTCACCGCCGCCATCAGCGCGTGCCAGGCCAGGGTGGCGCATTTGACCCGGATCGGAAACGCGGCCACTCCGCTGAAGGCGCTCAGACACCCGAGCGCCTGCCGCGCCGCGGCGCGCTCGGCCTCGCCGGCCGGCGCCCGCCCAGTCACCACCTCGTGGAACCGTCCGAAGAGCTCCCGGGCCTCGGCCGGGGTCTTGCCCCGGATGGCAGTCGTCATCATCGACGCCGAGGCCTTGGAAATTGCGCAGCCCTGACCGGTGAACGCCACGTCGGCAATGACCCCGTCCCGAAGGGCCACCCCGACCGAAAACACATCGCCGCAGAGCGGGTTCCGTCCCTCGGCCCGCCCGGACGCCGTGGTCAGCTCCCTGAAGTTCCGGGGCGACCGGTTGTGGTCCAGAATCAGGGACTGGTACAGGTCGTCCAGCTCGCTCATGACCGGAACACCTGGCACGCGCGGTCGACCCCGGCGATCAGGGTCGCCACCTCCGCCCGCGTGTTGTAGGGAGCGAACGAGGCCCGGACCGTCGCCACCACCCCCAGCCGTCGCATCAACGGCTGGGCGCAGTGATGTCCGGCCCTCACCGCCACCCCCACTGCGTCCAGCGCCGTGCCGACGTCGTGCGGGTGCACCCCCTCAACGGTGAACGACAGCACGCCGACTCGCCCGGTCCTGGCCCCCTGGATCCGGACCCCCGGAATCGCATCCAGGCCGTCGAGGGCCAGGGCGAGCAGCTCGTCCTCCCAGGCCAGCGCCGCTGCCCGGTCCCATCCCTCCAGGTACCGGACCGCGGCGCCCAGCCCGAGCACCTCGGCGATCGGTGGGGTCCCCGCCTCGAACCGGGTCGGAGGCGGAGCGTAGGTGGATCGCTCGATCTCGACCGACGCGATCATCCCGCCGCCGCCTTGCCACGGCGGCATTGCCTCGAGCAAGGCGCGCCGGCCGAACAGCACCCCAACTCCAGTTGGCCCGAACAGCTTGTGCCCGCTGAAGGCGTAAAAGTCACACCCCAGCTCCGTGACGTTCACCGGCAGGTGCGGGGCACCCTGGGCACCGTCCACCACGGTTACCGCTCCGGCCGCCCGCGCCAGCGCGGCCACCTCCCGGATCGGGACCACGGTACCCAGCACGTTCGACACGTGGCAGATCGCCACGATGGCCGTCGGTCGGGCCAGCGCTCGCTCGAGCGCGTCCAGGTCGACTTCGCCGGTGTCCCCTATTGGAATTGGCCGCACCACCGCCCCGGTTCGCTCGGCTACGAGCTGCCAGGGAACGATGTTGGAGTGGTGCTCCAGCTCGCTGACCAGGACCTGGACCCCTGGCCGCAGGCGGAGTCCGCCCAGGCTTTGCGCGACCAGGTTCAGGCTGGCGGTCGTGCCGGCCGTGAAAACGATCTCCTCGGGCGACCCCGCGCCGAGCCACCGTGCGAGGGTGGTGCGGACCTCCTCGAAGGCCGCCGTGGCCTCCTGGCTGGCGGTGTGGACGCCGCGCGCCACGTTGGCGGAGTAGGTCCGGAAGTAGTCCGAGACAGCCTCGATGACCGCGAGCGGCTTGAGCGCCGTTGCCGCATTGTCCAGGTACGCCAGCGGCCGTCCCCGAATCCGACGGGCGAGCATCGGGAAGTCGGGGTGAATCGCGGCTGGATCCCAGCCCGCCCCCCGCGGGGCGGCGATGGACGTCGGCGCGCTGGCCACGGCCGCCCCCCGGCTAGACGAGCGCCTCGAGGCGCTCGTGTACCACCCGGTCCACGGCCTCGCGAACCGGCGCCGACGCAATCTCCTCCAGGACCTCCGCCGCGAACGCGTAGGTGAGGAGCCGACGCGCCGTCGACCTGGGAACCCCGCGGCTCTGGAGGTAGAAATACGCCTGCTCGTCGATCTGCCCCACGGCGGCGCCGTGGGTGCACTTGACGTCGTCCGCGAAGATCTCGAGCTGCGGCTTGGTATCGATCGAGGCCCGGTCGGAGAGCAGGAGCGCCCGGTTGGTCTGCTTGGCGTCGGTCTTCTGGGCCTCCGGTCGAACGAAGATCTTGCCGTTGAAGACGCCGTGCGCGGCATCGTCCAGCAGACCCTTGTAGACCTCCCAGCTGCGGCAGTCGGGGTGGTCGTGGAAGATCGCGGTATGATTGTCGATCAGCTGCTCCCCGTGCCCGACGTACAGGCCATAGAGCAGGCTCTCCACGTTCGGCGCGTTGAGGCGGACATGGAGGTTGTGCCGGGCGATGGCCCCGCCCATGGCGAACGCGAACGACCGGTAGTGGCTGCCACCGGCCTGCTCCACCTGAGTGAAGGCGATGTGGAAGCCGGCCTCGCTCTCCCGCTGGATCCGGCAATGCTCCACCCAGGCGTCGACCCCCACGACCACCTCGGTGACCGCGTTCGTCAGATACCTCGCGACCGGCCCGAGCGCCACATAGCTCTCCACCACCTGGGCCCTGGCCCCGTCACCCACCAGGATCAGCGTCCGGGGATGCATCGCCACCCCGCCGGCGGCGGGCGAGGCGACGCACAGCAGGTGGACGGGATCGGCCACGTCGGCGCCCGGGGCGATCTGCACCACCGCGCCGGCCTCGAGGTACGCGGCATTGAGGGCCGTGAACGGGGTCGCGTCCACCCCGGCGTGGCGGCTCAGATGGCGCTCCACCAGCTGGCCGTCGCGCTCCAGCGCCTCTCCCAGCGACTGGACGGTGACCGATCCTCCCCGCGGCAGCACCGACAGCTCCGGCGCGAACCGGCCGTCGACCAGCACCAGGCGTGGCCACTCCGGCCGGCCAAAGAGGTACGGCTCCAGCGCCCCAGGCTCCACCCTGGCAGCCGTCGTCGGCGCCGGGGCGAACTCCGTCCGGATCAGCGGCCCGAGCGGCGTGAAGCGCCACTCCTCGTCCTTGGGAGAGGGGAAGCCCATCGCCCGGAAGCGTTCGAGACCCCTGGCCCGCAGCCCCGTCAGCCACGCCGGGGCGAGCTCCGCCGCCCCTCCGGCCAGGCCCTCGAACCGAGCCACCAGGGTCTCGGTCACGCCGCCGCCTCCGCCACCCCGGCCACCCATTCGTAGCCTTTTTCCTCCAGCTCCAGCGCCAGCTCCTTGCCGCCGGACTTCACGATCCGTCCGTCGGCCAGCACGTGGACCACGTCCGGCACGATGTGATTGAGCAGCCGCTGGTAGTGGGTCACGATCAGGAACGACCGATCCGGCCGGCGGAGCGAATTGACGCCGTCAGCCACGATCCGCAGGGCGTCGATGTCGAGCCCGGAATCGGTCTCGTCCAGCACCGCCAGCCTGGGCTCCAGGACCGCCATCTGGAGAATCTCGTTGCGCTTCTTCTCGCCGCCCGAGAACCCCGCATTCACCGCCCGCTGCATGATCTCCGGACCCCACTCCACCACCCGGAGCTTCTGCTCGAGGAGGTCGAGGAAGTCGATCGGGTCGAGCTCCGCTTCTCCCCGGGCCTTTCGGATCTCGTTGTAGGCCGATCGGAGGAAGTAGGCGTTGGTCACGCCAGGGATCTCCACCGGGTACTGAAACGCCAGAAACACGCCGGCCTGGGCCCGCTCTTCCGGCTCCAGCTCCAGCAGGTCCTTCCCCTCGAAGCTGATCTCGCCGGCGGTCACCCGGTACGCCGGGTGCCCGGCGATCACCTGCGCCAGGGTGCTCTTTCCGGAGCCGTTGGGGCCCATCAGGGCATGCACCTCGCCCGGGTTGATGACCAGGTCGATCCCCTTGAGGATCTCCTTGTCGCCCGCCGAGGCGCGGAGGCCACGAATCGCAAGCATGGGGGTCACCCGACGCTCCCTTCCAGACTGATGCCGAGGAGCTTCTGCGCCTCGACCGCGAACTCCATCGGGAGTTCGCGGAACACTTCCTTGCAGAATCCGTTGACGATCATCGAGATGGCGTTCTCGGTATTGAGGCCCCGTTGCTTCAGGTAGAAGATCTGATCCTCGCCGATCTTGGAGGTCGAGGCTTCATGCTCCACCGACGCCGTGGGGTTCCGGACGTCGATATACGGAAAGGTATGGGCGCCGCACCGGTTGCCGATCAGCATCGAGTCGCACTGGGTATAGTTGCGGGCCGCGGCGGCCCGGGGCAGCACCTTCACCAGGCCCCGGTAGCTGTTCTGCCCCCGGCCGGCCGAGATCCCCTTCGAGACGATGGTGCTCCGGGTGTTCCGGCCCAGATGGATCATCTTGGTCCCGGTGTCCGCCTGCTGCCGCCCGTTGACCACCGCCACCGAATAGAACTCGCCCACCGAATCGTCGCCCTGGAGAATCACGCTGGGGTACTTCCAGGTAATCGCCGATCCGGTCTCGACCTGGGTCCACGAGATCTTGCTTCCCGCCCCGGCGCACTTGCCGCGCTTGGTCACGAAATTGTAGATCCCGCCGCGGCCCTGGTCGTCGCCCGCGTACCAGTTTTGCACCGTGGAGTACTTGATCGTCGCGCCCTCCAGGGCCACCAGCTCCACCACCGCGGCATGGAGCTGGTTTTCGTCCCGGCGCGGGGCGGTGCAGCCCTCGAGGTAGCTCACGTACGCGCCTTCGTCCGCCACGATCAGGGTCCGCTCGAACTGGCCCGTGTTCTGGGCGTTGATCCGGAAGTAGGTGGACAGGTCCATCGGACAACGGACGCCCTTCGGCACGTAGACGAACGACCCGTCGCTGAACACCGCGGCGTTGAGCGCCGCGAAGAAGTTGTCCGTGGACGGTACCACCGATCCCAGGTACCGCTGGACCAGCTCCGGGTGCTCCCGTACCGCCTCGGAGAACGAGCAGAAGATGATCCCCATCTCCGCCAGCTGCTTCTTGTACGAGGTGCCGACGGAAACCGAGTCGAAGATCGCGTCGACCGCGACCCCGGCCAGCAGCTTCTGCTCGCTGAGCGGAATCCCGAGCTTCTCGTACGTCTCCCGAAGCTTGGGATCGATCTCGTCCAGGCTCTCGACCGGGGGACGGTTCCGGGGCGCCGAGTAGTAGCTGATCGCCTGATAGTCGATTGGCGGGTAGGTGACGTTGGACCAGTGCGGCTCCGTCATCCGGAGCCAGGCCCGGTATGCCCGGAGTCGCCACTCCAGCAGGAAGGCAGGCTCCTGCTTCTTTGCCGAGATCAGCCGGATCACGTCCTCGTCGAGACCCGGGGGTACCGTATCGGCCTCGATGTCGGTGACGAAGCCCCACTTGTACTCGCGATTGACCAGAGACTCCACATCGCTCATTCGCGCGCTCCGAGGCTGAGCCCGACGCCAGGTTTCCGGACCGGGCGTCGCGCAATCCGGGGTCCGAATCCTAAGTGAAATAGTCGGAATTGTCAAAGCGGGCGTGGGGGGTAGTGCTCGGCAGAACAGAGCGAGGGTAGATCCCCGTTGGTAGACTTATAGTAGTTGTATTCTATACTACTTAGCGCCTACTTGAGTAGATGCGACTCGGGCCCAAGATTTGGATGCCATGACCATCCACCGGATTCGGCTCCTCGGAGACCCGGTGCTCCGGGCTCGATGCGAGTCCATCGCCAACCCCGGTTCTGCGGCCGTGCGGATGATCGTCGACGATCTCCGCGAGACCCTGCGAGACTGGCAGTCCCGCTTCGGGGCGGGCCGCGGGATCGCTGCGCCCCAGATCGGGGCCCCGATCCGGATCGTCCACGTCGAGATGGATCAGCCGTGGACGCTACTCAACCCCGAAATCGTCGACATCGGCACCGACGATTTCCTGGTCTGGGATGACTGTTTTTCGTTCCCCAACCTCCTGGTTCGGGTCCAGCGGGCGTGGCGGGTGCGGGTCCGTTACCAGGACCTCAAGGGGGACTGGCGCGAGGTCGAGCTCGAGGGGGATCGCGCCGAGCTCCTCCAGCACGAGATCGACCACCTGGACGGCGTTCTGGCCGTCGACCGGGCACACGGAGCGGATCCGTTCTGCCTCCGCGAGGAGTGGAACCGATGGTATACCCCCCGTGACCGCTACGGCGAGCCTGAGCCTCGGGTCGCCCAGATGATCGCGGATGTCACCGGATGAGGGAGCGACGCCTTGGGGGGTGAGACCGTTCGCTTTCCCGCCAACGGGCACGAGACCCGGGGCTATCTGTCGCTCCCCGCGAGCGGCAGCGGGCCCGGCGTGCTGGTGATCCAGGAGTGGTGGGGGCTGGTGGACCACATCAAGAACGTCGCTGACCGTTTCGCGGCCGAGGGGTTTGTCGCCCTGGCGCCCGACCTGTACGACGGAACGACTACCAGGAGCCCGGACGATGCCGCCAAGCTGTTCATGGCGCTCAACATCGACCGCGCGGCCGCCGACCTCCGGGGGGCAGCCGCCTTTCTCCAGGCCCACGGGTCGGTGCGCGGGACCCGGATTGGGGCCGTCGGTTTCTGCATGGGCGGGCAGCTCGCACTCTACGCCGGAATGGTGCTGCCCGAGCGGATCGGCGCCGTCGTGGATTTCTACGGCATCCACCCCAACGTCCCGGTCGATCCCGCTCGCCTCAAGGTCCCGGTCCTGGGCCACTTCGGCACCCGGGACGCGTCGATTCCGGTCGAGCACGCCCGCGACCTGGCCGCCGCCGTCCAGGCGGCCGGGGGCCGGTTCGAGGTCTGCTTCTACGAGGCCGACCACGCGTTCTTCAACGACACCCGACCCGCCGTGTATGATCCGGCTGCCTCCCGCCTCGCGTGGCAGCGAACCCTGGCCTTCCTCCGCACCCACCTGGCCTGACCCTTGCGCTGGCTGGGGCGGCCCCGTACTCTGAGCGCGAACACCAACCGACCTGTCGGAGTCCTCGCCGAATGACCTACGTGATCACCGAAGCGTGCATCGGAGTCAAGGACCGGGCGTGCGTGGACGTCTGTCCGGTGGACTGCATCTACGAGGGCGAGGATCAGCTCTACATCCATCCCGACGAGTGCATCGACTGCGGTGCCTGCGAGCCCGAGTGCCCGGTGACCGCCATCTTTCCGGAAGAGGAGGTGCCGGAGAACCAGGTGGCGTACATCGCCAAGAACCGCGACGTCTTCAACAGCGAGAACCCACCCGGCCCTCCGAAGCGCTGACCACGCCCGTGCTGGCCTCCGGGAGCGGCCACGGGCACGACCCGTGGCCGCTCCCGGTGTCTTTATGCCGCCGTAACCAAGCCAGCCCCAGAGCCGGACATCCGGCCCTGAGGCGCAGGGAATGGAGGGACTGCATGTGGCTTGGCGGTGATTCCAGTGAGCACCGAATCGGCCCGCCACTTCAATAGACGCCTGACCCGGGCAAATGGTTTCACCGCAGACCCTGCAGGAACTTGAGTATCGCACGGGTCGTCGGGACCGGTTGCTCCACGCTCGGCAGGTGCCCGGCCCCGGGAATCTCCACAAGGCGAGCCTCGGGAATGGCCGCCGCCATCGCCTCGGCGATGGCCGGCGGAGTGATCACGTCCTCCTGCCCGACCACGACCAGGGTCGGCACCCCCACCAGCGTCGGCAGGAGGGGGGTACTGTCGGGTCGCTCCCGCATCGCGCCCAACGCCCCCACGATGCCGGGGACCGGCGTCCGCATGATCATCTCGCGGACCGAGTGGATCAGATCGGTGGGCACCGTCGCCGTGAAGAACCTGGGGAGCATGGCCTCGGCGGCGGCGATGGCCCCCAGGTCGCGCACCTTGGCGATCAGGGCGTCCCGGGCCTTGCGCCCCTCGGCGCTATCGGCCTCCGGCCGGGTGTCCATCAGCACCAGGCCCCGCACCCGCGGCCGGAACCGGCGGAGGAACTCGAACGCGATATACCCACCCATGGACAGGCCACAGAGCACCACCCGCTCCTCGCCGAGCGCGTCCAGCAGCGCCACGAGGTCGTCGGCGTACGTGGCCATGGAGTAACCGAGGTCCGGGGCGTCGGACTGCCCCATGCCCCGCAGGTCGAACGCAATCCGCCGAAAGCCGGTCAGGGTGTCGAGCTGATGACGCCACACTGTCCGGTCGAGCGGAAAGCCATGGATGAAAACGATGGGCAGGCCCGATCCCCGGGTCTCGATCGCCAGACTCACGCCGTTGACCGTCATCCGGTCGATCGGCTCGCCGCTGGGCCGGGCGCTGAAGAACCGGCCCACCTCCTCGGGGACCGGGTGGGGATGTCCCTGCCGATCGAGGCAGACGAAGAGGAACTCCCCCCCGGCCACGACCGCGTCGTCCCCCTGGCGCCGTGCGGTCTGCCGGAGACTGAAGCTGGTTCGACCCAGGTGCGTCAGGGCCTGCTGGAACCGGAGGACTTCGCCGGCGCGGACCGGAACGTGGAAGTCGAGGACGCTGCGGCGCACGGTTGGCCATGCTCCCGCCCGCGCGAAGACGTCAATGCCCGGCCCCCGGGCAAAGCTCTCCCACCTCGCCCGCTCGAACAGCCGCACGAAGGCGGCATGCCCGACCTGGCCGGCCGCATCGCACTCATCGGGGTTGACGGTGAACTCGACTTCCGCTTCGTGCATCATCCTGGCCCGGCATCCAGGGCGCGGCGAGTGTGCGGTAAGCTACGCCGGGGCCTGCTGGTGTCGCTACCTTTGCACCCCATGTCGATTCCTCCCCCGGCGCTGGCGCCGTCCCGGGCCCGCCGTCCGACCCGGGATCGGCCCCGGTGACCGAGTCGGCCGAGCTGGTGGTCGATCCCGCCGCGTTCGAGCGGCTGCTTGACCGGTTCGCGACGGAGCCCCTCCTGGGCATCGACACCGAAGCGGCGAGCTTCCACCGCTACCACGATCGGATCTACCTGCTGCAGCTCTCGTCGGCCTCGCATACGGCAGTCGTCGACCCGCTGGCGCTCGGTGGTCTGCCAGGGCTCGACCGGCTGCTCGCCGCTCCCGGCCTCGAGCTCGTGTTCCACGACGCCGACTACGACCTTCGCCTCCTCTACCACGAATACCGGCTTCGGGTGCGGCGCCTGTTCGATACCCGGATTGCCGCCCAGTTCATCAACGAACCCGGCATCGGGCTCGGCACCCTGCTGGAGCGCCGGTTCGGCGTCCGCACCGACAAGCGGTTTCAGCGGGCCGATTGGTCGGCACGACCGCTCTCTCCGGCCATGGTGGCCTACGCCGCGACCGACACCCGATACCTCCCCGCACTCCGCG
This sequence comes from uncultured Gemmatimonas sp., assembly GCA_964521535.1. GTDB lineage: Bacteria > Gemmatimonadota > Gemmatimonadetes > Gemmatimonadales > GWC2-71-9 > SHZU01. The sequence continues at coordinate 31,859 of CAZFSA010000019.1, forward strand.
ATTCGCTCCGGTCGGACCTCATCCGTCTGGGACGGCTGGCCTGGGTGGAAGAGGAGTGCGAGTTGCTGATCGGCGTGGAGTGGGCCACGCCGGAGCCAGCTGAAACCGCCTTCCTTCGCCTCAAGGGCGCGCGGGCGCTGGACCGGCGGGGCCTCGCGGTGCTCCGTGAACTCGTGGTCTGGCGGGACAGCCTCGCCGCACGCCTGGACCGTGCGCTCTTTCGGATCGTGCCCAACGAGGTCTTGCTCACCCTGGCCGCCGAGCATCCGCAATCGCTCACAGCCCTGGCCGCGATTCGAGGCGTCGGGCGGGACCTTGCGACCCGGTATGGGGCCGAAATCCTGGCGGCCATCGACCGCGGCCTGGCGGTCCCGGAGCGGGACCTGCCCCGGTTCGAGCGTCGGCCCCGGCCTCGACCCGACCCGGCCTACGAGGCCCGGCGCGAGGCGCTTCGCGACGCGCGCGCGGCCCTGGCGCCCCGGCTGGGGCTGCCGCCCGGGGTCCTGATCCCCAATGCCACCCTCGACGCGATCGCGTCTCGGGTTCCCCGGTCGGACGAGGAGCTGGGCCAGGTACCTGGCGTCCGGCGGTGGCAGGTGGAGGTTCTGGGCTACGACCTGCTGGCCGCGCTCCGGCAGGCCGGTTGACAGCGCATCCCGGGATCAGCCCAGGAAGGCCCGGACCCTGGGATCCATCTTGTCAGGAGTCCAGTAGGGTTCCCAGACCAGCTCGATGGTAGCGGAGTTGACCCCCTCCATCTGCTGCACCACCAGGCGGGCATCCTCCATGATCTCGGGGCCCGCGGGACACCCTGGTGAGGTCAGCGTCATCTTCACCCTGACGTCGCCTGCCTCGGTCACCTCGACGTCGTAGACCAGCCCGATGTCGATGATGTTGAGCCCGAGCTCGGGGTCCTTCACGGCCCGAAGCGCCTTCCGAACCGATTCCGGGGTCACCATCCGATCCTCCTCCGCCAAGCCTGCCTGCGGAACGTACCCGGGACGGAGAACCAGGTAAAGCGCCAATGGGGCACCGGTGCCGGCGTCCTAGCGGGCAACGGCGTGCTGGCTCAGGGGGCCCGGAATGATTGAATAAAGCAGGGTCGCCGACGCGCGATCGCGATCGGAAAGCCCATCCGCCTGCGCGGTCGGGAACATCACGTCCGCCGGCCGCCCCGAGTGGGGGAGCCCGAGAGCGTGGCCCACTTCGTGAGTGGCGACGATGGCCAGTTCCCGGTCGGAGAGCGGTCTGCCATCGGGCGCCCGGATCGCCAGCGTGATTCGGGCCCGCTGCACCACACCACCCGCGTCGTGTTCCAGGTCGGCCTGTCCCGTGCGCTCTTCGTCGAACCGGTCGATCCACTCCGCCAGAATCTCGGCCCCCACGGTGTCCGCCTGGGTCCGGAAGCGGATCCCCAGCCGGAGGGCCTCCCATCGGCCCAGGGCCACGCCGAGAATCCGGGCCGCGCGCTCCCGGTGCTGATCGAGGCTCGCCGGGACGATCAGCCCGACCCTGAGCGGCAGGTGGGCCGGTCGATCGGCCCAGCGTCGCACCAGGGAGTCGGGAGTGGTGAAGAGCGAGTCCAGGTAGGTGTAGCGGAGTGACTGCAGCAGCCGGCGCCGACTCTCAAGCCGGGCCATCCGCTCGATGTTCGGAGTCCCGGGCGGCGACCCCTCACTGAGGAGCGGCATCGGCACGGTTCGGGGCGGCGGGATCGGTGCCGCGGGTGCCACCGGGTGCGCCGACGGTTCCGGGGGCATGGGTGCCTGGCCCGACCCGCCGTGCACAAGTCGGCCGCCGGCCATCAGGGCCAACACCAGGATAATGCCCGCAAGGAAGATCCGCGACATCCGGACCAGCGCCCTGCAATATGGGAGCCCGAACGCCATATCGTCCCGGCCGTTGGCGCAAGACGTTGCGCCCCTTTACATTGCGCCGTCCCCACCAGACCCGATCGGCTCGGCAAGACGTTGTCACTCCACCACCTGGAGTTGGGATGATCCTGGCTACCCTGGCCCGGGGCCTGGTCCGCGGGCGCCTGCTGGTACTGGGGGTCTGGCTCGTCCTCGGGGCCTTCTCGCTGGTCCGGGCCCGGCAAACGCCGGATCGGCTGGCACTTCGGGGCGGTAGCGAGACTCCGACCGAAGCCCGGGTAGCGGACCTGCTGCTCAGCGAAGAGTTCGCGCGCCCGTTTGGCGAGTTTCTGGCCGTGACCCTGGAAGGACCGAGCTCCTTTCGGGCCGGCCCCGCCCGCGACGTGCTCGATTCGCTCACCGCCAGCGCCCGTGCCCTGCCCTACGTGCAAGCGGTCGTCTCCTGGCTCACCCGGGGCGACAGTCTCTTTCTGAGCGGAGACGAGCGCACCACGTTCTTCCTGGTTTCCCTGACGGCCGCCGGCGACAGTGTCGGGGGCCTGGTTCGACCCCTCCGCGCCGAGCTGCAGCGGGCCCTCTCCCGAATGCCGAACCGGCCCGGCTACCGGTTGCACGTCACTGGCCGATCGGCCCTGGACCTGGACGTCCGGACGGTGAGCGCCGATGACGCCCGCAGACTGGAGCTTCGCCTGCTGCCGGCGACCCTGGTGATCCTGGTCCTGGCCTTCGGCGCCCTGGTCGCCGCCTTCGTTCCGCTGCTGATCGGCGTGCTGACCAGCGCGGTGGCTCTCACCCTGATCGGCATCGTGGCGAAGTCCACGCCGATGTCGATCTTCCTCCTCAATCTCACCACCATGGTAGGGCTCGGGGTCGGGATCGACTACTCCCTCCTGATGGTCACCCGCTTCCGCGAGGAGCTCACCCGCGGCTACCGCCGACGGGAGGCGGCCGTTCGCACCCTGCTCACCGCCGGCGTTGCGGTGTTTACCTCCGGCCTTACCGTGGTCGTGGGGTTCGGTGCCCTGCTCCTGACGCCGTTGGTGGAGACCCGTAGCGTGGGCCTCGGGGGGCTGATCGTGGTCGGGGTGGCGGTCCTGCTGTGCATTACCCTGCTCCCGGCGCTCCTCGCCACGCTCGGCCGGGCGATCGATCGCCCGCAGTGGCTCGCCCGCCGGCTCGCCTGGTACCACGCGCCCCAGATCTGGGAACGGTGGGCCCGGTCGCTGGCCCGCCATCCGCGCCGCGCTCTCGCGGTGGGGGGGGTGACCATCGCGATCCTCTCGGCGCCGCTCGCGTGGATCAGGATCGGCCTCCCCGCCCGGCATTGGTGGCCGGCGGGGACGGAGGCGGGCGCGGGATTGGAGACCCTGAGCCGAATGGGGGTGTCGGGGTACCTCACCCCGGTCCGCGTCGTGGTTCGAGCCCCCGAAGGCCAGAGCGCGACCCGGGCCGTAACCCTTCGAGGCCTGCGGGCCCTGTCAGATACCCTGCGCCGGGACCCTCGGGTGTTCGACGTGCGAAGCCTGGTGGACCTCGAGCCCAACACCTCGATCCTCGCCTATTCCCTGCTCTACGCCGACCTCGACTCGGCCCGGGTCCGCCACGGCGATTTTCTCGACGCCTACCTCAGCCGGGACGCCCGGACCACGCTGGTCGACGTGATCCTACGCGATACCACCTCACTGACGACCGCCATGGCTCTGGTGCGCGGCATCCGGACCCTGGCGGCCGACAGCGCGATCCGGCAGCTCCGCGACACCGAGGTTCGCGTGGGAGGCTACGTGGCCGCCAGCGTCGACAGCCAGCGCGAGCTGCTCGACCAGTTCCCATCCCTGATCCTGCTGGTCCTGACCGCCACCGCGCTCATGCTCGCGGTCGCCTACCGGTCCGTGCTGGTGCCGCTCAAGGCGGTTCTGATGAACTCGCTCTCGGTGACGGCCACCTTCGGGCTGATCGTGCTGGTGTTCCAACGGGGATTCGGCCTGGCCCTTTTCGGACTCGACGGCGCCACCGAGGCGATCTTCGTCGTGATCCCGGTGCTGGTGTTCGCCGTGGTGTTCGGACTCAGCATGGACTACGAGGTTTTCCTGCTGAGCCGGATGAAGGAGGCCTATGACCGGACCGGTCGGAACACGGAGGCCACCATGGAGGGCTTGAGCGCCACGGCGTCGGTCATCACCTCGGCCGCTCTCATCATGATCTGCGTCTTCGGGGCGTTCTCCTTCGCCCAGGTCCTGGTCATGCAGTTTCTCGGCTTCGGACTCGCCGTGGCGGTGTTGCTCGACGCGACGGTGGTGCGCATGGTTCTGGTGCCGGCGTTCATGCAGCTCATGGGTCGGTGGAACTGGTGGCCCGGCGGGCGGCGCCGACGCCGGCACCTGACCGGCGACCCCCCGACGGGCTAGCGCTTGGCGTCGAGCCAGTTCTCGCCGACGCCCACGTCCACCACCAGCGGCACGGCAAGGGTCGCGGCCCCCTCCATGTGCCCGCGGACCAGCTCGACCACGGCCTCCACCTCGGCCACCGGGGCTTCCAGGACCAGCTCGTCATGGACCTGAAGCAGCAGCCTGGCGGCGAGGCGCTGGCGCGCCAGCGCCCCGTGGATGCGAATCATCGCGATCTTGATCAGGTCCGCAGCCGACCCCTGGAGGGGAGAGTTCTGCGCCAACCGCTCCCCGAAGGCCCTGACATTGTAGTTCTTGTCCCGGATCTCGGGGATGTACCGGCGCCGCCGGAAGAGCGTTTCCACCCATCCCTGACGCCGGGCCAGTTCGACCTGGGCATCGAGATAGGCCCGCACGCCGGCAAACCGCTCGAAGTAGGCCGAGATGAACGCCTTCGCCTCCTCGAGCGTGATGCCCAGCTGCCGACTCAGCGCGAAGGGCCCCTGGCCGTAGATCGTCCCGAAGTTGATGGTCTTGGCTCGAGCCCGCATCTCGCTCGTCACCGCGTCCGCCGATACCCCAAAAATCCGCGCCGCGGTTTCCCGGTGGATGTCCCGCCCATGGCGGAAGGCCTCGAGGAACACCGGGTCCCCGGACAGGTGTGCCAGCAGCCGCAGCTCGATTTGCGAGTAGTCGGCCACGACAAACCGGCAGCCCGGACCCGGTACGAAGCCGCGGCGGATCGCCTCGCCGCGTGAGGTGCGCACCGGAATGTTCTGAAGATTCGGCTCGGACGACGACAGGCGGCCAGTGGCGGCCCCGGTCTGGTTGAAGGTCGTGTGGATCCGGCCGGTGGCCGGATTCACCCGGGCCGGAAGGACATCGACGTAGGTTGAGCGCAGCTTCTGAAGCTCCCGGTACTCGAGCAGCAGGCGGGGGACGTCGTGCCCCATGGCCGCCAGTTGCTCCAGCACCTCGGCGTCGGTCGACGGCCCGGTACGGGTCCGCTTGAGCACCGGCAGCTGGAGCTTCTCGTACAACAGGCTGGCGAGCTGCCGGGGGCTGTTCAGGTTGCCGCTGCCGCCGGCGGCCTCGGCAATGGTTGCCTCCAGGCGCGCCAGATCGCCCGCCAGCTGGCGCGACAGTTCGGCGAAGACAGCGGGGTCGATGGCGATGCCGGTCCACTCCATGTCCACCAGGACCGGGATGAGCGGCACCTCGACCTCGTCGAGGAGGGGCCCGACCTCGGTGTCGCGGAGCCGTGGGGCGAACACCCGGTGCAGGGCCAGGATGGTAGTGACCACCGACGCTCCCATCGCCGCCGCGGCGGGAACCGGGGTCTCGGCCACCACGAGTTCTCCCCGGGCCCGCTCGCCGGCCTCGAGCCCGGCCAGGGGGCGCCCCAGATGGTCCAGGCTCAGGGTGTCAAGTGCGTGAGACCGCCGACCGGGGTCCAGCACAAAGCTCGCGAGCATGGCGTCGTACCGGGCCCCGGCCAGCTCTACCCCCGCTCCGCGCAGCACCTGCCAGTCGAACTTGAGATGGTGTCCCGCCTTGGCTGCCGCCGCGTCACTCAGCCACTCGGCAAGCGGAGCGCACGCCGGCTGGTCCAGGGGCGGAAGATTTGGCACCGGCAGCGGGGCGGCCAACGCTCCGTCCGCCGGCCGATGGGCGAACGAACAGTACCAGGTTCCCCCATCGGGCACCGCGAGCGCGAGACCCACCAGGGCGGCGCTCCGCGCCTCCCCGGAGCTCGCCACCGCGCGAATAGCCACCAGCTCCGCGGACCGGAGCCGGGCCACGAGACCGGCGAGGGCCTCCGGATCGGTCACGACCTCCGGAGCCACCGGTGCCGGTCCACTCCCCGATCCGGGCGGAGCCCCGCGTCCCTCCGCCGCCACCATGCCCTGCAGCCGGCTCACGAGGGAGTGAAACTCGAGCTTGGTCAACGCCGCAAGCAACGCCGACCAGTCAGGCTCCCGCACGGCCGCCTGCTCGATGTCGAACTCGAGCGGGACGTCGCGCCGGATCGTTACCAGCTGGCGCGAGAGCCTGGCCCGGTCAGCCTCGGCGAGCAGCGCCTCGCGCACCCGCTTGCCCGGCGCCTCCGACGCGTGGGCCAGCACCTCCTCGAGCGTCGGATACCGCTCGAGCAGCTGCACAGCCGTCTTCGCGCCCACACCGCGAACCCCGGGAACATTGTCCGAGCTGTCACCGACCAGCGCCAGGAAGTCCACCACCCGGTCCGGAGGAACACCGAGCCGCTCGGTCGCGTTCCGTTCGTCCACCCAGTGTTCGTCGACACCTGCCGGCCCGCCCCGGCCGGGATTCAGGAGGGCCACCCGGGGCCCGACAAGCTGATGGAAATCCTTGTCGCCCGACACGATCACCACCTGGCGGCCGGCCTCGGCCTCGCGAGCCGCCAGGGTCCCGATCACGTCGTCCGCCTCGTAGCCCGGCACCGTCAGCACCGGCACCCGGAACGCCTCCAGCAGCTCCGTCACCTGCTGGAGGGCAAGGTCGAAGTCCTGTTGCAGCTCCGCGTCGAGCTTCTCCCGCGTGGACTTGTAGGCCGGGTAGGCGGCCCGGCGAAACGAGTCGCCGGCGTCGAGAACCCAGACCAGGTAGTCCGGCTCGTAGCGCTCGCGCAGGCGAAGCAGGAAGTTCGCCACTCCCCACGCGGCCGATGTGTTCTCCCCGCGAGAGGTGCGCAGCGGGCGACTGATCAGGGCGAAGAACGCCCGATAGATGAGGGCGTGGCCGTCGACCAGGAATATCCGTGGCGGGTCGTGGCGCCCCAACGGCCTACCGCCGCGTGTCGCGCAGAAGCTGCGATCGGGCGCGGGCGAACTCGGCCCGACCCTGAGGCGTCATCCGCACCCGCGAGAAGCCGAGTGTGCCCTCGAAGTCGATCACCACCCGGTAGTCGGCGTAGACCCAGCGGATGTAGCGACGGTCGGCCGCCGGTGGCGTCTCCAGTACCTGATCCGGCTCGCCCAGGGTGACGAACACCTCCCCTCGATCGGTCCGCCATCCTTCCCCGCCCTCGTCCCGGAACCGCTCGTTCGCGATCGCAATCCGCGTGAAATAGCTGTTCAGCGCCTCATTCTCGGGCGTGTCCGGGTTGGGGTCGGTCTCCGCGAAGAACCGGCGCCAGAGCGCCGGTCGTTCGGCGGGTTTGGCGTTACGGAGGGCAGCCAGAAGGTCCGGGCGGTAGGGGAAGAACCGCAGCAGGCTGAGCAGGTTGTCATAGTTGGTCACCACCCAGCCGCGGGCGAACGAAACCAGGGCCCGGGTGGATCGGGCCTCCGCCCCCGTTCCCACCCTGATGGTCAGCTCACCCAGCGGGGGCGCATCGGCGGCGAGGTGCACGACCCGCCCTTCCGCACTCCAGCCTCCGGTGAACGCGATGCTGCTGCGGTACACCACGCTGTCCCGATCGTCCCGGACCTCAACCGGCAGCGTCAACGGTCCGGCGAGCTGATAGGCCTCCACGTAGATCAGGAGCGTGTCGCTTCCGCCGTGGGCCACCGTGCCTCGGGAATTGAGGATGGCATGGACCGTATCCGCGGCGTGCCGCCGGGGGAGCACCTCGTAAACCATCACCGGCACCGAGATCGAGCCGGGCGCGAACGACGGCACCTCCAGGGTCCGCTCCACCTGCCCGAAGCTGGTCGACACCGGGTCACGCACGGCCAGGCGCAGCGTGTACGAGCCCGGTTGCAGGAGGAGCTGCTGCTGGAAGAAGATGGTCTCGTCGCTTCGCTGGGTGTCCTGGAAGGTGGGCACCCGAACCACCTGCTGCCGGGTCACCTCGATCGGGGGGGCGCCCTGCCGCTGGAGCGACAGCTCCACCCGGTAACGCGCCGCGAAGGAACCCCCGTCGCGCTGAAAGGAGAGGGCCCGGTTCTCGAACGACAGCCCGATCAGGACCCGGGTCGAGTCGCCAGGGCCGTCGAACATCGCCACGCTGCCGATGAAGCCCAGCGGTCCGGTCGCGGCGAGCCGCCCCAATCGCTGATAGACCGCCGAGAGGTTGAACAGCTGGGTCAGCGTCTGGTCGGTCTGGGCCGAGGGGGTCCCGGCCGGTCCGCTTCGGCCCGCGCCGCAGGCGGTGGCGATGAGCAGCACCCCAACCATCGTCAATCGTCGGCCGTAGCCGCCCACGCCCCGCCGTCCTCTCATATCCTACCCTCGGTTGACCGGTCCCACTGCCAGCGCTCGCCCCTGCCCCGTCGACACCCTCACCGAGGCGACCCCCGACATCGGCCCGCAGGCGCTCAGGCCCGAGCGAAGATACACCCCGGTAACCCGCCGGGCGAACCGATCCCCCGATGCGGCAGGCCCAACCGGACCCCTTTGCCCCGGCCCGGAGCGCTTGCTGGCCCCCGGAGGGGGATGTAGCTTGCCCGCCTCATGAGCGAGGATAACCTGGTCGGCCGGACGGTGGCCGGATACACCCTCCTGTCCCACGTCGGGGAGGGGGGAACGGCCACGGTCTATCGCGCGCAGCACCCGGAGCGAGGCCAGGCGGCGGTCAAGATCCTCCGCTCGCGCATGAGCCAGGACCCGATCGCGGTAAAGCGGTTTCTCCGCGAGGCGGAGTTCGGGACCCGGGTGAAGCACCCGAACATCGTCCAGACCTACGAGTACGGCGAGGCCGATGGCCTCTACTACCTGGCGCTGGAATGGGCGGCCGGTGAACCCCTGGCAGGGTTCCTGACCGCGTCCGGCCCGCTGAGCCCCGAACTCACCGCCTCGATCATCGAACAGCTCGGCCTCGCCCTTGGCGCCGCCCATCAGGCGGGGATCATTCATCGGGATCTCAAGCCGGCGAACATCATGTACGACCCGGCCACCCGCACCACCCGACTCCTGGACTTCGGGATCGCCCGGGATGCCGAGGACGACCCGGCCCAGCGGCTGACCAAGGCGGGGTTCTTCGTCGGGACTCTCCAGTACGTGGCTCCGGAGGCCCTGAGCGGGGAGCTGGTCAACGAACAGGCAGACGTGTACAGCCTGGCGACGATTGCCTACCATCTGCTCACGGGACAGCTGCCATACCCCGGCAAGAATCCGCGTGAGTTGTTTCAGCAACTACTCTCCAAGCCTCCGCTCCCACTCAATCAGGCCTCGAAGTCGCTCCGGTTCTCGCCAGAACTGGAAGCCGTCGTCATGCGCGGGCTCGAGCGAGACCTTTCGAAGCGCTACAAGACGGTCGGTGACTTCGCCAGGGATTTCTGCCAGGCGGCCCGGAGCGAGCCCACATCGAAGGAGGGCTTCTTTTCGTCGTTCCTGCGGCGGATCCGGGAGTGAGCGACCTCGATACCCTTCACCGCCTGCTCCGCACCCGCTCGGTCGTCTACGGCGATTTCCTGCTCTCCTCCGGACAGCGCTCCCACTACTACATCGACGCTCGCCGGACCACGATGGCAGCTGAGGGCCTGAGCGCCATCGGCCGGCTGGGCCTGCAGGCGATCCGCCAGGCCGGGTGGACCCCGTCCGCGGTCGGTGGGCTCACACTCGGCGCTGATCCCCTCGCCTACGCCATCGCGGTTGCCAGCATCGCAGCCCCACCCGTGGTGGACGCCTTCACCGTCCGAAAGGCCGCCAAAGCGCATGGGACCGGGCGCCAGATCGAGGGCTGCTTCGAACCCGGCATGGCCGTGGTCGTGGTCGAAGACGTCATCACCTCCGGGGGGTCCGCGCTTCAGGCGGTCGAGGCGGTCCGGAACAGCGGCGGGCGAGTGCTCGGCGTTCTCGCTCTGGTCGACCGGGAGCAGGGGGGACGGGAGACGATTGTAGCCGAAGGAATAGAAGTAGTAACAATTACTACTTTGCGGGGCGCCGGTGTCATGCCGGGGACCTCATCAACCTGACGCTGCGGCCCCTCGGCCGCAGTGACTCCAGGGGCCGGAAGCGGAGCCAGGCCTCCGTGTAGGGGCGGAGCAGGACCTCGCCAAAGCGCTCCACGGCGACCTCGAATGGAAACCGCCGCCGGAACTCGCCGGCCGTGACCCCGAGCATGGCGCGCAGATGCCGCCCAAAACTCTGGGGCGACGAGTATTCCAGCCGGTAGGCGATGTCGGACACGGACAGGCCCTCCACCTCGAAGAACTGCGCCGCATACAGCAGTCGGATCCCGGCCAGGTAGGTCTTGGGCGAAGGCAGCCCGGCTCGCGTGAACCGGGACACCAGCGTGCTGGGCGTCACTCGCGTGTGCCTGGCGAGCAACCGCACGCTCGGCGTCGAGGGCGCCAGCCGCACCAGGTACTCGAGGAAGAGTCTGGTGTCGCCCCGGAGGTCGGGCAACCCCCCGAAAATGTGCGCCAGGATTCGAGCCGCCGGGCGGGATGCGGGCTCCAGTACCACCTGGCGGAGGCGACTCCAGCCCGCCGGCAGGCTGACGTCGACAACGTGACGCAGACCGGTGGCGCCAAGCCTGAGCAGCAGTTCCGGCACTGCCGGGTCGGCCCGGGACACCAGGCCAACCGTGGGCACGTCGGGGTGAGCCCGCACCAGATGCGTCACGGCGTCGACCTGCTCCCGCCCGAAGAGATGCAGCGATACCACGACGGCGTCGATCCGCCGCTCCCGCACCAGCCGCACTGCCTCCGGAACGGAAGCCTGATGCACCACTGAGAAGCACCCGGCGCCGACGGCATCGAGATGGACCCGTTCGACCGGCGACACAACCGCCGCGACGGCCACTCGCGGCGCTGCCGGGGCGGGGTAGGGCATCGTGCTCCTGAGCCTGGGGTGGAGATTCGAAGGTGCCGGGGTGAGGTCAACGGAGGCTCAACCCGTCCCGGCCGCCATGCAACGCGGTCCGTCCTCCAGACATCCAAATCGAGTACCGGCCCGACCCGGTAAAGGGAGCCCTGCCGAAGATGACCCGAAGCGAGAGGGAGACCCACCCTGCGCAGGGGGGTGGCCTCGGCCCGAACCTGACGACCGCGGACGACGACCGGCTGGCCCGACTCCGGGCGGCGCTGGGGAACCAGTACCACCTCCACCGGGAGCTGGGGCGCGGCGGAATGGGCGTGGTCTACCTGGCCCGCGACCTCACCCTGGACCGCGAGGTGGCGGTCAAGGTGGTGCACCCCGAGTTGACCACCAATCGAGCGATAGCAAACCGCTTCCTTGCGGAAGCCCGGACCGTCGCCCGGGTGCGCCATCCCAACATCGTGGCGATCCACTCGGCTGGAGAGGTCGACGGGCACCTGTACTACGTCATGGACTACCTGGCCGGGGAGACGCTCCGGCAGCGGTTGGCCCGCGAGGGCCGCCTGCCCGTGGAGCTGGTCCGCAGCATCGTGGGCGACATCGCGCTCGCCCTGGAGGCCTCGTCCGCAGCCGGCGTGGTTCACCGCGATCTGAAGCCCGAGAACATTCTCCTCGAAGGTTCCCCGGATCGCCCCAAGGCGCTGCTGGCCGATTTCGGGATCGCGCAGGCGGTCGATGTGCCTGGCACCGACACCGGGCCCGGCGCGGTGATGGGGACGCCCGCCTACATGAGCCCTGAGCAGGCCGCCGGAGAGGAGCTGGACGGCCGGAGCGACCTGTACGCGCTCGGGATCGTGGCCTACGAGATGCTGGCTGGCTCGCCACCCTTCACGGGCCCGCACCGGGTCGTAATCTCCAAACAGATTCTCGACCGCCCGCCGCCCCTCGAAGCCTTGCGCCCCGATCTGCCCTCGGGCGTAACCGCTGCCATCGACCGGGCGCTCGAGAAGACGCCAGCTGCCCGCTGGGCGAGCGGCAGCGACTTCCGCCGGGCGCTCTCCGGCGCGGCGGAGCCCCGCACGGGGGC
>CAZFSA010000020.1:0-43871 GCA_964521535.1 uncultured Gemmatimonas sp.
AGCGGCTGCCGCTCGCTCCCGGCGTACTGGCCGCCGCGGCGGCGGTCGGAGAGGAGCCCGCGGCGTTTGCCGCCCAGGGTGGCGAGGACTACGAGCTGCTGGCCACCCTGCCCCCCGGAGCCGATCCGGCGGGATGCCCGGCGCCCTTGAGCCGGATCGGCCGGGTGGAGGCGGGCGCCGGGGTGCGCCTCCGGCTCGACGGCCGGGAGCTCGAGCTCAGCGGGTTCGACCATTTCGCATGATCCGCACGCTGGCGTACCTGCTCGCGTTCCCGCTGTGCACCGCGTGGTACGGTACCCAGGTCATCGTGCTGTCGCTGGTCGGGGTGCGGCATGCCTCCGGCCGCGGTCCCAGCGTGTACGACCGGATCCAGCGTGCCTGGGCTCGCGCGCTCCTTCGGGTGAGCGGCATTACGGTGAGCGTGGAAGGCCGCGAGCGGGTACCGGAGGGGCCGGTGGTGTTCATCTCGAACCACGCGTCCTTCGTCGACATCTGGGCTCTTCTCGACGTGCTGCCCGGATCACCCCGTTTCGTGGCCAAGAAGGAGTTCGAGTCCTTTCCGGTGATGGGCCGCGCCATGCGGGCGTTGGGGCACATCACGATCGATCGAGCCAATCGCGCGAGCGCCTTCGCCGCGTACGACCGGGCAGCGGAGGCAATCCGGGGTGGCCTCTCCGCGGTGGTGTTCGCCGAAGGGACCCGGAGCCGCACCGGCAGGCTCCAGCCATTCAAGAAGGGGCCCTTCGTTCTGGCCATCGCGGCCCAGGTACCCCTGGTGCCGGTGTTCTGCGCCGGCACGTTCGAGCTGATGTCCAAGGGCCGGCTGGCGCCGCGACCGGGGCGTGCGACGGTGCGTTTCGGGCAGCCGATCGCCACCGTCGGGCTGGACTACGAGGCGCGGGACGAGCTCAGCGCGCGCTGTCGCCAGGCCCTCCTCGGCCTCGGCGCGGTGGAGGCGGCGTAGACCTATATTCCGCCGCGGCGGCCGGGTCCGGCCGCCGGGACCATTCACCCAGGGACTCATGTCGACCATCATCGAGGTGCACGGGCGGGAGATCCTTGACAGTCGGGGCAACCCGACGGTCGAGGCGGAGGTGGTGCTGGCGAGCGGCGCGCGGGGTCGGGCGGCGGTGCCAAGCGGCGCGTCCACCGGCGAACATGAGGCGGTGGAGCTCCGCGACGGTGATGCCAAGCGGTACCTGGGGCGCGGAGTGCAGGAGGCGGTGAAGAACGTCAACGAGGTGATCGGGCCGCGCCTCGAGGGGCACGCCGCCGAGGATCAGATCGCGGTCGACGCGGAGATGATGGAACTCGATGGCACCCCCACCAAGAGCAAACTGGGGTCCAATGCCATTCTGGCGGTCTCGCTGGCGGTGGCTCGCGCGGCGGCCGAGGAGACCGGCCTTCCCCTGTACCGGTATCTGGGCGGGCCGATGGCCCGGGTGCTGCCAGTGCCGATGCTCAACATCCTGAACGGGGGAGCCCATGCCAGCAACAACGTCGACGCCCAGGAGTTCATGGTCTCGCCGATCGGGGCCGACAACTTCGCCGATGGCCTGCGAATGGGGGTGGAAGTCTTCCACGCGCTCAAGAAGGTGCTGAGCAAGATCGGGTTGTCGACCGCCGTCGGCGACGAGGGCGGCTTCGCCCCGATGCTGCCCTCGAACGAGGCCGCGCTCGACGTGGTGGTGGAGGCCATCCGGGCCGCGGGCTACGAGCCAGGCAAGGATCTGGCCATCTGCCTCGACGTGGCGGCGTCCGAGCTCTATCAGGACGGACAGTACGTCTTCAAGAAGGGCGATGGCAGCGGCCGCACCGCGGAGCAGATGATCGACCTCTACCAGCAATGGGTGGACCGGTATCCGATCGTGTCGCTGGAGGACGGGCTCCACGAGGACGACTGGGCCGGATGGTCGAAGCTCACCGACCGCCTGGGCGAGCGGGTGCAGCTGGTGGGTGACGACCTCTTCGTGACCAACGTGGACCGGCTCGGGCGCGGTATCGAAGAGGGAATCGGCAATGCGATTCTGGTCAAGGTGAACCAGATCGGGACGCTGACCGAGACCTTGCAGTGCATCGAGCTGGCGAAGAGCAGCTCCTACGGCGTGGTGATCTCGCACCGGTCGGGGGAGACGGAGGACACCTTCATCGCCGATCTGGCGGTGGCCACCGGGGCGGGGCAGATCAAGACCGGGAGCGCGAGCCGGAGCGAGCGGGTGGCCAAGTACAACCAGCTGCTCCGGATCGCCGAGGAGCTGGGCGACCTGGCCCATTACCCCGGCCGCGACCTCTACGCCCTGTGACCAGGCGGCGGTGGCTGCTGCTGGCCGTGGTGGCCGCGGCCCTGGCGTTCGCCTTCTGGGGCGGGGAATACAGCACGCCGGCCTGGCTTTCGCTCCGGCGGGACGAGGCCCGGGAGCGGGCCCGGATCCGGGAGCTGGAGCGCGAAATCGACTCCCTGAGCCGGTTCGCGCGGCTGCTGGAGACCGATCTCGAGACCCAGGAGCGGGTGGCGCGGGAGCGGCATGGGATGCTCAAACCCGGGGAGCACGCGTTCATCATCGAGGAGCCGCGAGAGCCGGCCACGCCTTGACCGGGTCGGACCGGGGGCCTAGCATTGGCCCCCCGGGGCAGGGTAGCTCAGGTGGTTAGAGCACGGCACTCATAATGCCGGGGTCGCGGGTTCGAGTCCCGCCCCTGCTATCGAACACACCATCTCCGCGGCAGCGAGCGTCCGTGGATTCCGACCCACCCACCTCCCACCGCAGTCGTCCGTGGCTTGGCGAGGCGGCTGCGGTCCTCTGCCTGCTGGTGGTCGTCGCGCTGCCGCGACTGCTGGCACTGGCGGCGGACCCACCGCCCGATGTTGCGGATGACTTCGTGCGAGATGAGGGGTTGTGGCTCCACAACGCCCGCCTGTACGCACTGTTCGGCCGGTGGATCATCGACGAGCAGGTGGCGGGTGCGTACGGCGCCCCCCTGTATACGGGGGTTCTCGCGGCGGTCTACCGACTGTTCGGGGTCGGTCTGGTCCCGACCCACGCGGTGGCGGCCGGATCGGGTGCCCTGGCGTGTCTGGTGCTCTACGCCGCGATCCGGGCCCGGCATCCCCGCCGGGTCGCGTTGCTCGCTGCCCTGGTCATGGGGGCTGGCTACTTCTCCCTGACCAGAACCCGACTCGGGATGCCGGAGTCGTTCCAGCTGCTTCCGGCGACGGCCGCCGCGATGGCCACCTACCTGGCGGTGGAGCGCCGCCAGTGGGCCTTCTGGGCGGGGGTGTTGTTCGTGCTGGCGGTCCTGGCAAAGACGTCGGCTCTGTTGCTTGTGCCGGTGGTGGCAGCCTTCTGGTTGCTGCTCTGGCTTCGCGCCCGGCGTGGTACCGACACCGCCGGCTGGACGCCAGCGGGGGTACTCTGGTGGCTGGCTGGCGCGGGCGCGGCAAGCGTTGTGGTGGCCCTTGTGCTGATCGCACCGAACTGGGAGGGATTCCGCGGTCAGCTCCTGCTCAACGCGGGCAACGCCCTTGCCGAGACGGCCGACCGGCCAGCGGCCGGTCTCCTGGGCATTCCCCATCTTCGCTTGAGCTTCAACACCTTCTGGTCGCAGTCGGCGGTTCCGATCGCAACGATCCTCCTCCTCGGGATCTCCCGGCTTGCTGCCGCGGAGCGGAGCCCCGCCTCCCGTCTCGAGGTGTTCGCGTGGGCCTGGTTGGTGGCTGGCGTCGGGTTCATTGCGGCCCAGGCCGGCCAGCCTGACCGTCGCTTCCTGCTGCTGGTGCCACCGATGGCCATGCTCTTTGGAACGGTGCTGGAGCGTGGTGGAGTGGCGCTCCCCTGCCGATTCGGATCGCGCGGGGTCCTGAGCCGCCTGGCGTGTGGTGGCCTGCTCGGTGGTGGGCTCGGCCTCTACTCCCACCAGGCCCTCGACTCGTGGGTGCGGTCGGCGATCGCGGGTGTGACCGACCGAACGGTTGGACCTGACGATGCCTCGGCATTGCTCGTCACCGGGCTCGTTGTTGCCGGCGCCGTCGTCGCTGCCATCTGCTGGCGCTGGCTTCCGCGGCGCTCGCTCCGGGTGCCAGCGCTCCTGATCGGGGCCGCCTTCCTCCTTACCGAGCCCGCCCGCTGGCTGTTCCATGCCGTTCAGCCGACCTACACCATTCGGGACGCCGCCCGTGCAGTGGGAACGCTCACCCGGGGCTGGGACCGGGCTGACAAGGTCCTGGTCGGCCGTGGGGTGGCGTTGCTGTTCGCCCTGGAGAGCGACCTCTTCGCCTTCCCGATTCGACTCCGGTCCGGAACCGCGCGCGGTGAGCTGGTCAACGCCGACGGCTGGACCCGCTTTCGGCCAGCCGCCGCGGCCACCGGCCAGCCGATTGGCCGCAATCCCTACTGGACGGAGAGCGAGCTCCGAGCGCGCGGTCTGGTGCCCTCGGGCGAATGGGGGTTCTGGCCCGACTGGGACGGTCGACCCCGGTGGCAGCTGCGACTCTTTGTCCGGGCTGACCTTTGCGCTCCCTGCCGTCGCCCGCCTTGATCCGACGAATCCTCCACCGGTACGTCCCGGCCCAGTTTCACGACCCGGTCGGCCTCGCCAGGCGGCTGGTGGCGAGCGGCGATCCCGCGGCCGGGTTTGCCATGCGGGCCGCGGCCGGAGCGCTGGCGCTCACCCCGCTCGATCTCGCCCTGTCGCTGGTGGAGCGGCGGCGCTGGGGCCGGGCCGAGCCACCTCGGGGCCCGCTGGTCTTCGTCTGCGGCGCGCCGCGGTCGGGGACCACTCTGGTGGCGCAGGCGCTGATTCGCGCTCTCCCGGTCAGCTACTTCAACAACTTTACCTCGCTCTTTCCGCGCGCGCCGATCACGGCCGATCGGCTCCTCGGCCGGTTGCTCCGCCGTCGGCCCGTCACCTTCCACAGCTACTACGGTCGCACTGCGCACCTCTCCGGTCCGAACGACGCCCTCTATTTCTGGGATCGCTGGCTGGGGCCCGACCGGGACCGCCCCCCAGAAACGATTACTCCCCCGGCGGCGGAGGCGATGCGGGCCTTCTTTGGGGCCTGGGAAGCGCACACCGGCCGGCCGCTCGTGAACAAGTGCAATGCCCTGGTGGCCAGCGCCCACCTGGTCGCCGAGGTGCTTCCGACCGCGAGGTTCGTGTGCCTGACCCGGGACCCCGTGCCGCACGTGCTGTCGCTGGAGCGGGCGCGTCGCGAGATCCACGGCGACCCCCGGGTGCGATACGGCCTCGGGCCGCCGCCGGCGGCGAACCAGCCAGCCGACGACCCGCTGGTCGACCTCTGCCGCCAGGCGGTGTTCCACCAGCGCCTGGCCGCGCGCCAGGAACGCCGGCTGGGCCTGTCGCGATTCCGGGTGATCTCGTACGAGGCCTTCTGCAAGGACCCCGATGCCGTCGTCAGGCTGATCGGTCGGGAACACCTGGGCCTGACCGAGGCTCAGATCGGCCGAACGGGAGAAGTGTTCCGGGCATCCACCGCCAGCGACCTGCCCGCGGAGCACCGGCAGCGGATCGAGGCGGAGCTGGCCCGCGCCGAGGCCGAGGCGTGCGATTGATCAGCTGACGCAGGCTGGGGGCACAGGGGACCTCAGACAATCTGCCCCGAGAGCGGATGGGCCAGCCGCTGCCGCTGTGCCGCGCAGACCCGTCCGACCCCTTCGTCGATCGAGATCGCCGGTTCGAACCCGAGCAGCGCCCGTTGCAGCACGAGCACGGGCCGCTTCCGCAAGGTCATGCCGGCCGGCAGGTCGACCAGCCGCAACAGCGAGGGATCGGCCTTGAGCCTCTCGCAGATCATCGCCGCGAGCCGCTCCGTCTCGATCACCTCGGGATGGCCGATGTTGATCGTGTGATACTCGGTGACCCGGCCGGCCGCCTCCAGCGCATGGACCGCGTCGTCAAGGTGGAGCCAGCTCCGGGCGCTGCCCCGGTGGATCTCGATGGGCAGCCCGTCGGCCAGGCGGGTGGCGATCCGGATCATGGCGGAGCGGTGATCGCCCTGGGTCTCGTTCTCGTGATAGAACATGCAGGGCCGCACCGTGACCGCCCGCAGGCCGGCGTACCGCACCTCGTACTCCACCAGCTGCTCGCCCAGCCATTTGGTGAGCCCGTACCGGTTGTTGGGCCGGGGCACGGAGGTCCGATCGTCGAGCGGGTCACAGCCGGGTCCGTAGACCTCGGAGCTGGAGAAGAACACGCAGCGACTGCCGGTCCGGCGGCAGAGCTGGAGCACGTTGTTGATGCCCGCCAGGTTCGTGGCCACCGCCAGCGATCCCGCCTGGTCGCTCGGCATCCGGCCCACCAGGGCCGCGCAGAGGTACACCACGTCCGGTCCCCAGTCGAACGCAGGCAGGAGGTCGAGGGGCTGGGTGATGTCGGCCATCTGATACCCGGGCCGCCAGCCGGGGCGGACATCGGATTCGAGCACCTCGTAGCCGGCGCCACGGAGGTGGGTGGCCAGGTGCGCCCCGATGTTGCCGGCGGCACCGAGGACCAGGACCCGCCGCATCTCGCGAGGCGTCATGTCGCGACTCCGGCGTCAGGGACGAGGGGTGCCGACCGGGGCACCGCGACCTGGCGGATATCCTGCCGCGCCATAATCGCTTCGGCGTGGGCCCCGACGGGCACCAGCCGGAAATGCTTGGCGAGGGTGCGGAGGACTGCGACGAAAGTTGCGGCCTTGACCCGACTGGAGAGCCGCATCGCCGGGAAGAACTCCAGCCCGTGAACTTCGTCGGCGCCGAGAATGTCCAGCGGGTGCAGGAGGACGCTGGGTTCGACCCGCGCCCAGCGGCAGGCCCGGACCGCCGTTTTCAGGTATGCATGCATCAGGCCCTCTGACCGCTGGCGGAGATACAGCAGATAGCTCAAGTGGAACGGAAGCCGCACGCCCGGAATCGTGGTCACCGGGATCTCGAGCAGGCGGCGGTCCCCCGGCAGCAGCCAGTAGTAGGGCCGGTTCGGCCGGAAGCCCTCCCGGAGGCCGCCGAAGAGCGCCTCTCGTTGTTTCCGTTCCGCCCCGCGGAGACGGGTTGACGCCAGGAAGTACCACCGGGCGAGCGGGCCGATGAACGTCGGGAACGTCGAGGCGTCGTAGCGGTAGCCGCGTTCTGCCAGCACGTCGAGCAGCGCCGGCGCCCAGCTGAAGCCCGGGCCCCGGAACCCCCGCGGGCGCGTGCCCGTGGCGGCCTCGATGGCCCGCTCCGCTTCCTCCACCTCTTCAACGAGGGCGTCGCGGGAGTAGCGCTCCAGCCAGCATTCGTGCCGGTGCGAGTGGTTCCCGACCTCATGCCCCCGTGGCACCAGCTGACTCAGGCTCGCCCGGTTCTCGTCCCGGGCGGCGTCGAGCCCCACCAGGAAGAATGTCAGCCGGAGCCCGACCTCATCCAGCAGGTCGAGGACCCGCGGAAAGAACCTGGGGAGATAGCTCGGGAACCGTTCCCACGCCGGGTCGCCGCGGGTGCGGAGATACGACCAGAGGTCGTCGGCATCCAGCGAGATGCTGGCCAGCGGCTTATCGGGCGACATCGGTGAGGAACCCCGGGCAGGACCCGGGGAGGGTCGCGGGCCTGAGGAGCGGCGCCAGGCTCTCCGCCCGGGTCAGCGCGATCGCCACGGTTTCGTTCACGTTGAGCGTGCCGTTGACGATCTGCGCCGAGTTGGCGATGAACACCCGGTCCAGCGACGTCCGGACCGGTGGCAGGGCCTCGTCGGTGTAGCGCAGCGTGGCCAGGGCCTGGACCTCCCGCGCTCGCCCCACCTGGACCGCCTCGGGGTCGATCCGGGGATGATTGGGGAACATCCGGCGCAGGCCGGCCATAAAACTCCGAATCACCTCCGCGTCGTCCACCTCCCAGAGCGGGTCGTCCTGGGCCACGTACCGGGGCAGGTAGGCCAGCGTGCGCCCGTCGAACCGACCGGTGCCGGTGAGCGTGGTCATCTCGATCACGGCGGTGAAGGGCAGGGCCGGATCCGCCAGGTTGGTCAGGTAGTAGCCGCCCAGCGGCTTCTCCAGCAGGACCGACGGGCAGACGATCCCCTGATAGACGACCCGGTCCAGACGAGCCCGCTCGGCCGCAGTGAGCTGGGGACAGAGCGCGCGAATCCTGCCGCAAGGAACGGTGAGCACCAGGTTGGCAAACTCACCGACCGTCCCGTCGCCCAGGGTGACGACGACGTGGTCGTCCTCCTGGCGGATCTCCCGAACCGGCCGGCCGGAGATGCAGGTGACGCCCGACTCGGCCAGGGCCGCGCCGAGCCTCGCGATGATCGTCGCATACCCGCCGTCCACGTAGCCGAGCACCTCTTGCTTGCGCCAGTTGCTGCGGGCGCCGTAGAGGCGGCGGATATAGGCCCAGATGAAGGCGGCGCTGGTGCGATGGTGGTTCTCGCCCAGCTTGGCCCGAAGCAGGGGGAGCCAGAGGCGTTCGAACACCCGATCGCCGGCTTCGGCCCGGAGCCAGTCGGCCACGGGAATCCGCTCCAGCAGGCTCCCGTCGGCGATCCGCGCGGCCCGGCGGAGGAACATGGCCAGCCGCACCTTGTCGGGCAGCGAGAGGAGCGGGAAGCGCAGGAAGTCGATCCCGCTCGTCATCGGGTACATCCGGCCGTTGGCGTAGAAGCCGGTGGCGGAACGCGCCCACCGAACCTGACCCGAGAGACCCAGCTGGTCCAGCAGCGCCAGCAGGTGGGCATCCGCCGGGAGGATCACGTGGTAGAACCGATCCCAGGTGTACCCGCCGAGGACCTGCGAGGAGGCCAGCCCCCCGAAGACCGGCGCTCCCTCGATCAGGGTGACGGGATGGCCCCGTCGGGCGAGCTGGAGGGCAAGGGTCATCCCCAGCATGCCCCCGCCCACGACCGCCACGTCCGCCGGGCGGGTCATCGACTCCCACCGGTGGCGGCCGGCACCCGGCGCCTCCCCGTCCGCTGCGCCAGAGCCAGCTCAGCCAGCAGCCCGAAATGGCCGAGCATGGTGCGAAGGACCTTCATCTTCGAATGGCCGAGGAGCCGCGACTCGAGGACGGCCGGGTATTCGACGATCCGCCCGCCGGCGAGGTGGATCCGGCCGAGAACCTCGACCACGCCCAGGAAGCCGGGCCGCGACGGATGCAGGTCCGCCACCGCGCTTCGCCGATAGACCCGGAAGCAGCTGGTGTAGGTGTGGAGCTGGTGCGCCAGCACCAGCCGATACAGTCGCGAGGCGTTCCGTGACAGAAAGAGACGCCAGGGGGGAACGTTCCGGACCCCGCCGCCCGGGTGGTAGGGTGAGGCGGTGACCAGGTCCACCCCGGGCTCCAGCAGCGGAATCATCTCGGCCAGGAGGTGCGGGTCGTAGCTGCAATCGCAGTCGATGCTGCAGACCACTTCGGTATCGGTATCGCGGATCCCGGTGAGGAGGCCCGCGGCGACGCCCCGATTCTCCGGATGGTGCAGGACCCGGGTCCCCGGGCGGCCGCCGAAGAGTCGCTCCAGCACGGGCCCCGTCCCGTCGGTGCTCCCGTCGTTGACGAACCGGTACCGAAGCTCGTAGCGGTCGCCGAGGGTCCGCTCCACACTGGCGAGGGTATTGGCGAGGTAGGGAAGGGTCAGCTCCTCGTTATAGCAGGGCACCACGATGGTCACGGGCGTACGCGTGGCGATGGCCACGCTCGCGGTCGTGGCCTGCCCCCGCACCGGTTCGGGCCGGTCGCGCGCTGGCAACCGGGAATCGAGTCCGAGGTACTCGCCGATTGGCTGAAACCGATAGGTGCGCAGGTAGTGCGACAGGATGTCGTCCATCCGGTCCAGGTGCCGGTACTGCCGGACCCGCTGGAGCCACGGGGCAGCCCGGATCGCCGGCTGATTGCGGTCGAGCTCCCAGGTATGGAAGTACATCACCAGTGGAGCGTCGGTGACCCGGGTCCGGCGCGCCACCGCCGGGCGAACCAGCCATCCGGGCAGCTGCCTGAGGTAGTTGCCCCCGGCGATCGGCAACGACCAGCCCCTCAGTCCCACGCTGGAGATCGGGAACACCCAGAGGCTTCGGTCGCCGGACTGGTGGCGGTAGGGAAGCCGGCGCCAGGGCTCGTGCCGGAAGGTGCCAAGCAGCGGGGCGAAGCTGGAGTCGAAGCTGTATCCCTCGTCCGCGAGGAGGTCGAGCACCCACAGGTCCCGCGGACCCAGCCAGCCATCGGCCAGGCGGTAGCCCAGGACCCGTCGGTCGGTCGCGTCCTCGATCGCTTCCCGGGCCCGGGCCAGATCCTCGCGGAACTCGGCCGGCTCCAGCTCCCGCACGTTCCGGTGGTAATACCCCTTACTGGCAACCTCGTGCCCGCGTTCGGCCACCTCCCGGATCAGCTCCGGTACCTGGTCTGCCACCCAGCCCAGGACGAAGAACGTGGCCCTGGCCCGATGCTCGTCCAGCAAAGCCAGCGTCCGCTCGGTCGCTGTCCGAACCCGGCCCTCGAACCGGTACCACTGGCCCTTGGGGATCAGCCGGCGAAACGCGCCGACCTGGAAGTAGTCTTCCAGACCGACCGTCAGCAGGTGCGAGCGGACCGCGACCGGCGGGCCCCTGGGCGGGGCCCGCTCCCGGTCCCTTGCCGATACCCTCGGTGGGGAGGCACTCACACGGCCACTGGACTCCGGCGGAAAAGCCTACTGGCGCAGTCTGGAATCCGACGAGTTTTCTGACAGTGCAAGGTAAATGCCCACCATACTCCGGATCGTCAGATCCCCGGGGACTATCCCAGGCCGATTTGTACCACTCCGAGTTGCCCCAACAGGTTGTCCTCTTCTCGTCCTCCGGAGCCGGTCGGCGACAGTCGCTGCGTCCATGCAACAGGTCCTGGGGTCACCGCGCGATAACCTCCATCGCAACGTCCCGGATCCGGGCGGCTGCCCGGCCGTCCCCATAGGCCTCCCGATGCCAGCTTGCTGGAGGCGACGCGACCGCGTTCGGCAGGAGATCCACCGCGAGGCCGGGTGCGACCAGGCAGTTGGCCCCGGCCTCCACCGTTTCCGGCCATTCCGTCTCGGCCCGCACGGTGACGCAGGGAGTGCCGAGCCAGTAGGCCTCGCGCTGGAGCCCACCGGAGTCGGTGACCACGGCGGCGGCCCGCCCGACGGCCCGCAGGGCATCGAGGTAGCCCAATGGCGGGATGACCCGAAGGTTTGGCGCCAGAGAGGCCGTCCAATCCAGCCGTTCCATCGCCAGCCTCAGCCTGGGGTGCGCGGCGAGCACGACGGGGACGTTGAGCCGTCCCAGCCCGCGAAGTACCGTCGGCAGCTCAGGCCCGTCCACCAGCTCGGCGCGGTGGAGGGTGGCGAGGACAAAGGGCTGGTCGGCCGGAACGGGCCACTCGGGCGCGGCGACCGGCTCCGCCACCAGCTCGGCGTTGGCCAGCAGGACATCCCGTGCCACGTCCCCCGTCAGATGAATCGTCCCGCCCACACCCTCCCTCGCCAGCTGCCGCGCGGCGCGTTCCGACGGCGCGCACAGGCCCGCGCTCACCGCATCGACCAGCCGCCGGTTGATGTCCTCCGCCATGAGTCGATCGGCGGCCCGGAGGCCCGCTTCCACGTGGACCACCGGAAGCCGGAGCTGGGCTGCGGCGAGGGCTGCGCCGAGGGTGCTGTTGGTGTCGCCGATGACGACCACGGCTCGAGGGCGGATTTCCTGGAACGCGGCCGCGGCGCGGGTCAGAATCGCGGCGGTCTGCTCGGCGTGAGTTCCGGAGCCGACACCGAGGAAACGGTCCGGCGGCCCAACGCCCAGCTGCTCGTAGATCTGGCCGTGGAGATGGAAGTCGTAGTGCTGTCCGGTGTCGACGGCCACGACTGGCCCGGCCTCTCGCAGGGCAGCGAGGACCCGCGAGGCCTTGATGATCTGGGGGCGGGTTCCGTAGCAGACGACGATCATGAGCGGGTCGGGTCGCCGGTGGAGCGACGCGGTGGGGCCGGGCGGTCGAACCTACCGCCGGTGCCCTGGATGTCAATCGGTCAGTCGGTGTCTTGGGCCAGCGGCGGCGCTGCCTAGTAGCGGTACTGGAGGTCCCCCAGGTTGGCCGGCGAGCCGTCGGGTTCCAGCACCCGGAGGAGGAGCGTGCCCGGGGGGCTGGTATCGCGCAGCGGGCGAAGGTCTACGGTCAAGCGGCGCGCGATCAATGCCTCGCATCGATCGCCCCTGTCGTCGTGAACCAGATACAGCGAGACGTAGGCCGGAAGCGAAAGGCCCCGCTGCCCGTCGTGGATCAGGGCGAACCTGTGGGCGGCGCAGCCACCGGCATAGGCAATGTCCAGCATCAAACGGTCGCCGGACACCCGGCCGGCCTGCACCACCGCGGGGGCGCTGGGCCGGGGCGGCGACGGGGGCAGGATCTGCACTACGAGGTCGTCGTCCGCCGTGAGCTGGATGGAGGTGAGGTCGGTCGGGTCCGCGCACCCGGCGCCCGCCGCCACCAGGGCGGCCAGCACCGAACCCACCAGTGCGCGAACCGACCTTCCCAGCATGCTACCCCCTAATGTGACCACGCCGTGACAACGCAATGCCCATGCCCGCGCCAACCCCGCTGCCCCCCAAGCCGATGCAACGGCCGCCCCGCGTCAGAACGACTCCAACCGTGGCGGACCGACACGGCGGCGAGGAGGGCCTCTCATCAGAAGGTGTTGAGGCTCTGGAGCAGCCCGTAGACGGCCACCCCCCCGATGATCGCGATCCCCGCCAGCAATGTCTTGCCGACGTGCTTGTACCGGGTCGCGACCTCGGTGATGTCGGCCACCGGGACGGTGATCCGCTGCACCGCCATCTCTGTCGGCAGCCCCGAGAGGGTGTCGTTCGCGATCCGGGGCTGGTAGACCACCTGGGTCGAGCGGTCCCGTCTGGTCACCCGGATTACCTGCACCTCGGGATCCTCGAGCAGCTTCTGGGGCGTCACCTCCTGCCGGCGCCACGCGACGCAGCCGCCGGTGCCAGCCGCCGTGAGCACGATCATCATCATCCCCACCCAGGTGCGCCTCATGTCGTTTCCTCGCATTGAAGGGCGGCGGCGCGCGCCGCGTGGCGCCGGGCCGCCTCGAGTTGGCCGCGGGCTGCCAGGATCTCTGCCTGACGGCGCTCGGATTCGGCCAGAAAGACCAGCTCGTACGGCGACCGCTGGGCGATCGACGCCCACCAGCCGAGCGCCTCGTCGGTCCGCCCCAGCTCGGCCAGCAACTCCGCGCGGACGAATCGCTCCAGCGTCCCCGCATGGAAGGGCGACCCCACCGCATACTGAAACCAGACGTCAGTCCGGAGCCGCTCCAGTCGGCCCAGGGCCTCGGCCGGCCGGTGCTGAAGCCGGAGGACGGTGGCATCCAGCGTTCGCGTCAGGTGCTCCACCAGGGCCTCTCCTCCTGGCGGTACCGGAAGCTCGGCCAGCAGCTCCGCTTCGGCAACCGCGCCCGTCGCGTCGCCGTCCCTGGCCCGGAGCAGGCCCAGCAGAAACGCCCGGAGGTGGCCGTGCAGCCCGTCGTGAAAGGCGAGCGGGATGGCCACCGATGGCTTCACGGCCTCCGCATCCCAGGCCCGCAGCTCGGCCTCGACCGCGGCGCGCTCCCCGGGGTCGCTGCTGGTGAAGGGAAGGGCGGCGAACAGCCCCCGGACTTCCAGGACCCAGGCCGGTTGGTGGCGGGCGGCCGCATGGAGCAGGTCGTCGGCCTGGGCGCGGCGCCCACGGGCCAGGGCCAGGTGCGCCAGCATGATTTGGCCCAGCGCCTCGAACTCCACCGACCGCGCCGCCTTGAGAATCTCCTGACCCAGGACCTCGGCCCCGCTCCAGGCCTGCGCATAGAGGCACACGTCCGAGAATGCCCGCGCGATCGCCAGGCCCCGGGCGCCCGCGAGCTCCGCGATCACCTGCTGCTGGTCGGCCTGCTGCCCCAGCGCGAAGGCGCGGAGGGCACGAAGGCCGAGCGCCTGGTCCGCGCCCGGGCTCCGAGCGAGCGCCCGGTCCACCAGTTCCGCCAGCTCGTCGGGTCGGTGCTCCAGCGCGGCCAGCCGCGCCAGGTGGGCGAGCGCCTCCACGTGGGTCGGATCGATGGCCAACGCCCGCCTGAGGGGAGGTCGCGCCTCGGCGATGGATCGCCCGCGGTACGGGTTGGCGTGGAACAGCAGGTCTCCGAGCAGGAACCAGGGTTCCAGGTGCTCGGGGAACGCCACCGTCAAGGCTGCATAGCGGCGCTCGGCCTCTCCAGTCTGCCCGTGGAGCCAGGCGTGCTGCGCCTCCAGCAGCAGGCGGTCATGCTCCGAAAGCCGCTCGCGCCGGCGGTAGGCCTCGGCGGAGGCCTGCCGGGCCGGCCCGATCAGGGCCGTCGCCGCCAGCGACGAGGCCTGCCGATAATGCGCCAGCGCGAATTCGGGGTCCTCGACCGTGGCCCGGTGAAACTGATCCAGCGCCTGGAGATGCCTCCCCAGCCGGAACTCGTGCTCGCCGGCCAGGTAGGCCTTGAGTGCCGGGAGCGACGCCGAGGTGAGCGCCGCCAGCCGCGACAGCCGGGCGGCCGCACCGTCGCTCAGCTCCAGGAGCAGCCGGCGGACCAGCTCGTCCACCAGGTCGAAGATGCCACTTTCGTGCGCCGCGCGGGCTTCGGCCCGGGCCCGCAGTCGGCCCGCCTGGTCGTAAAGGCCCACCCCGGCCTCGAGCCGGTCGCCGCCGGCGATCACCGTGCCGATGATGAACGACCCGGCGTTGAGTTCGCGGGCCAGCGCTGCTCCGCTCTCCACCGTGAGGCCGCCGTCGCCCAGGCGAGCGGCGTGCTGGAGCAGCGTTCGCGGATCGACGGTGCGGATCTCTCCGGTCCCGTCCAGCTTGGTGCTGAGCAGGTCGACCATCCCCTCGGCCAGGTACGCCAGCGAGACGTTGCCCCGCACCAGGAACGGACAGACCGCGACCAGCCGCTCGTCGGGCCCGTTGGCCGGGGAAAGCACTGCCTGCCCGGGTGGGGACGCCGCCCGCAGCCGTTCCCCCGCAGCCCGAAGCTCCGGTCCGGGGCCGCTCCCCATCTCCGCTTCGAGCCGCTGGAGGAACGCGTCGTACAGGCGAAGCGCCGCCCCCTGATCGACCGGCCGGCCCGGGGACGTCAGGAACCGGGCCAGCGACTCCTCGTCATATGGCGCCAGGTCGATCGCCTGCCGCGCCCAGCGGTACGCGGCCGACGGATCGGCCGACTCGCCGGCCAGGGTCCAGGCGGCTCTGGCCGCGTCCTCGCGCCGCCGCGCCCGTTCCCGGTCCAGCCAGGCCTCCGCGTCGGGCGCGCCCTGGACATAGAAGCCCTCCAGGAAATCGCCCTGGTAGCGCTCCAGCGCCGCCTCGGGCCGCCCTTCGGCCAGGTCCCGGTCGAACTCCAAGGCGTCGCAGCGGAGGCTGGTCTCGTCCACTCCGACCTCGTCATCCCCGCGGCCCGGCAGCAGCTCCGGTCCACACGCCTGGCGAAGGAAGTAGAGCGCCCGGCGGAGCGCGGCCCGGGCGTGGTCCTGATCCAGGTCGGGCCAGAACAGGGCGAGAAGCGAGTCGCGCCGGTGGAACCTCCCCGGCCGGGCGGTGGCCAGGTACACCAGCAGCGCCAGCCGCTTGGGCTGCTGGAGCACGGCCCGCACTTCCTTCCCCGCGGCGTCGCGCAGGTCGGCCGAACCGAGCGTCCGGAGCTCCATCATGGGGTGGGACGATTGCCGGGCAGGGCGGGCGACGCGGCGTCCGCAAGGTGATCGTGGAGCCGCCCGGGTCACGCTCAGGCCACGGTCGGCGGGGAGCTTCAACGTAACCTTCACTGGAGTTGGCGCCAATGCGATCCCGGATCCGGTTGTATGTGTGGTCGAAGCCGCCGGCAGAGCCCGTGTCGCCGGTCACGTCGGGGCAGGGCCGGCCAGGGCCCGGACGGCGGCCCGATCCAGCCGCCGGTGGAGGGCCCCGCGTTCCGGAAGACACGCGAGCCTGCCCGGACCCCGAGCCCGTTGGCCCCAGGCCCGCGGCCTGACAGGGTGGGGACTCCGGCCTGATTGGCGAGGGAGGCCCTGGCTCCTGCGAGGCCCCCCACGTCCGGCCCACGGCGCCAACCGGCGCTCGAGACGAGCGTCTCTGTCGGTCAGCGATCGACGATGACCTTGAACCCGCCCATCAGCATCGCGTTGATGTCGAACGGCATCGACTTCGGGGTGAACCCATTCATCCGCGGATCCTTCATCACTTTCGCGTTGACCCGGTCGCGATGGGCCCGGGACTTGTACCCGATCCAGGCGAAGACGACGGTCTCGTTCGGCTTGAGCTTCAATCTGGCCGGAAACGACGTCGGCATGCCCTTGATCTTGAGGTCGTCCCCGATGCATTCCCGATATTCCAGCGCCCCGTACTCCCGCCACACCTTGGCCCCGAGTTTCGCCATCTTCAGGTAGGCGGCCAGGTTCTTCTTCGGGACCGGAATCACAAACCCGTCAACGTACTTCATCGGACGCTCCTTGCGCGGTGAGGGTACCCACTAGCCAAGTCCGGTCTAAAGCTGAGAGTCGGAGTGGCGATGCCAAGGCCTCGTTCGCCTCGCTGACTTGTCGAGAAACGCTGTGGCGGAGGGAGGCGGCGTGAAGGGCCGAGCACCAGCGTTCCGGTGCCGGATGGTGTGGTGAATGGCCGTTGCGAACTTCTCGGTCACCGTGCGGACGATGTGGTCCGACAGACCGGCGGGCAACGTCGCGTCGATTTCGAGAGTAACCTTTACCACGGCGCCGAGCTGACCGGCCAGAGGCGCGATCACCTCGTCGGCAATCCGGCTGGCGTCGCGGCCGACGCGGGTCGGATCGAGCGCTACGGTGCCGTGGCAGCGCCGGAAGTGCTCGGCTTTGGCATCGGCCGGAACCTCGGCGCGGGTCGGGGTCACGACTTCGAGCCGGCGCCGCTCGCGCTCGAGGGTCGCGGGATCCGACGGGTCCGCGCACACCTGCACGAGTTCCTCCCCTGCCGCCGGATAGCGCTAGGAAGTCCACTTCGAGGCCGGCGGCGGTTTCACGTATCCCACTTCGGCGCCGCGCCGCTCCAGCTCGTGCAGCACCGCGGTTTCGAGCGCGTGGCCGACATTCGCGCGGCCGCTCCGGTCGAAGGCGGGGATGAGGCCCGGATCGGCGGGGTAGATCTTGGGCGGGTTCGAGTTGCGCCGGCGCTCGGAGTCGGTGGCGAGCGACACCGCGCTGATCAGAAAGGCGTCGATGAGGTAGCCCAGCATGGCGTGGACCGCGTCCTTCGCCACGCCGTGCCCTCGCGGCGGGTCCGGTGGGTAGGCGCCACGGGTTCGAGCGCGATCCGGAGCTTGTCGGCGAGGACGGGGTGCAGCGGCATGGGATGAAGGGGAAACAGAAAAGGTGTCCTTCTGTCAAGGACACATCGCCATGAGGCTGTCCTCCGACGACGGACACAGCCACAAGTCGTTGGTGCGGAAGCGGTTCCACCGTCCCTGCGGGCGAGCCGCAAGCGGGACCCAGCTATGCAGGGGCGGGCTCCGCGTTCTCCCCGAACAGCCCCGCCTGCTCGGCCCTGGGCTTCGCCCCCTCGCGGGCCAGCCGCGCGCGGTCGACCTGGTGGCCCGGATCGACGCCCTGAACCAGCGCCGCTTCCGGGGCGACGCCGAGCGCCTGGCCGCCTGGGCCAGCGCCACCAACGTGTACGGCCGGGCGAAGCGGAGACCGGCGCTGGAGCCGCCCGTGCCCGCGCCGGGGGCCGAGCAGGACGTCGCCGCGTAGCGGCGAGCCCGATTGGCCCGGACCGGGCGGCCGCGTAGCTTGGGTTACCCGGCCGTCCATCGCCACCTTCCGGTCCTGTGCATCTTTTCGTCTACGGGTCGCTCATGTACCCCGAGGTTTGGACCCGGGTCGTCCGGCGAACGCCGGCCGCGCGGCAGGGGTCGATCCGCGGCTACGTTCGCCGGCGGATCCGGGGCGAGGTCTACCCGGCGCTGCTGCCGGCCCCGGCGGAGAGCACCGTGGCGGGGCTCGTATACCTCGATCTGTCGGCCGAGGAGCTGGCCGCGCTGGATCGGTTCGAGGGCGAAGGCGAGGCGTACCGCCGGACCGAGGTGACGGTGGCGCTGGACGAGGGCGGCTCGATCCAGGCCGCGACCTACCTGTTTCTCGACCCGGCGCGGGTTGAGGAAACGGCCTGGGACCCGGTTCGCTTCGAGCTGGAGGATCTCGCGGCGTTTCTCGACGGCTACTGCCGCCCCCGGGAGCCGGGCCGGCGCCCGTAGGCCGTCGGGTCGGGAGCACGCCGGGCCCTCCCGGATGGTGCCCGGCCCGCAAAGCAGGTACCATGCATGTCGGACCCCCGACCCGCGGTGCCGCACGTCAACCCGGAGAGAGCATGAAGTCCCTCTCGCTGTCGCTTGCCTCGCTGTTCCTGCTCCCCCTCACCGCACGGGCCCAGGAGCCTGTCCCGATCGACGCTTTGCAGTCCGTCGTCTCGGACGTCGGCAGCGACCCGCAGTGGCTCCCCGACGGCCGGATCGTCTTCGTCTCCGGGCGCGACGGCTCCCTGTCCGCGGTGGACCCGGCCACCGGCACGATCACCCGGCTGGATCCGGGCGGCGGGGTCCGGGGGATGGCGTTCCTCAAGGTCTCACCCGACGGGAAGTACTTCGTCTACCAGAAGGCGCTGCCTGGCTCCCCCTGGCAGGCCAACCAGCCGCAGGGCGGCATTGGCGCGACCGACCTGTTCCTCTGGAGCCTGGCCGACCGGACCGAACGCCGCCTCACGAAACTCGCGGCTCTGATCCACTCGTTCTCGTTCTCGGCCGACAGCCGCTCGATCGCGCTCAGTAGCAATCGCCACGGGAGCGAGGACATCTACGTCGTGGACCTCGCCTCGGGCGACACCCGCCGGATCACCTCCGAACCGCTGGTCGAATCGATGCCGTCATGGACCCCTGACGGCAAGATCCTCTACACCCGCCTCGACGACGACTGGATGGACCACACGGTCCTCGAGATCGCTCCTACGGGCGGCGCGCCGAGACTGGTGCTCCAGGACAAGGACTTCTTCGACTACGGCGCCGGGCTCAAGTTCGGATTCCCCCGGGTCTCGCCGGACGGCAAGAGCGTGCTGTTCCGCTCCCAGCGCACCGGGTGGTTCAACTTCTGGGTCGCGCCGATCGGCGGCGGGGAGCCCCGGCAGGTGGCGCCGGAGCAGGCGGACCAGGTGGAAGCGCGGTGGTCGCCGGACGGGAAGCAGATCCTGTTCCTTTCGCTCACCAACGGGACCCAGAGCCTGAAGACCGTGCCCGCGGCCGGCGGGCCGATCAGGACCCTGGTGGACCCGGGAATGGGCATGGTCACCCGGGCCGAATGGTCGCCGGACTCGCGGCGGATTTCGTACGCGATGGGTACCCCGACCACGGCGCCGGATCTCTACGTCGTCGACGTCACGGGCGGCGCCCCGAAGCAGCTCACCTTCTCCGAGGGCAATCAGCTGGCGAGCCGGCTGGTCGTGCCGGCGAAGATCAGCTGGACCAACGAGGGCTTCACCATCCCGGCGTACGTCTGGAAGCCGACGGGTTTGCGTCCGGGCCAGCGGGCGCCGGTCATCATGCTGGTGCACGGCGGCCCGACGTCCCAGTTCAGCGACAACTTCACCCTGCATCCGCAGTGGTTCGCCAGCCGGGGCTATGTCGTGATCGCACCGAACGTCCGGGGCAGCTCCGGGTACGGGCGCCAGTTCGAGGACGCCAACAACCGCGACTGGGGCCACGGCGACCTCCGCGACGTCCTGGCCGGCGTGGCCTGGGCCAAACGGCAGTCCTATGTGGACCCGGAGAAGATCGGCATCACCGGCAACAGCTACGGCGGGATGCTGACGATGTATGCGATCGCGTTCGCCCCGAACGTCTTCCAGGCGGCGGTCTCCCAGTCCGGCTACGGCGACGTCGTCGCGTTCCAGACCCGGGTCCCGGTGCTCCATCACCGGAAGCTCCTGAACTACGAGCTGGGCACGTGGCCGTCCACCCCGGCGGTCGACTCGATCTACAGGCGGAGCTCGTCGATCTTCAAGGTGCAGGACGCCACCACGCCGGCCTTCATCATTCACGGCGCCGGGCTGCACGTGCTCGACGCCGACTACGCGGGCTACGAGTTCGCCAAGGCGCTCGAGGGCGCCGGGAAGCTGGTCCGCTACAAGACCTATCCGAACGAGACCTACTACGTGTATGGGCGCGAGAACACGAAGCAGATGCTACAGGACATGCTGGAATTTTTCGACACCTATCTCAAGGACGGCGTCCGTGGCACCGGCGGTACCGCTTCCGCGCCGACCCGGTAGGCCGAAGCCCTGTGCCGCTCCCCCAGGGGCCTATCTTACGGGTTGAGCCAACGAGGCGCGCCGCATGCCCACGTCTCCCGCTACTCCGTTATCACCGACCCACCGGGAGCCGGTCCGGTACCTGGTCTTTGCGGCCTCCCTCCGGGCCGACTCGCTCAACACCCGGCTCGCCCGCCTGGCCGGTCAGGTGATCGAGCGGCAGGGCGGCACCGTCGACCCCGGGACCATGGCGGAGTTCGATGCCCCGTCCTACGACCAGGACCGGCAGCAGCGTGATGGCTTCCCGCCCGGCGCCGAAGCCTTTCGGCGCCGGCTGGAGGCCGCGGATGCGTTCGTGATCGCCGCCCCGGAGTACAACTTCTCGATGCCCGGCGTGCTCAAGAACGCGATCGACTGGGTCTCGCGGTTCCGGCCCCAGCCGTTCAACGGCCGCCACGGGCTGCTGCTCTCAGCCTCGCCGTCGATGGTGGGCGGCAACCGCGGGCTCTGGGCGCTCCGGGTCCCGCTCGAGCACCTCGGCGCCCGGGTCTACCCCGACATGTTCTCGCTCGCCCAGGCGCACCAGGCCTTCGACCCGTCGGGCGGGATCGCCGACGCCGCGCTGGCGGAACGGTTCGAGCGGACGCTCGTGGGGTTCATGGACCTGGTGGAGGCGGCGAAGCACTACCCCTGCGCCCGGAAGGCGTGGGTGGAGTTCCTGGGCGAACGCCCCGATCCGGCGGTGGATCGGGTGGAGTAAGCCGGCGGGGCCGGAGCCCTCCGTCTGCACTGGACGACATTTCCTGAGCCAGCCCCTCAACCCATGACCACATCGGTGGCCGTTCAGTCAGTCCGATGGCTCACCAGGTGCCGCCGAAATCTGATCCCGGTAGTAGAGATTTCCATCAGGGTCCGAGATCATGGCCATGAATCCACCCACGATTGTCTGGTAGGCGGCATCGTGAAACGCACCCGAAGACCTGACCGGCGCGTGTACTCAGCCTCGAGGTTGGAGACTTCCAGGTCAACGCCTGTATGTCGGCCAACAAGGTGAGCATGATCCGGCCTCGGCAGCGCGACTCCCAGACGAACACTCCCAGCCGAGAAAGAAGCATAGCCGTGCTCCGATGAGGAGAACTGGAGCGGAAGTCCCGGCGTATCCCGATAGAACTCGGTGGCGCGGCCCAACTCTCTCACGAAGACGAAGAAGCTGCATCCCGGGCGGGAACTTGGCGTCCTGGAGGCCAAAGGCCAGCGACGGGGACAGGTACTCCAGTAATAGGGAAAGCGGCGACTCATCTTCTTCTTGGCTGCTCCGACCGAGGGCTGCGCTCGCTGAGCGTGACGGGTAAGCGCACTGTTGCCAGGCACGGCGCGCGTGCCTGCCAGGACACCTGTGGTGTCACAGATCCTCGGGCCGGAGCCCAGTGTGCTTGGCAACGCGAGCAAGCATCCGGGGACCCAGCTCTTCAGCATCGTGAAACGCGAAGACGAAATCCGGCCAGCCCACCCGGCTGAGTGTGCGATGGGAGCCGCTTTGTCGCTTGAGGGTCCAGCCGAGCCGGAGCAATGCCGCGAAGACCAGGCGGGCCTTCGCTGACCCCCACGTGGTCACGCGGCCTGAAACGCGACGTTGAGCACCTCAGCCACGGCCTCGCCGTGCTCAAGCCGTTCGGCAAGAACCCGAAGCGCGAGGGCCTGCACTTTCGCGAGCGCATCCACCCGGGTGGTGCCGTAGGCGAGGACGCCCGGGAGGGCGGCAACTTCGCCGATCCACCGCCCATCGGCCTCTTGGGCGAGTTCGATCTCGAGGGTCATGGCTGTCTCCGTGCTGCCATGCTTGCAATCTATTGCCGAATCGTCAGTTACCCAAGGGTCAAGCCGATCCCCGCGGCGCTCAAGGTGCGGATCGGGTGGACCGATGGAGCCTCAAACGGCAGGACTGGTGGGCCGCGCCCTCGAAAGGCTTGCTGGCCAGGGCCCAAGGTACGAGGAGGGCGGGGGCAAGGATCCCGCCAAGTGTTGCTTCCCGCGATGAAAAGCCTCGCGGTGCTCAGGGAGTACAACCAGTAACTGGGTGTCTTGGAAACCCATAGAGTAGCTTTCATGCCTCGACCCCGAGAAAAGCGATGCCTAACGGACTGCAAATCAGTTGTCAATAACGGTTTCCAATTGCACAGAAATTCCGGGTGAAATTGTACACTCGGGGTGAGGGCGAGTCTTAGGACGCCGGGACCTCCCGTCCGCCCTTCGCTTTCGGTTTGGCGGGGGGACCGCGCAGGGCGCTGCGGAGGTCGGCGTGGTGCCGGAGTCGGTAGCTGTTCCCCCGGATGTTCACGATGTGACAGTGGTGCAGGAGGCGGTCGATCAGGGCGGCGGCCATGACCTCATCCCCGAAGATCTCCCCCCACTCCTCGAAGGTCTTGTTGCTCGTCACGATGGTCGAGGCCCGTTCATAGCGGCGGGCCATGACCTGAAAGAAGAGCATCGCCCCGGTCCGGGAGATCGGGAGATCGCCGATCTCGTCGACGATCATCAGGGTGGAGAAGCCGAGGGTCTTGAGCCGGTGCTGCAGCGTCCCCGTCTGTTGGGCCTCTTCCAGGGACGCGATCAGCTCGGCCAGCGTGGCGTAGTAGGCCCGCCGCCCACGTTCGACCGTGGCGACGGCCAAACTGAGGGCCAGGCGGGTCTTCCCGACGCCGGGCGGGCCGAGGAGGAGGATGTTCTCCCGCCGGTCGAGAAAGCCGAGCGAGTCGAGGCTATCGATTTGGTCCCGTTTGACCGAGGGCTGAAACGTGAAGTCGAAGTCGGCGAGCGTCTTGATCGCGGGGAGCCGCGACGAGCGCATCGCGGTCTGGAGCCGGCGGCTGTTCCGGAGGCCGATCTGCGCGTCGAGGAGGGCCACCATCGCGGCCGGCGGGCTCAGCTGGCCGCCATCGACTTTGGTGCAGAATGCCATCGACGGCTTCGAGGGCGCCCGGCATCTTGAGATCGGCGAGCTGGGTCCGGAGCCGATCGCGGAGCGCGGAGACGGCGGCTTTCATGCCCGCGCCTCCGTCACCAGCGCGGTGTAGGCCGTGAGCGCCCGGCGCTCGACGCGGACCGTCAGGATGGGCCCCCGCGGCGTCAGCGGCGCCGCTGGAAGCACCCTGGCGCCGCGCCCCTCCAGACCACCGCGCCGAACCAGGTCTGGACCATCGACTTCAAGGGGCAGTTCCGGATGCGGAACCGGGCCGACTGCTACCCGCTCACCGTCATCGACCACTTCAGCCGCTATCTCCTCACCTGTCAGGGCTTGCCTGATGCCGGTGGCGCTGGGGTGAAACCCCACCTCCGGCACCTGTTCCGGTCCTGTGGACTCCCGGAGGCGATCCGCCGCGACAATGGCGCGCCCTTCGCGTCCACCGGGCTCCACGGCCTCAACCGCCTCCACGTCTGGTGGCTCCAGCTCGGCATTGTCCACCAACGCATCACGCCCGGCAGCCCCCAGGAGAATGGGGCCCACGAGCGGCTGCACAAGACGCTCAAGGACCGCGCCGCCCGGCCCCCGGCCGCCAACCTCAACCTGCAGCAGCGCGTCTTCAACCGATTCCGCGCCACCTACAATGAACTGAGGCCGCATGAAGCGCTCGGCGACGAAACGCCCGCCTCGCGCTGGAGCCCCTCCCCCCCGGCCCTATCCGGAGCGCATCGCGCCACCCGAGTACCCCGGCAACTTCGAGGTCCGCAAGGTGAGTGGGGCCGGCACCTCCCGTCTGCACTCCGGCCAGCACTTCCTGATCCAGGCCCTCAACCACGAGTACGTCGGCTTCGAGGAGATCGCCGACAGTCTCCGAAACATCGTGTACTACGACACCCTCCTCGGCCGCTTCGACGAACGCACCCACATCATCACCGGGGCCCACTTCCGCAAGGAGAAGAAGTGTTAACCATGTCCCCAGACACTTTGTCAGCTATGTTCCCGGCTGTTCAAGGCGTGCACGCAATATGACTACTCCGGGCCTACAGTGCGTTTCGACGCGCTCGTGCCAGCACCAGGGCCGCCCACGCTTGTTGAACCAGTGGAGCAAGCCGCAGCCGCGCAGATCTGATGGCGGCGGAGAGTTGTCGAAGCTCCGCTGGGCCCTTCCGTAGCGCATCGAGCAGTGCGTGCCTGCGAGCTGCAAGATCGCGATCCATTGCCGCGACATCCGCGGTGTGTGTGGGATCGGCGGGGTTGAAACGAAAATTCTGTTCGTGCGAGCGCCGCCAATTGATGAGTTCCGTCGTAAGAGCCGGGCCGAATCCTGGGATTTGGAGAATCTTCCAGTGATCTATGTCAGCAGCAGTCTCGATACCGTAGGCCGCGAGCATTGAGGTTCTGCCCGCACCGATCCTGGGTATGCTGGCTCGGTCTATTCGAAAGCGATCAAGGTACCGTTGCCGTTGCCGACTCTCGCGTTCGGCGTCCAGTTTCGCTAGACGGCGGCGACGCTCGTTCGGGAGGTCAGTGAGTTCGGCGCGAACTTGCTCAAGCTCCTTCATACGTGCAAGGAAGGCCTCGCGCGACGCCTCGCGACGCCACCGTGCGAGAGCTCCATCCCAGGACGCCTGTGCTGCAGCGACTTCGCGGTCGGCTTCATCAAGACGTATCGGAGAAGGTCGAGGCCACGCAACGTGAGCAAGGCCGTAGGACAGGAGCGCCAAGAAGATGCCGCCGTCTCCTACGGCTGCGCATGAAGCCGCACCGGCGGCAAGGATGCCGAGGGCGAGCAACTGGCGTGACACCTTGATTGTCCGGCGTACCAGCAGGTCGGCGGACAGCGGAACCTGGTTGGCGGGAAGAGCAGGATCTGGGCCGGGGTCAGGGGCGGCTGTGATAAGCTGCCAGAGTGTGGCTAGGTCGATGCCTCCGGGGATCTCCGGAATTGCGACTCGCTGGCCAAAGAGGCGGACGCCGGTTTGCTGTTCCACCGCGCACCACGGGCAAGATGGTAGGTGCCGGGGAAACTGATGCGACGGAGCGACTGGGCACGGACGGAGGCTGGCTTTCAACTGCTCAAGGGCCTGAACCCAAGCGGTGGCGTCTGGGCGGCCCGCGTTACTCCCGTGTCGGCAGAACGAGGAGATGAAGAGAGACGAGATGTTGGTTCCCATCGTCTCCAAGGGAATTGTGCCCGGCGGTCGTTCCATCCCGTGTAGCGTCCGGTCGGGACCGTACGCGAACCGGTACTCTCGAATGGCCCGCTCGATGGGCATTTCCGTAGCGCCGCCGTACCGCCCCGCGAACGGGTGGCGGCCCATGAACAGGAGGTGAAAGATGAGGATAGCAAGACCGAAGCGGTCGTGGTTCTCGGTTCGGTGCATACCGCGGAATGGGCGTCCGTGTAGTTCCGGCGGGGTGAATAGGGCCACGCCCACGTCGCAGGTGAAGACCCGTGTCGCATCGCGCACTTGGAAAGAGTCGCAGTCGATGAACATCACCGTGCCATCAGGGGCGACCAGCAGATTGCCGTGGTTGACATCGCCCACGACGTGTCCTTGCCGGTGCACGGTGGCAAATGCCCGCGAGATGTTTGCAGCGACATGTAGGACGAACGTGAGGTCAGCGCCGGGGAAGGCCTCTGAGCGGCTCTTCGGACTGTAGAGTTCGTGGATATCCCGGCGCGCTGACACTCTCGGCATGATGAAGCCTCTGGTCTTGCCAAGCCTGTCAGTGAGTAGGTCCAGTGGCCACGCTGCGATCTTGAGCAACTCCGGATTAGCTGCGGCCGTCATGGCGACCAACTTCTCGACCTTGGCGGGCTCGGTAGGTGTGGAGTAGATCTTCGCGACGTGGTTGCTCCTGCCCTGAATAGCGAAGACGGTACCTTCGCCGCCACGGCCGATTTCGGCCCCAAGAGCAATTCTGGAGTTGCTCCTCTTGATGGTTAGGTCCATTCTCGGAGGGGTTGATAACGCCGGCGGGTGGCGATCACGAGTGACAGATCGTCATCAGTGCGAGCCGCGACCGAGTCGGAACGGAGGAACTCCTCGAGTGCTGCGGAGAGCACGGCTATGTGACCGGTTCCCTCGGCGGCCAATAACGGTGCGAAGATGCCAGCGAAGAACGGCCGGTGAGTGGACCTGCCCCCAAGGTTTAAGGTGAGGCGCTCCAGGCCGTCGCTCATGAGCGCGATATCGGAGACTTGTGATGGTAGCGGCTCGACCTGGAGGAGTCCGGGGGCGTCCTCGTCAGTGATAAAGTGTGTCGTGTTTGCGTATTCACCGTGTTGCGGCCAAAAGACCCACGACCAGTCTGATCCGTCCTCACCGACGACGATTACGCCGTCCCCGATCTGTAACGCCGCGCCGCCGTCAGGCCTAGCCAGTACGGCTAGGAGTGTGGATGCGAAGTCCCGGAGGAGAAGACCTTCGGCAGTCGCGATCGTGGCCAGTTCCCGACGGGCTGCGAGGGCAGCCTCTTTGAGAATGCTGGGTGCGTCGGTTTGGCCGAGCTCGAGGGCAGCCCGGACGGAAGTGGTTACGGAGCGAACGACGGTGGATGCACCACGTTCGGCCATTCGCACGGACCCAGCACCATCAGCGAGGGCGACAACGAAGGAATCCCCCTCTGCCGTCCAACTAAAGTCATCCTGACACGGAAGACCGCCCTTGACATGCGACGTTCCGGGCACCCGAGCAGCAGCCAGTCGCCACATACCGAAGTCATTCGATGACTGCCCAGCCATCGGGCGCTGCGGGGTTGGTCAACGGGACGGCGTCGCCTGGTTGGGAACGAGAGACGCTGCCCAAAGAGTTGGAGAGCCACACGAACATCTCTCTGAAGGCAAGGCCCTTTAGCTTCAACGGCTGACGCGTGGCAATCTGGGCCAATCGTTGCATGTCGGCAGTTTCGACGCCGACTGCGTAGAAAGCGAATGCCTTCGAAGCCTCCCCCTCGCGAACTGCGCTAGCCGCAGCCGTGACATCGTCCGTAGGAGCTCCGTCGGTCATGAGAAAGAGCCAAGGGCGATAGTACCCGATGCCGTTGCCCTTGTACGTAGCCTTCCGCTGAGTGACGAGGTCAATCGCGCTTTGAATCGCGGCTCCCATCGGCGTGTCTCCCGAAGCGACGAGACTCGGAGCCTGCAGGGCATCGGCCGTTACGAAGTCCTGCACGATCTGGACCGGCCCAAACGTAAGGATCGCGATCTCGACTCGCTTGGACGCCATAGCGTCTGAGCGAAGCTCCTCCGCAAACGACTGAAGACCGGCGTTCAACTGGGCTATCTTCGAGCCAACCATTGAACCGGACGTGTCTAGGAGGAGGACGCACGGGCAGCGCGGCTCGGGGTTGTCGGCGAACTCGATACCCTTGAATGGGATCTGGTCAAGACCTGCCATGGCTCTGCCTCCCCAAGTATCGACATGTGCGGTCTAACTGATCGCGGTTCAGCGGCGGGCGTCTTATCGGAGCTGAGCGGCCGCGCCGTGCACCGATCAACATCGGGGCGCGGTCGCGACTTGTCAAACGGAGCGCCGGGCGCCCGTCCGTTGGAACCGCCGGGTTAGGCCGCTTGCTCAGGAGTCACGACCCCGCCGCACCCCAACCAGAAAGCCGATCTCTGCGAACGGTTTCACCGATTCCCACCGATCGACGCTGCGCCATCGGAGTGACAGGGCCCACTGGGCACCGCCGGTAGCGAGACGCAACCCGGTCTCAAGTTGCGGCGTGAACCAGCGGCGACGTCCACCGGGCTGCTCGGGGCCGCTGGCAAAGCGCACCGCCGGGCCGATCCCGACGAAGGGGCGGAGCAGACGGCCGGTTGGTACCTGAAGCTCGAGGGACACTCCAAGCCCGACGATCGTCTCCGTGTCCGGCCGGTCGAGGCACCCTCCGCCTGGCACAGGAACGCAAAGCGAGATCCGGTCCCCGTGGCCGAGGGTCGCGAAGTCAAGTGACAGGGTGGCGCCAAACCACTGAGGCGACGTGATGCCGGCCGTGAGTACCGCGCCGAACCCCGATTGACCACCGAGCGGGCCATCCTGAAAGACGAACTGGGCGGCGATGCCCCGGGTGACTCTGGCCTGGCCGGGGAGCGGGCCAGCCCCCCATCAGACTTAGCAGCGCCACTCGAACGACGGCTGTGGCGACTGGGGATCTATTCGCACTTGCCGTGGCAGGCTCACTCCGATGGCTGGGCAAGCGGCCTAACGATCAGAGCATAAGCGGCGAGGCCGCCGCGACGAATCCCCGCATGTCGACGCTCTCTGCGCGGCCTCGTCCGACTTCATGCTCATGTTAGCCAGCGCCTATTTGTAGACTTTCAGGCCACTCGGAAGCGAACTGACTATCCTCCCCGCGACCGGTGTCGGCGCTGCGACTGCCGGTGGGACGTAGGTACCCGCTTGGACAAAGGTGATCGAGTAGTAGAACGGGTCAAGCTCATGGATGCGGAGCTTGCCGGGGTACTGGGTTTGGAGGCGTCCGTAGACACCAGACAGCTGCTCCGCCCAAGACCATACCTCGACCTTCCAGCCACGTTTGAGCGCGCGCTCAGCCTGGGCGCCGAACCCGGTACCGAATTGCGAGAGGCGACCGTCTCCCGTCGCGAGCACAAGCGTCTCGGGTGGATCGACGTCAAGGAGCAGGTTCGCGATCTTCAAGTGAAGAAGTTCGTCGACCCCTTGCTCGCCAAGACGACCATCGTCGCGCTCGACCTTTCGCAAAAGATCCGTATTGTAGCCCATTTCCCGCGCGTATTCCCAAAGATCCTCGTTACCAGGTGGTACAGAGCCGGCGAAGACCCGCTGGCCAATCGCCTGCCCGCCCTCGATGAGAGTAATGAAATGGCGTGTGTACAGGCGGATGGCCGGCCATGGAATATGCGCCTCGACCCTAGCAGCAGTCCGCAGCGTGCCTCCGAAGATGTTCGAGTTGTCGATGAAGACGTGGTATGTCACGGTCTCAACGGTGTCTGGCTTACTACTGCTTAAGCTGCGAGGGCATCGACGCGGTCCGTGCCACCGGTACACCTCGCCGCGCCAATAAGCCGCCATGGCCCGGCCCCCTGCGGTCCCCTAACCAATTGCCAATCTACGCCTTGGGCCCACGCGCGGACCAGAGGTTCGGGGCACCGGACCCTGCAGGGCCGGCCGTCGAAGTCGCGACCGCGGCGAAGGCTGCTGCCGAAGTCGATACTGAGGCATGCCGGCGGCGGATCGAACAGCGCGGCCCGGCAAGGACTTGCGTCTTTGCTTCTCTCCGAAACGCCTCCGACTCAGGCTGCGAGCCCCGGCCCGGATAAGCCGCCATCCCCGGCCGTGCCAGCGATCGCAACCCCCGGCCAGTCAACGGTCTGCGGCCCCGCTATCCCTTCGCAGCCCCGATCACTTATGCCGCTTGCCAGGCTCGAATAAGGTGGCGCTACCCGGACCCGGGTTCCTCCCCAGTCTTCAACCTGGGCAGGGCGCCGCACCTCCCGGTTACCCGGACCTCCCCCCGTGCTCACGACCACCCCGGCTGCCTACCCGCCCCCGACCCGCCAGCCCGTTCTCTCGCCCGATCCGCCCAACCCCGCTCGCCCAGGCGCACCAGGCCTTCGACCCGTCGGGCGGGATCGCCGACGCCGCGCTGGCGGAACGGTTCGAGCGGACGCTCGTGGGATTCATGGACCTGGTGGAGGCGGCGAAGCACTATCCCTGCGCCCGGAAGGCGTGGGTGGAGTTCCTGGGCGAACGGCCGGACCCGGCGGTGGACCGGGAAGAATAGCCCCGGCGCCAGTCAGCGAGCGGGTGCGGCCCCGGCCGGGAACGCTGGCCGGAGGCTCAGAATCCACGCCGAGGAGGCCAGCCCGAACGCGAGCGCCGCGCCCAGCACCGCGGCATTGCCCCT
Organism: uncultured Gemmatimonas sp.; assembly: GCA_964521535.1. Taxonomy (GTDB): domain Bacteria; phylum Gemmatimonadota; class Gemmatimonadetes; order Gemmatimonadales; family GWC2-71-9; genus SHZU01. The sequence continues at coordinate 30,160 of CAZFSA010000020.1, forward strand.
GCCGGCCGCGAGCAGCGCCGCGCAGGCCGCCGTCAGCACCCCGAGCCGGACCAGCTCGCTGATCGCGGCCCAGGCTCGCCCCTCGAGAATCCCCCCGACGTTGCTCAGCGTGAGCACCACGTAGAACACGCCGGCCAGCGTCTGCGCAGCCGGCAGCGAACCGCTCGCGTTGAGCAGCGCGACCGCCCCCACCAGCACGGTGGCGAACTGCGCGAACCCGTAGGCCTTGAGCCCGCCCGGAACCACGGGGTCGAATTTCTCGAACGTGGTGGGGCTCACGGGTCGCGGCCGCTCGCCTGGCCCGAGGTAGGCCGGTCGCCACCCGGGATGACCGAACACCGCTCGCCACCGGTCCGGCCAGGTCCGGCAGCGACGGGCCGTCCGGAGGATGTCGGCGAAGACGTGGACGTTGGCCCAGACCGGGTTCCAGCTGGCCAGAGGCTTGGTGATCCCGTACACCGGCTCCTCGACCTCGGGCTCGAAGGTGCCGAAGAGGCGGTCCCAGATGATGAAGACCCCGGCGTAGTTCCGGTCCTGGTACTGCGGGTTCACCCCGTGGTGGACCCGATGGTGCGACGGAGTGTTGAGCACCGCCTCGAGCGGACGCGGCAGCCGGCCGATTTCGCGGGTGTGAATCCAGAACTGGTAGGTCAGGTTGAGGCCGTGGCACACCACCCACATCAGCACCGGCACGCCGAGCAGCGCGAGCGGCAGGTAGAACACCCAGCTCATCAGCCCGTGGAGGCTGCTTTGCCGGAGTGCAACGGTAAGGTTGTACTCCTCGCTGGAGTGGTGCACCACGTGCCCGGCCCAGAGGAGGTTCACCTCGTGGGAGTAGCGATGCAGCCAGTAGTAGGCCAGGTCGTCCAGGAGAAAGACCAGGCCCCAGCTGCCCAGCGCCAGGAGGTCCAGCCGGAAGCCGAGCCCGGTCTCCGCCGGCGTAAAGGGCGAGCGGCTGATCCACTCGGGGACGTCGAGCAAGCGCTGGATGGCGAAGTGGTGGGCGACCCAGGCGTAGAGCGCGATCGTGCCGAGCGCGATGAAGATCCCGGCGAGCTGGCTCATCACGCCCAGGCTCAGGTCGCTCACCGAGTCGTTGAGACGGTAGACCTGGCGCTTCCGGAGCCGGGCCACCACCAGCTCCAGGCCGATCAGCAGGAAGAAAAGCGGGATGGACGCCTGGATCAGATCCACGCCGACAAGCTAGTTTGCTACGCCCTCAACCGACAGGTGAACGATGGCGCGGGTTCTGGTGGTCGTCCTGGTGCTGCTCCGGCTGACGCCGCTGGCCTCGGCGCAGGCCACCCGGTCCGATCCCGGGCTGGCGCTCCTCCGGGCCGAGCTGGAACGGCTGGCCCCGATCTCCCAGGGAGTGATGGGCGTGGGGGTCCTGCACCTGGAATCGGGGCGATCGCTCTTCCTCAACGCCGATCAGGGCTTTCCGATGGCCAGCAGCGTCAAGGTGCCGATCGCGGTGCAGCTGCTCACGATGGTGGATCAGGGCCGGCTCCGGCTCGACAGCCTGATCGCCGTCGAGGCCAGCGACCTGCACCCGGGCAGCGGGACCCTGACGCGCCTGTTCGACGACCCCGGCGTGATCCTCTCGGTGCGGAACCTGATGGAGCTGATGCTCCTGATCAGCGACAACTCGGCGACCGACATCCTGCTGCGCGTGGCCGGTGGCGGGGCCGCGGTGAACGCCCGGATGGCCGCCCTGGGGGTGACCGGGATCTCCACCGATCGACCCACCATCGAGCTGATCGCTGACGCCATCGGGGTCCGGTCGCTCCCGCCGGCGGCCGAGCGAACCCCGGATACCTTCCGGGCCCTGTCGCAGGCGGTGACCGAGGAGGAGCGGAAGGCTGCGGTCGAGGCCTTCTACCGCGACCCGCGGGACATGGCCACGCCCCGAGGCATGACCCGGCTCCTGGAGATGATCTGGAAGCGCCAGGCCCTGAGCGAGGCCAGCAGCGCGCTCCTCCTCGATATCATGTACCGCTGCGAGACCGGCCAGGCCCGGCTCAAGGGACTGCTCCCGCCCGGCACCGCGGTGGCGCACAAGACCGGCACGCTGGGACTCGGCGTGGCCAACGACGTCGGGATCATCGACCTGCCGGGCGGAGCGGGGCACGTGATCGTGGCCGCGTTCGTCCGGGAGTCGAAGGGGCCGGTGGACCGGCAGGAGCTGGCGATCGCCCAGGTGGCCCGGGCGGTGCACGACTACTTCGTGTTCAATCGCTGACGGGACCGGACACGAGGGAGGTCAGGGCATCGGCGTACCGGCCAGGTGGTGGGCCTTCCGGCCGCCCCGGGCCACGGCCTCTGCCGTGGGCGCCCTGGCCAGGAGATCACCCGCCAGGCAGAGCGCCCGGTCCACCAGCTGCTCGGCGCCCTCCCGCAGCTCGGGATTCTCGCGCACCTCGCGAACGTTGTTCTCCATGTCCTCGGCGGACCACCCGCGGGAATGGGCGATGAAGGGGAACTGCGGAAACAGGAACCCCAGCTCGCCAAAGAAGGTGAGCAGCTGCCCCACCACCGCCTGGACGTTGTCCTGCCCGCCGGTGACGATGAACGACGCCACCTTGTTCCGGATCAGGACCCGGTCCCGGATGGTCACCTGGTTCTGCACGCAGTTGAGCCGCTCCGCCATCTTGAAGTAGAGTGAACTGGCGGCGCCCCAACGGATCGGGGTCGCGAGCAGCACCACGTCGGCCCAGTGGACCAGGGCTTCGTACACCCGGTCGAGCTGATCGGCCGGATCCATCTGGGTGATCGAGCAGGGCCAGGTGCAGGCGTGCGCGGCCTTGGAGTAGTACCCCTCGCAGTGACGGAAGGAGAGATCCCGAAGCCGGATCAGCCGGGTCAGGGCGCCGGCCCGCTCGGCGTAGTCGAGCCCCGCCTGGAGCAGCGCATCGGAGGTGGAGAACCGGGGATTGGCGACGTCCATGGCGGTGGTGCTGATTCCCACCACCCGGAGCGGGCCCTCCTCGCGCACCACCTTGCGCGCCAGGGGATGAGGCTCGTGGGGCAGGGAGTGGCGGCGGGTGACAGCCTCGAGGTTCACCCAGAGGTGCCCACCCTCCTCCTTGAGATCGAAGCGGGGGACCCGCTCGTCCTCGTAGCCCGGTTCGCCCTCGCCAGTGGCGCGGTGGTACTTCCAGTTGTGCCAGGGGCAGACCACATACTCGCCGTCCAGCCGCCCGTCACCCAGCGGGCCGCCGGCGTGATTGCAGGCGCCGGAGATGGCCGCGAACCGGCCGTCCACCCAGGAGAGGGCGATCCGGGTCCGCCCGGCCTGGATCTGCTGGAGCGGCCGGCCGGCGAGGGCCTCGACCGGACCCAGGTCATGCCAGCGGGGAGGGGCCGGGGAGCGCGCGGGGGAGGGCGAGGGGGAGGAGGAGGCGTCCGTCACGGTTTGGCCAGGTGGGGGTCGACGTGAAGTCTACCACCCGGCCAGCTACCCCAAGAGGGGCCCCACCAGCGGCAGGTCGCGCCGCCGGATCGTCACTACCACCAGCGACGCGAGCAGCACGGCGATGGCCAGCGCGAACAGGGTGCCGCCGTCACCCTGGACCTCGATCCCCAGACGGGTGAGGTGCGCGCCGATGGCGCCGAGCATGAGCCCGATGGCCAGGGCGGCACCAAGCGCTGGTGTCCTGGGATATAACAGGAGGGCCACGGCCACGAGCTCCAGCACGCCGCTCCCGATCCGGCCCCACGGCTCGGCGCCCAGGGTGGAGAAGATGTAGACCGACTCGGGGGCGCCCGTGAACTTGAAGAACAGGGTCTGACCGAGGATTGCGGCCGCCGCGATCTGGCAGATCCAGCTCAGGGTCATCATCCGCTTGCTCAGTACCGTGGCGGTTTCCATATCAGCTCTCATCGCGAATCGAAGTGGAAATGTGACCGAATCGCACGGCGGCGGCTGGCCAGCAGACCGAGGAGTTCGCGGAGCGACGTCGCCCTGGCGCCGGCCGCCACGTTCCTCGCCCCGATCTCGAAGGCGATGGCCCACTGCCGGCGGAGTACCCGGTACGCCTGTCCCAGCCGGTTCGACGGGTCATAGATGCTGGTCGCCTCCGCGCCCGATCCGTTGAGCTCGATCACCTTGAAGCCGGTCCCCGCCCGGATCGCGTCCGCCGTGGGGGCCCGGAGGTCGTACCGCCCGAACCAGAACCCGTCGTACAACCGGCTCAGCCCATCGATCGCCCGTTCCAGCTCGGGCGTCCGGACCCACTCACCGTCGTAGAACGCGGCCCCCCGGGCGTGGGTTCCCAGCTCCACCAGCGGCACCACCTGACCGGCGGCGGGCACCTCCTCCAGGCGCCTGGCGTGCTGCTCCAGGAAGAAGGCGGCCATGCAGACCGCCCGGTCGTCCGCGAGGATCAGGGTCTCCAGGGTCCGCCGGCCGTCGCCGGTGACGGTGGGGAACCGTTTGTCGGTGATCGCGAGGATCTGGCCGGTTGGTTCGCCGGGCATCCGATAGTAAAAGACGCCGAACTCCACCCCCGGCACGTACTCCTGGGCGAGGACGGCGCCCGGGGTGGTTTCGAGGTAGTTCCGGAGACCCGCTTCGTCCGGCACGATGGCGACGCCCGATCCGCGCTCGCCCACGTCGGGCTTGAGGACGACTGGGAAGCCGATCCCGGTCTCGGCCACGAATGCCCGAACCTGTTCCAGGCGCGCAGCCGTTGTGGCCCCTGCGGGAAGAAGGATCCATCGCGCCACCCGATCCGGCGCCTGGTTCAGGCCCTCCAGAATGGCGGCCTTGGACTCGCCCACGAAGCCGCCGCCCGGGATCGCCGGGTTGGACGCCGTCCAGATCGTGAGGCTCCGATACCTGAGCGCGAGCCACAGGATGTAGAGCACCACTGGCGGGTAGAACGCCCACTGGGGCCAGAACTCCCAGCGGGTGAGCCGCCGCCACCGGGAGAGCAGCAGCCGCCGCCCCCGCCAGGAGGCGAGTGGCACCAGCAGCTTGAGCACCAGAAAGAGTCCCGCGGCCAGGGCCAGCACGGTCGGCAGCGCCCATTGCTGGTAGCTGGTGAAGGCCCCCACCACCCGGCTTCCGAAGAGCGCGCTGGCTCCCACCAGCAGTGGCGTCCAAAGCGCCGCGGCCACCAGGAACACGCCCAGGAAGGCCAGGGCCCGGGTCTTGAGCACGCCGGCCGCGACATAGGTAGGAAGCCGCGTCCCCGGCACGAACCGGGTGACCAGCGCGATCCAGGGCCCATGCCGGGCGAACCAGACCGAGCTGCGATGGAGCCGCGCCTCGCTCAGGAACCAGCGGAACGGTGCCCGGCCCACGGCTCTTCGCCCGAGGTACCGCCCCGCCGCGTAGAGGGCCAGGTCGCCGGCCACGATGCCGACGAAGCAGGCCAGCGTCCCCGCCCCGAAGCCCAGGGTGCCGCGGCCCACCATGAGACCGGTGGCGATGCAGGCCAGATCCTCGCTGACCAGCGTGGCGGCGGCGATCAACATGAGAAGAACGAGCAGGGTGAGACCGGCGGCCCGGGGCAGAGTGGCGGGGTCGAACGGCCTTGCCGCAGCGGCCACCCGATCCGCCGGGGCGTCGGCGCGGGTGAGGGCCTCGCCCTGATCCACCCGGGCCAGGAACGCCGCGATGGGCGCCGCCACGTCGGCGGGCCGGGTGAAGGTCATGAAGTGGTCGGCGCGACGGTCGTCGAACATCACCAGCTCGCTCTGGGGCACGATCCGGTGGTGCTCCCTGGCCACCGCCGGGTTCACCAGGACGTCGCGCTGGCCCTGGATGATCAGCGCCGGACCCTGATAGCGCGTCAGGGCCGCGCGGAGCGGGCGCTGGTCGGAGTCGTAGAAGTTCCGGGCGTACTCCACGCCGAAGAAGGTCCGGTCCAGGGCCCCGAAGTGGGGCACCGTCTCACGGAGCAGCCAGAGGGCCGCGAGCTGGATTCCGTGGAGGGCGCGGTTGAGGTGATAGTCGCCCAGCAGTTCGTACTCCTGGGCCCCGATGGCCGAGAGCAGGGTGAGCGACGCCACCCGAGCGGGCGCCAGGTCGGCCATGGTGATCGCCACGCCCCCGCCCATGCTGAACCCGACCAGGTGCACGCGCGCGAGCCGAAGGGAATCCAGGGCCGCCAGCAGGTAGTGTGCGTGGGCCCGGAACGAGTAGTCGGGGATCGACCGGGTAGAGTGGCCGAAGCCCGGGAGGTCCGGGGCCAGCGCCCGGCGGTCCGCCGCGAGCAGCCCGGCCAGCGGCGTGACCTCTCCCTTCGATCCGGGGCTCCCGTGGATCAGCAAGACGGGAAGAGCGGTCGATGCCCCGGCGCTCCCGGTGTCGGTCACGATCATTCGCACCGGGCGTTGGGGCAGCTGCCGGTCGCCCTGCACTGCGGCGAGGGTGACGACCCGCTCGCCGGGCCGGGGCCGCAGCTCCGCAGGATGGGTCTGGCGCCAGATCCAGGAGGCGCCGAGGGCCACCACGTAGGCCGCGACCAGCCCGCGGAGCAGGCGCCGGGCCGGCATCGACTAGCGGGAGGCGGGGTCGGGCAGACTGGCCACCACCGGCTCGATCCCGAGGCACGGCGAGCCGGGGCGGTAGCGCATCGTGGCGTGTCCGGACTCGACCGCGACCACCGTGAGGCTCCGGGTCTCGGCCTCCTCGCGGTGCATGCAGACCGAGAACGGCCCCCGCTCCGGGAGGTGGCTTCGATGGAAGCTCTCCACCACCTCCGCCGGGATTCCGCCGGTCCCCCCCCCGGTCATCTCGTGCCAGACCCGGCCGCGAATCAGCTCGGCCTGGCGCTGATCGCGGCCCGAGCTGGTCCGGATCAGGCCGGCCCGCCTGGTGGTCGATCGCTCCAGGGTCCGCCCGTTCCAGTCGGCGAGGTGGAGGACAGGATCCCGATCCGTGGCGGCGATGGTGAAGGGGAGGTAGTCCGGGAGCCGGGCGTGACCCAGCGCCTCGATCAGTCCCGGGGCGCTCGGCGCGGCCAGGAGGTCGAGGAGCAGCAGACCGCGACTAATCCGGGCGTGGGTCGCGTCGGGTTCGGCCGGGGCGTCCTCATAGCGGTTGAGGAGCGAGGCAGTGAGCCCGTGCTGGTTGACTCCGATCCAGGTGCCACCGAAGTCGCCATCGATCGGCGCGAGCACCGCCGTGCCGCCCACCGTGCGGAGCGCAGGCGCCTGGGCCGGCGCCCTGGTGAGCCGTTCGTCGCGGTTGAAGTACACCCGGTACCCCGTCGGGCCCGGGAGCCAGCTCAGCGTGCACACGCGGACGGCGGGCGGGCATGAGCGAGGGTCGACGGAGCCACCCCGAACTCGGCGTCGAGGTCGATCTCGGGCGCGAGCAGCAGCCTGATCAGCGCGAAGTGGTGGACCGTGTGGCTCACCAGGAACTGGAGTTCCCGCCCCAGGGTCGACTCGGACCACTCGGGTTCGTCGGCGGCGACCGAGGTCCGACTCTGGACCCGGAGCCGCCGGGCCGAATCGGATCCGGCGAGTACCCGAAGCCCGGCCTGAACCGCGCGGGTGGCATCGGCCGCGCAACGGCGGGATGCCTCCAGTTCCGGGTCCCGCTGTCGGCTGTCGTAGTCGACCTCGCCCGCGGGGAGCCCGGCGAGGAAGCAGTGGTAATGCTCCAGCACATGCCGGTACTGCGCCCCGACCGGCGCCCAGCGCCCCCGGCGCGCGGCGTACTGCCGGTCGGCCAGACGGGAGAGCAGGTCCAGCCCCTGCTCCAGGAGAGCGCAGTTGGCTTCGAGACTCGGATCGATGGTCATGTCTCCTCGGAAGAAAATCAGGCGCCGAGCCCGGCGGCGATCGCCGCCCGGGCCCGTGCGGCAAGCTCGGCTCGGCCGGTGCCGACCAGCGGTTCGTCGGCGAAGCGGACGACGGCCCGGAAGCCGGGCAGCCGGCAGAGCCCGATCAGGTGGGGGACAAACGACATGGTGCCCCACCAGCAAATCGCCTCCTCGGCCGTGGGCGCCCCCGGGGGCGCTTCGTAGCGGATGGTGGCCACGTGGACCGGAAAGCCCGATCGCGCTGCCCATTCGAACAACGCGGGACGGAGCGGGGAAACGTCGGCGCCGCTCGAGCTGGTGCCCTCGGGGAAGACCACGATCCCCTCGCCGCGTTCGATCCCGGCCTCGATATCGCGCAGGACCCGGATGGCGTCGCGACGGCGCTCCCGGTCAACGAAGATGGTGCCCGCGATCCGCGTCAGGTAGCCCACGACCGGCCACTCGTTGAGCTCCCGCTTGGCCACGAACACCGTGTCCAGCTCGCCGAGCAGCAGGACGATGTCGACGTAGCTGAGGTGATTGGCCACCAGGAAGAAGGGGCGCGCGGGGGGCTGGCCCTCGATCTCGACCCGCATCCCGACGATCCGCCCGAGGCCCCTCGCCCAACGGCGGATCATGGACGTGCGCCAGCGGGGTCGGGCGCGGGGCCACACTGTAAGGGCGCCATGGCCCAGCAGCAGGGTGACCAGGCAGCCCGTGGTCCAGGCGGAGAGCGCCAGCAGCCGCCAGAGCGGCCGCACCGACCCCGACCGGAGCAGCGTCGCCACCTCGCGTCCCGGGCTCGGCCCGAAGATCTCCTGTCGGGTCCCGATCCTCGGTTCGCTCACCGGAAGAAGGTGCGGTAGATAGTGGGATCGATCTCGTGCACGGCCAGGGTCACGAACCAGTCGATCGTCTTGAACTGGCGGTCGATCGCCGGCGGGCCGCACACCCGGGCTCCGAGGTTGAGGTAGCTCTGGAACAGGGCGGGGATGTGCCCGGGCAGGGCCGGGTCCGCTTCCGGGCATTCGAACCCCGGTCTCGGAGTGACGCGGAGCGATGGGTGCTCGGCGTCTCGGCGACCCAGCTCCCGGTGGACCGCCCGGCCCACCGCGGGATCCTGGCTGGTCACCGAGCAGCAGCCGAACAGCCGGCGCTTCCGGCTCCAGGTCAGGTAGGCCGCCAGGCCCCGCCACAGGAGGTGCAGCACCCGCCCGGTGCGATGCGCCTTCGACACGCAAGCACGGCCGATCTCCACCGATTCGGCCACGACGGCCGGTGGCAGGGCGCTCAGGTCGAACTCCTGCTCCGAGTAGAACCCACCGTGCGACCCGGCCATCTCGGCGGTCTGCATCCGATAGGTTCCGACCACCTCGCCCGGCCGGGTGACGATCATCAGATGGTGCAGCCGCGCGTCCAGCTCGTCCTCGTCCCGCCCGGTGACGTGCGACCCGTCGAGCCCCTCGCCCAGCTCCAGGTTGAAGATCTCGTAGCGCAGGCGGAGGATTCGGTCCAGGTCATCGGTGGTCCGGGCGAACCGCACCAGGTAGCTTCCGGCCTCGATCTCGCGATCGGGCGCCATCGGCAGGACCGCCGCATCCTTCACTCAAGCCTCCGATACGAATCGGGATCGGCACGCACCCGCCAGAGATCGCCCTGTCGCTCGACCCGCCCTCGGAGGGCCAGCGGCTGGCCGGCCCACCGCTCCACCCCGCGAACCACCCGGCCGGCGCCGTCCAGCAACAGCAGCTCCAGCCGCTCCCCACTCTCGGCCCCGACGACCAGGAGCGCCGGCAGGCCACCGGACAGGCAGCGTGCGGCGCAGCCTCGGTGGCCCTTGCCGTGGCCGGGGTTCATCACGCCGGCGTAGCACTTGCCGTCGACGATCTCACCGACGAGGTCGAACGTGCCGAGGTCCTCGACTGGCGCCTCCGGGTGGACTGCCTCGTCACCCACCGCCTCGACCCGGGCAAGCTCCAGGAGCGTCACCTGGCTCCGGTACGCCAGGGTACCCCGGACAGTGACTCGTTTGCCGTCGAGCGGCCCGACCACGCTCTGGGCGCCCCGCTTCCCGGCCCCCGCCAGCAGGTACCGACTTACCCGGTCCGACTCCGGGCGGGTGACCTCCAGGATCGGGTACGGCGCGCTCCGGATCACGCCGGTCGCCACCCTGATCCGGCCGTACTCGAAAGCTGCGGAATCGAAGCCCCGCTGCGCAATGGCCAGGGTGGCGGCCGCAAGACCGGCGAGGAACAGGATTGTCACAACCGTCGCGCGGAGAAACCCGGCTACGGCGGCCGGAGCCTGGGGCTGATACCCCACGTAGAAGGGCATGTCCTGGCTGGCCCCGGCGTCGCCCTCGGCCGGGACCGGCTCGACTCGGGTCCCGGGCGGGTTGGGCTGGCGGTAGACCTCCACCCGGCCGCCGCGGACCCGGAGGTTGAAGGTCGGAATGGTGTCGGTGAAGGGAGGGGGAGACGCTCCGCTGTCGGGCCGGTACTGGTAGCCGTGCCACGGACAGGTGATGCAACCGTCGATGATCCGGCCCTCGCCAAGCGGCCCGTTCTGGTGCCGGCACACGTTGGAGACGCAGGAGAGCCGGCCCTGGTGGCGGAACACCGCTACCCGCTCCCCGGCCACGACGCCCATCCTGGCCCGACCTTCGGCAATGTCTCCGGCCGGTCCCAGGTCCACCCAGCTCTCGTCGCCCGGGCGCTCGCGATCCCGGGGCCGCTCCCGAAGGGCGGCGGCCAGGTGGAGGCCCGCGATCAGCAGCAGGCCGACCCCGAACACCGCAGCTGGCACCGCGCTCCGCTGGTCCTGGAGCGTGCCCAGGAACACGTGACCGACCAGGGCGGCGTAGGCGACGTACGCCGTCATGTGCAGGCGTTTCCAGACCGGCGGGGTCAGCACCGACAGCCAGAAGTCGTGGCTGGTCGCCGCCATCAATGCCAGGACCACCAGTGCCAGCAGGCCCAACAGCTCGAACGGAAAGCGAGCCAGGCTGTCGAGGTCGGGATTGGCGGTGAGCAGGCTGAGCAGCGGATTCCGGTCGCCCAGGGCGTGGAACTGGAACACGGCGAACCCGGCGTGGCCGAGGGCCAGGATCGCCATGGTGACGCCCAGGTGGCGGCGGTTGTAGAGCAGGGGCAGGAACCGGGAATCGAGCCGGGCCAGCGGTCCGATTGCGAGGATCAGGTGCAGCAGCAGGAAGGCCGTGATGCCGAGGCCGCGAATCAGTGCGGTCTCGACCGTGGCCGTGGGGTGGGCGGCCAGGGTGACGCCGGTGAAGACCGCGAGCGTCAGCGCTACCCCAAACGCCAGGAGCCCGTCGTAGACTCGCTTCTGCCGGTTCCAGTTGACCGCGACGTACCGGGCGCTCACCGCTGCTCCGTCGCCAGCGACACCGGGGCGGTAGCCACCACCGCGTGGACGGCGTTGGCCCACAGAACCAGGTGCCCGGGCCCAGCGAGGTCCGCCCGGGCCAGGCGACCCGACTCGGGCCGCGCCGCTCCGGCCGGACCGATCAGGATCGCGCCGGCTGGTATGGCACCGGTGGCCGGCGCGGCCGACCAGTAGACGAGGAGGTCGGCTGCCAGCAGGGTCGGGGGTGCGGTGATGCCCAGATCGACCGAGTCGGCGCGGGCGGCCGTCACGGTCACGGTAACGGGGAAGCGGGGCGGTTCGGCCAGCAACCGGCCGTGAGGGGCCGGCTGGCCACCGGGCAGCTCGGCCACGGCTGCGGGTTCCGGACGAACGGCGATCGCCGCTACCGCCAGGGTGGGGACGGTGACTGCCAGGGCCACGGCCAGCCGAAGATGTCCCCGACGCAGCTCCCGGATCACGATCCCGCCTTCCGCGCGGCCAGCCGGTGGGCGTTCCGCTCCTCCGGCGGGCCGGCCGCTCCCTTGAGCAGCCGCGCGGCGAGTATCGGCCACAGGAGGGTCGCTCCCGGCACGATCAGGATCCGGAACCCCCACCCGGAGCCCGCGGCCGCCGGATCGAGCCGGGCCGCGCCCCGGGCCGCGATCCAGGCTGCCAGGCCGAGACCGACACCGAGGTAGGCCCCTGCCGCCAGCAGCAGCGTGCGGGCCACGATGATGAGGGACATCTCGCGCCAGTATCGGGGTTGAAGAGCCGGTGCGCCAGCCATCGCCACCCAGGGCAAACGCCTCGGCCCGCGCCGGAGTTCCCGGCGGGTGGCCAACAGCGGGGCAGCGAATCAGATTGCGCTCCTCCCAAGACTCGCTCGGTGGAACCCATGTCAGCCTTCGCATCCCGGTGGGCCCGGCGCCTGATGCCGCTCGGCCCGGTTGCAATCCTCCTGGCCCTGGTCCCGGTAGCGACCGCCCAGCCGTCGATCGCCGAGAAGACCCGGGGGTGGCGCAGGATCGATGGCCTGGTCCCGATGTACTGGGATTCGGTGCAGGGCCGTCTGTGGCTCGAGCTGCGGCGCCTGGGGGAGGAGCTCCTGTACGTGGTCTCGCTCCCGCGCGGGGTCGGCTCCAACGACATCGGTCTCGATCGCGGCCAGATTGGCGGGGAGCGGATCGTACGTTTCGACCGGTCGGGGCCCCGGGTGCTGATGACCCAGCCCAACTACGCCTTCCGCGCGGTCTCGAACGACCCGGCCGAACGGCGGGCGGTGGAGGAGTCGTTCGCCACCTCGGTGCTGTGGGGGTTCCGGGTCGAGGCGGAGTCGGACGGAGCGGTGCTGGTCGACGCCACCGACTTCGTCCTCCGCGACGCGCACGGCGTGATCGAGGCGCTTCGGCGGTCGCGCCAGGGAACCTGGCGGCTGGACGCTCCGCGCAGCGCGCTCCACCTGCCCAACACCCGCGGCTTCCCGCGCAACACCGAGATCGAGGCCATCCTGACCTTTACCGGCGAGAACCCGGGGCGCTGGGTCCGGGACGTGGTGCCGACGCCCGATGCGATCACGGTGCACCAGCGGCACTCGTTCGTGGAGCTTCCCGGTCCGGGCTACACGCCCCGGGCCAGTGACCCCCGCGCCGGCTACTTCGGAATCAGCTACTTCGACTACGCCACCCCGATTCGGGAACCGATCGAGAAACGGTTCATCGCCCGCCACCGGCTGGCCAAGCGCGATCCCACCGCGGCCGTGAGCGAGGCGGTGGAGCCGATCGTCTATTACCTGGATCGCGGGGCGCCGGAGCCGATCCGGAGCGCGCTCCTCGATGGAGCCCGCTGGTGGAACCAGGCGTTCGAGGCAGCCGGCTATCGCAACGCTTTCCGGGTGGAGCTGTTGCCGGAGGGCGCGGATCCCCTGGACGTCCGGTACAACGTGATCCAGTGGGTGCACCGCGCCACCCGGGGGTGGAGCTACGGGAACACGGTCACCGATCCCCGTACCGGCGAAATCATCAAGGGTCACGTGACACTCGGGTCGCTCCGGGTGCGACAGGACTTCCTGCTCGCGCAGGGCCTGCTGGCTCCCTTTGTCGAGGGCGACGAATCCACGGCCGAGCTGGAGGCGATGGCGCTGGCCCGGATCCGGCAACTCTCGGCCCACGAGGTGGGTCACACCCTCGGGATCCAGCACAACTACATCTCCAGTGCGCAGGGGCGTGCCTCGGTGATGGACTATCCCCATCCGCTCACGCGGCTCCGGCCCGATGGCACGATCGATCTGGGCGAGGCCTATGCCGACGGGATTGGCGAATGGGACAAGGAGGCGATCAAGTACGGCTACCAGCATTTCCCGCCTGGCACCGACGAACGGCAGGCGCTCGACGGTCTGATCAGGGCGGCCCGGGCCCGCGGGCTCACCTTCCTCACCGACCAGGACGCCCGCCCGACGGGCGGCGCCCATCCCCAGGCGCACCTCTGGGACAACGGCGCCGACGCCGCTGCGGAGCTGGACCGGGTAATGACGGTGCGCCGTGCCGCGCTGGCCCAGTTCGGCGACCGGGCCCTGCCCCGCGGCGCGCC
>CAZFSA010000021.1:0-42588 GCA_964521535.1 uncultured Gemmatimonas sp.
AGTCGACCCCACGGCCCGGCTGGGACGCGGCGTGCGGCTGGGCCAGGCGGCCTGGATCGGCCCCCACGCGGTCGTCGGGCCGGGCGCCAGGGTCGGGAATCGGAGCCGGTTGGGCCCGGGGGTGGTGATCGAGGACGGCGTGGTGGTAGGCGACGACTGCGAGCTGGAGGCGGGCGTTACCTGCCATCGCGGGACCCGTCTCGGCAACCGGGTGCGGATCCGGGCCGGCGCCGTCATCGGCGGTGCCGGATTCGGGTACCTGTCAGGCCCGGCCGGGCACGAGGAGATCAGGCATGTCGGCGGGTGCGAGGTGGGAGACGACGTCTCGATCGGAGCCAATAGCTGCGTTGACCGCGGGAGCGTCGGCGACACGGTCATCGGCCCGGGAACCAAGCTGGATAACCACGTCCACATCGGCCACAATGCCCGGGTCGGCGCCCGTTGCCTGGCCATGGGTGGCACCGTGGTGGCCGGGAGCGCCCGGATCGGGGACGATGTCATTCTGGCGGGTCACAGCGCGGTGGGAGGCCATTTCCGGGTCGGCGACCGGGTCAGGGTGGCGGCCAAGGCCGGTGTCATCTCGACAGTGCCTGATGATACCGACGTCAGCGGGTTTCCGGCCCGGCCGCATCGGGAGTTTCTGCGGGCGCAGGCCGCCCTTTACCGGCTGGCTCCCCTGGTCGATGAGCTCGAGGCCCTCGCCCGTCGGCAGCGTAGCCATGCCTAGGCGCACCATCAGCCGGCCCGTTTCCCTCGACGGAACCGGCCTCCACACGGGGGCGACGACCACCATTCGCTGTCACCCGGCGCCAAGCGGGTCGGGGATTCGCTTCCGCCGGGTCGATCTCCCCGGCGCCCCGGAGGTCGCCGCCCGGGTCGAGCAGGTCGCAGCAACCGAGCGCCGCACGGCGCTGGGCAGCGGCGACCAGACCATTGAAACGGTGGAGCACCTGCTGGCCGCGGTCGGGACGCTCGAACTCGACGACCTGACCATCGAGATCGACGGCCCCGAAGCTCCGATTCTCGATGGCTCCTTCGCGCCGTACCTGGACCTCCTGGAGGGGGGCGCTCCCATCGACCAGCCCGGCGATCCCGTGGTGTATACCGTCCAGGCCCCCTTCACGCTCACCGTTGGCGACGCGAGCTATGTGGTAGCCCCCGCGACCGCGCTCCGGATCACGGCGACGATCGAGTGGGACCATCCCCTGATCGGACGCCAGGCGGGATCGTACGACATCGCCGCGGCGCCATTTCGGCGGGACCTCGCCGCGGCGCGGACCTTCGGCTTCACCAGGGAGGTGGAGGCCCTGCGGGCCAAGGGCCTGCTCCGCGGGGCGTCGACGGATGCGGCCGTCGTCCTGTCGGACGATGGCCTGGTGTCGAGCACCCTCCGCTGGCCCGATGAGTTCGTCCGGCACAAGGCGGGCGACATCGTCGGCGACCTGGCGCTGACGGGCGGTCGGGTCCGGGCGCACGTGATCGCCATTCGCCCGAGTCACGAGGGGAACGTGGCGCTGGCCCGCGCCCTGGTGCGCACGGCCGGTCGAACCGGCGGTCCGGTGCTGGACATCACCCGGATTCTGGAGGTCATTCCGCACCGCTACCCGTTCCTGCTGGTCGACCGCATCGTGGAAATCGAGCCCCGCCGGCGTGTCGTGGGCATCAAGAACGTCACGATCAACGAGCCATTCTTCCAGGGACATTTTCCCGGCCATCCAATCATGCCCGGGGTGCTGATCGTCGAGTCGATGGCCCAGGTCGGCGGCATGTTGCTGATGGACGAGCTGGATCAGCCGGACGGCAAGGTCGTCTATTTCATGACGCTCGACAACATCAAGTTCCGCCGGCCCGTGGTACCGGGCGATCAGATTCGGGCGGAAGTGGAGATGGTGCAGCTCCGGGGCCGAACCTGCCGGATGAAGGGGGTGGCCTACGTCGAGGGGCAGGTGGCCTGCGAGGCCGAGATGATGGCCATGGTCGTCGACCGGTGACCTCGATCCATCCGACGGCCCTGATCGACCCGGCTGCCGAGATTGGCCGGGACGCCGAGATCGGTCCCTTCGTCACGGTCGGGCCGGGCGTCACCCTGGGTGACGGGTGCCGCCTCGGCCCCCAGGTCACCCTCGAGCGGAATGTCCGACTGGGTCCGCGGGTCAGCGTGGGGCAGGGCGCCGTGCTGGGCGGCCCCCCCCAGGATCTGAAGTACCGGGGCGAGGAGACCTGGGTCGAAGTCGGGGCCGAGACGGTCATCCGCGAGTACAGCACCGTCAACCGCGGCACCAGCGCGACGGGCGTCACCCGGATCGGCCGCCGCTGCTTCATCATGACCTACGTTCACATCGCCCACGACTGCCGCCTCGGCGATCACGTGATCATCGCCAACGGGACGCAACTCGCGGGTCACGTCGCGATCCACGATCGCGCCACGCTGTCGGGCCTGGTCGCCGTGCACCAGTTCGTCACCATCGGCTCGTACGCATTCGTCGGTGGGTGCTCGCGGGTCAACCAGGACATTCCACCCTTCGTACGGGCGGTGGGCAATCCGGTGGAGCTGTACGGTCTCAACTCGGTTGGCCTCCAGCGGGCGGGGTTTGGCCACGAGACGGTCCGCGCGCTCAAGCGCCTGTACCGGCTGTTCTTCAACTCCGATCTCAACCTGTCGCAGGCCGCGGATCGGGCCCGCACGGAGGTGCCCGCGCTGCCCGAAGTCGAGGAATTCCTCGAGTTCGTGCTGCGATCGCAGCGCGGCGTCCCCGCGTAATGCGCCCCTTGCCGGTCGGCGTGATCGGGGTTGGCTCGCTGGGCCGTCACCACGCGCGCCACCTGGCCAGGTCGACCGACGCCCGCCTGGTGGGCGTCCACGACATCGACCAGGCCCGGGGCGCAGAGGTCGCCGCGGAGGTAGGCACACGCTTCTTCGCTGACGCGGACGCCCTGCTCCAGCAGGTGGAGGCCGTGACGGTCGCGGTGCCGACGCCCGCGCACGCCGAAGTGGGGCTCCAGGCACTGGATCGAGGGCGGGCCGTGCTGATCGAAAAGCCGCTCGCCGGATCCCTGCCCGACGCCGACGCCCTGCTCCGTCGCGCCGAGCAGGTCGGCGTCCCCCTCCAGGTCGGCCATGTGGAACGGTTCAACCGCGCTATCCGGGCGGCCCAACCGTACCTCGATGAGGTCCGGTACTTCGAAAGCACCCGGCTGGCGCCGTTTCAGCCGCGTGGCACCGACGTGGCGGTGGTGCTGGACCTCATGATCCACGATCTGGATCTGATCCTCCACCTGACCGGCGGCGCCGGCGCCGTGGAGGTGCGAGCCAGCGGGGTGGCCGTGCTCACCCGGCACCTCGATGTGGCCAATGCGCGGGTCGAATTTCAGGGGGGCGCCGTCGCGAACATCACCGCATCGCGCGTCGCGCGGGAGCGGGTTCGGAAGCTCCGCCTCTTCCAGCCCAGCGGCTACCTCTCCCTGGATCTCGCCGCGGGGTCGGGCGTCTTCCTCCGCCTGCGAAATGGGCGGCGCCCCCTGCAGCCCTCGAGGCTGGAGGACATTGCCGACAGCGTTCCGCTGGAGGCCGACGAGCGCGACGCCCTTGCGGAAGAACTCGGAAGCTTCGTCCGATCGGTCCGGGGATCGAAGGAATCGGTGGTGTCGGGGCAGGAGGGACGGGCGGCGCTGGAGTTGGCCCTCAAGGTCGCGGAGGCAGTCCGCGGGCCGTGACCACCCGCATCTTCATCTCCGCGGGCGAGCCCTCGGGCGACCTCCATGGCGCCCCGGTCGCGCTGGCCCTGCGGCGACGCTTCCCCGAGGCCAGGATCGACGCCCTCGGCGGTCCCGCGCTCCACGCCGCCGGGGCGTCGGTCCGGTATCCCATGGACCGGTATACGGTCATGGGGTTTGCCGAGATCCTTCACAAGATCCCTGCGCATGCCCGGCTGTTCGGCGAACTGCGGCATCGCTTCCGGATGGGCGAGTACGATCTCGCTGTCCTGGTCGACTACCCCGGCTTCAACCTCCGCCTGGCCACGGCCGCCCGGAAGGCCGGTGTCAAGGTGCTCTATTACATCGCCCCCCAGCTGTGGGCCTGGCGGCCGGAGCGAGCACCGCGCCTTCAGGCTGCGGCCGACCGGCTCGCGGTGATCTTCCCATTCGAGGTGCCATTCTTCGAGCGACTGGGGATCCGTGCCGACTACGTCGGCCACCCCCTGCTCGACCGGGTGCCCTGGCCGTCGCGCGCCGAGGCCCGCACCGCCCTCGGGGTCGGACCGTCGGAGCGAGTGCTGGCGGTGTTTCCTGGCAGCCGTCGCCAGGAGATCCATCGTCTCTGGCCCGAGTTCCGCGACGCCGCGCTCCAGCTGTGCCGGGAGGCCTCCTGCGACCGGGCGCTGGTCGCCGCCGTGGCGGGCCTCGAGTACCCCGGTGCCGGCACGCTCCAGCTGGCTTGGTCGGACTCGACGATGGTCCTCGCTGCGGCCGACGCCGCCCTCGCCAAGTCGGGCACGACGAACCTGGAGGCGGCGATCTGCGGTGTGCCGATGGTCGTAGCGTACCGGGTCCACCGACTGACCGAATTCCTGGCCAGGCGACTGATCCGGGTCCCGTGGGTGAGCCCGGTCAACCTGATTGCCGGACGGGCTGTCGTCGACGAGTTGCTTCAGCAGGACGCGACCGCCGGCCGACTCGCGGAGGTCGCCCGTCAGCTCCTCGATCCGACCCACCCCGGCACGGTGGCCCAGCTCGCCGGCCTGGCGGAGGTGCGCGCCGGCCTCGGCGCACCTGGTGCCGCCGAGCGGGTCGCGGCGATCGCCGCGGAGCTTCTGCAATGAGGTGGCGTCCGCCACCCGCGCTGGCAGTGGCCGCCGGGGCGCCGGTGATCGGGCTCCTGGCGCGAACCTGGAGGGTTCAGGTCCGCCACCAGGACCGGTGGGAGAGGCTGGTTCGCGACCAGACGCCGTTCGTGTTCCTCCTCTGGCACGAGATGCTGCTCCCTCTGCTGTGGCACCACCGTCAGCAGGGAATCGCCATCGTGGTCAGCGAGGCCCGCGACGGCCAGTACCTCGCCGAACTGGCCCGGCGGCTGGGCTACCGAAACCTCGCCGGCTCGAGCACCCGAGGTGGGACCCGGGTGCTGCTTCAAGCCGTTCGGGCGGTCGCCCCAGGACAAGCCGTGGCGTTCACGCCGGACGGGCCACGGGGACCCCGTCGCCAGGTGAAGCCGGGGGCTGCCCTGGTCGCCCAACGGGGCCGAGCGCTGATCCTGCCGATTGCCGCTACGGCCGACAGGGCCTGGCGCCTCCGCTCCTGGGACAGGTTCCTGGTCCCGAAACCCGGGGCCAGCGTCCGGATCGGCTACGGGGTCCCGTACCCGGTCGAACCGGGTGAACGGGGACTGGCCCAGGGGGTGGAACGCGCCGCGGCGGCCCTTGCGGACCTTGAACGGGAGCTGGAATGGCGAGTCGACCCGGCGACGCCCATCGGCTGATCCGGTGGCTGTGGACCAGCCGGCGGCTTGATGCCCGGCTCGCCCGGGCAGGCCTGCTGCCCTTGGCAGGGCTGTGGCGGGCCGGCGTCGGCCTTCGGAACCTCGCCTACGACCGGGGCTGGGCAGCCGTCCGGCGCCTTCCCGCACCGGCGGTCGCGGTCGGGAACCTGAGCGTCGGCGGGTCGGGCAAGACACCCGTGGCCAGCTGGATTGCGGCCCACTATCTCCAGCGCGGGGTTGTACCGGGGATCCTGCTCCGGGGCTACGGCAGGGACGAGGTCCTGCTCCATCAACATGCCACCCCCGACGCCCGGGTGGTCGCCAACCCTGATCGGGTGGCAGGAGCCCGGATGGCGCTCCAGGACGGCGCCAGGATCCTGGTGCTGGACGACGCCTTCCAGCGGCGGGACACGGGACGGGACCTCAACCTGCTGCTCTACAGCGCCGAGTCCGCCCGCACCGTACCGTGGTGCCTGCCCGCCGGCCCGTGGCGCGAGCCGATCCGGGCCGCGCGGAGGGCCACCGGCCTGATCGTTACCCGGCGCCGGGCGGGTCCGGAGGTCGCGCGAGCGGTGGCGGAGCAGCTGGGATCGCTGGTCCCGGGCCCGGTCGCCATTCTGCATCTGACGCTCCGGCGGTTCCGGGGCCTGGTGAGCGACCGGCGGGTCTCGCCGGGGGAGCTGGCGGGCAAGCGCGTGGTGGCGGCGTGCGCCATCGCCGACCCCGGCGCGTTCATTGCACAGGTCAAGTCGCTCGGTGCCCAGGTCCAGCCGGCCACCTGGCCCGATCACCACGACTTCCGCGACCAGGACCTGGCCTGGCTCGCCGGGGCCAGTCGCAAGGTCGACTACCTGGTCGTGACGGAAAAGGACGCCGTCAAGCTCCGCGGCCGGTGGCCGGCCAGTGTCCCAGAACCGCTGGTTGCTTCCCTGGACCTGGTCTGGGAGGCCGGTGAGGGTGAGATCGTCGCGGCGCTCGACGCCCTCCTTCCCTTGGGCCCGAATGGTGTAAGATTAAAGGGCGCATCCACTTGAGACACCCCGGAGAAACCGCATGCCCCCCGTCCACGGCCTGATCCGGCCCGAGAAGGACACTTTCCTCCCGACCGAAAACCCCTTCGAGTCGATGATGGCACGATTCGATGAGGCCGCGGAACGGCTCAACCTCGAGGCCGGCCTCTACAGCGTGCTGCGCCACCCGGAGAAGCAGATCATCGTGGCTTGCCCGGTCCAGCGGGATACCGGTGAAGTCGAGGTCTTCACCGGTTACCGGGTGCTCTACAACACGGCCCGGGGACCGGCCAAGGGTGGCATCCGGTACGACCTCGGGGTGACACTGGACGAGGTGAAGGCACTCGCGGCCTGGATGACCTGGAAGTGCGCCGTGGTCAATCTCCCGTTCGGAGGCGCCAAGGGGGGCATCGTGTGTGACCCGTCCACGATGTCCATGGTGGAGCTCGAGCGACTGACCCGTCGTTATACGGCCGGGATCATCGACACCCTCGGGCCGGATTCGGACGTGCCGGCGCCGGACGTCAATACCAACGAACGGATGATGGCATGGATCATGGACACCTATTCCATGCACAAGCGCCACACCGTGACCGCCGTCGTGACCGGCAAGCCGGTCGAGATGGGAGGTTCCCTCGGCCGCCGGGAGGCAACCGGCCGCGGGTGCACCATCGCCACCCGGGAGGCGCTCCGGCAGCTCGGGATGCCGGTCGCGGGGACCCGGGTCGCGGTCCAGGGCTTCGGCAACGTGGGCTCCATCTCGGCCAAGCTCATGGCGGAACTGGGAATGCGGATCGTGGCGGTGAGCGACAAGGATGGGGCGCTCTACAATCCCCGGGGCCTCGACGTGCCAAGCCTGCTGGAACACGCCAGAAAGCACCGGTCGCTCAAGGCCTACACCGAAGCCGATCGGCTGACCAATGCGGAGCTGCTCACCCTGGACTGCGACGTACTGGTGCCGGCGGCGCTCGAGAACGTCGTGACCGAGGACAATGCCGGCGCTATCAGGGCCAAGATCATCTGCGAGGGGGCGAACGGACCGACCAGCGCCGCCGCGGACGCGATCCTGCAGGACAAGGGTATTCTCGTCATCCCCGACATCCTGGCGAACGCAGGCGGCGTCACGGTGAGCTACTTCGAATGGGTGCAGGACCGGGGCGGTTACTTCTGGGACGAGGAGACCGTCAACCAGCGGCTCGAGCGGATCATGGTCCAATCCTTCGCCGAGGTCGCCGGCATGGCGGCCCGCCACGGCGTCAGCATGCGGATCGCGGCCTACATGGTGGCGATCGAGCGGGTGGCCACCGTGCACCGCCTGCGCGGAATGTACGCCTGACCGGCCGTCGAGCCGGTGGAGACCACGCTGCTCGCGGTGGGTCGGCTGCGGCCAGCGATCCGTCATGCCTGTGACGACTACCTGCGGCGGTTGCGGCGCTACGGCCCGTTCACCGAACGCGAACTCAGGGAGCCGGCCGGGGCCCGCTCCGACCCGGAAAGGCGCCGGCTCGAAGGGCAGCGCCTCCTCGCCGCGACTCCGACGGGGACGACGGTGGTCGCGCTCGACCGCCACGGGCAGCCCTGGTCCAGCGAGGACCTGGCCCGTCGTCTCGATCGCTGGCGGACCGAGGCCCGCCCGCTGGTACTGGCGATCGGCGGGGCGGGGGGGCTCGCCGCTGAGGTCCTCGGGCGCGCGGCGTGCATCTGGAGCCTCGGACCGCTCACCCTGCCGCACGAACTGGCACGGCTGGTGGTCCTGGAGCAATGGTACCGGGCGTGGACCATTCTTCGCGGCGAACCCTACCACCGGTAGACGACCATGACCGAGTGGTTCGAGGAATGGTTCGGCGAGGAATACCTGCATCTTTACCCTCACCGCGACGAACACGACGCCGAGCACCTCGTCGATCTGATCGTCAGGACCCTGGGGCTGCCCGCGGCGAGCCTGATTCTCGACGTGGCCTGCGGAGCGGGCCGGCACGCACGGGCGTTCCGGGATCGCGGCTACCGGACGGTCGGGCTCGACCTGTCCAGCCACCTGCTGGCGCGAGCCAGGGCTGTTTCCGGTACTCCGGTCGTCCGGGCCGACATGCGGGCCTTGCCGATCCGGCGGGGGAGCTGCGATGTGGCGGTGAACCTCTTCACCAGCTTCGGGTACTTCGATTCGGACGAGGACCACCAGGCAGCCCTGGGCGAGATGCTGGCGGCGGTGCGGCCCGGGGGCTGGTTCGTCCTCGACTTCTTCAACGCCGGCTGGGTCCGCTCCAGCCTGGTGCCGGCCGAGACCACCCGACTGGGCGGGGCCGAGGTGCGGGTCCAGCGCTGGCTTGAGGGCGAGGATCGCTTCGTGATGAAGACCATTTCGGTGCCGGACGGCCGGCAGTTCCTGGAGCGAGTCCGGCTGTTCACGCCTGCCGACCTGGAACGCATGATCGCCACGGCAGGGGCGGCGATCCGGTGGCGGTTCGGTGGCTACGACGGGCGCGCTCTGGACCCGGATGCCCCCCGCACCATTCTCATGGCGCAGCTTCCGTGATGCTCGGCTTCGTCGATACGCCGCTCGCCGCTCCGGTCCGTCGCCCCGACTCGCGAGCGGTGACGACCCCCTTCTCGCTCGGCGACGCGACCTACCCCGCCTCGGCAGCCACCGCAGGACGCCTCGGTCTGCCGGGGGCGCTCGCGGTCACCACCGGGCAGCAACCCGGTCTCTTCACCGGGCCGCTGCTGACGATCCACAAGGCACTGTCGGCCCGGGCGGTCGCCGCTATCCTGGAGCGGGAATGGCAGCGGCCGGTCGTTCCGGTGTTCTGGGTCGCCGGCGACGATCACGACTTCGCGGAAGCGGGCCGGGCGGCCTGGCTCTCCGCCAGCGGCGAGCTGGTGACGGCCCGGTTGTCCCCCCGGTCGGCGGACGCTCCGTTGACCCCGATGTACCGCGAGCAGCTCACCGAGGAGGTGGTCGAGCTGCTGGCCGCCTTCGAGGCCAGTGCCGCGCCCGGTGAGCGCCGCGACCGGGTCGTCGCCTGGTTGGGGCGGCACTACCGGGCAGGAGCAACCGTCGCTGGGGCGTTCGGGGGCGCGCTGGCCGAGCTGCTGGCTCCTCTGGGGGTGGTCTGTCTCGACGCAGCATCGCCCCGGTTGAAGCAGCAGGCGTGGCCGTTGCTCAGGCGCGCCCTTGAAAACTGGGCTGAGCTGGATGCCCGGCTGGTCCGACGGGCCACCGAACTCGGTGCCGGGGGGACCGATCCCGGCGTCAAGGTCGGCGACCGAGCCACCCTCGTGATGCTGGAAGGAGCCGCCGGGCGCGACCGGCTCCTGCCCGATAACGGGGCGTTCATCACTCGCCGGAGTCGGGAGCGCTGGACGCTGGCCGATCTCGACCGGATCGCCGTGGAGGAGCCCACCCGCCTTTCCCCGAATGTGCTGCTCCGGCCGGTCGTCGAGGCGGCGGTCCTGCCGACCGTCGCCTATGTCGCCGGGCCTGCCGAGCTCCGGTACCTCGAGCTCGCCAGCACCCTGTACCCTCACCTGGACGTCCACCGCCAGCTGCCCCTGCCGCGCTGGTCCGGAATCGTGGTTGAGCCCCGGGTGACCAGGGCCCTGCAGAAGCTGGGGCTGGACCTCGACGGAGTGCTCCGCGAAGGTCGGCGCCTCGAGCATGGGCTGGCACGGGCAGCGCTCCCCCCTGCGCTGGAAAGCGGACTGGCGACGCTGAGAGACTCGATCGATGCCGGCTACGAGCGGCTGGCGGGGCTGATCGATGCCCTCGACCCGACGCTGGAACGACCGGTGCGGGCCGCTGGGGTGACGGCCATCGGGGGCCTGGCCGAGCTGGAGAAACGGATGCTGCAGGCCGCCAAGCGCAAGCAGGCCGAGCTGCACAGTCAGCTCGATCGGGTGCTCAATGCCGTGCTGCCGAACGGCGAGCCCCAGGAACGGGTGCTGGGACTACCGGGGCTCCTGGCCCGCTACGGGGACGACGCATTGGGCGAGCTGGCCGCTCATATCAGCAGCTGGTATCCAGTCGCCCTTGAAGCCGGCCGGGCATCCCCCTAGACTCGGATCGGACATGGCGCTGCTCGGCTTGCTGGTCTTCGCTGCCCTGATGATCCCGGTGGTGGTCGTCCTGGTCGATTCCCCGATCGGACGGGCGCTGGCGCGGCGGCTGGAGGGCCCCGAAGCGACGCCGGCGGCCCTGGTCGAGCTGGCCAGGAAGATCGAGGTGCTGGAGGCCGAGGTCGACGACCTTGGCCGGTCGGTCGAGGCGCTCAGGGAGGAGAACCAATTCCTCCAGAAGCTGCTCGAGACGGCCCCGGATCGCCCCCGGCTTCCGCCACGTTCAGCCGGCTGAGGCCGGTGGCTCGAGGCGCCGCCACGCTCGTCGCCGCGGGGATCCTGGCAAGCCGGATCTTCGGGCTGGTACGTCAGCGGGTGGTCGCGCACTATCTCGGACAGACCACCGCAGCCGCCGACGCGTTCGCCAGCGCCTTCCGGATCCCGAACTTCCTCCAGAACCTGTTTGGCGAGGGCGTCCTCTCCGCTTCGCTCATTCCAGTCTACACCCGGCTGATCGCACGCGGGGAGGCTGCCGAGGCCCGTCGGGTTGCCGGGGCGGTGGCCGGCGTTCTCGGCCTGGTCGTCACCCTCCTGGCCGGCCTCGGCGTGATGGCGGCCCCGCTCCTGGTGACGCTCCTCGTCCCCGGCTTCGACGGCGCACGCCGCGACCTCGCCGTTGCGCTCGTGCGGGTCATGTTTCCGGGCACGGGGCTGCTCGTGCTGTCGGCCTGGTGCCTCGCCATCCTCAACAGCCACCGGCGCTTCCTCCTCCCGTACCTGGCGCCGGTAGGATGGAATCTCGCCATTATCGTGGCGACCATCGCGGCTGGAGTCCGGGGCGAAACCGCCGACCAGATCGTGCGCTGGACGGTGTGGGGCGCCCTCGCGGGCAGCGCCATCCAGCTCGGGGCCCAGCTCCCGTTGGCGATCCGCCTGCTCGGGGGGCTCCAGCTCTCGCTCCAGGCCCGGAGCCAGAACGTCCGCGCCGTCCTCGCCAATTTCTGGCCCGCCTTCGTGAGCCGGGGCGTCGTGCAGATCAGCGCCTTCGTCGACACCCTGGTCGCCAGCCTGCTGCCGCTCGGCGCGGTCGCGGCCCTCAGCAACTCCCAGCTCCTCTACCTGTTGCCGATCAGCCTCTTCGGCATGTCCATCGCCGCCGCCGAGCTGCCCGAGCTGTCCGAGGCCGCCGATGCCGAACCCGACGGCTCGGCGCGCCGCATGATGCACCGGGTGGCGAGCGGGTCGGAACGAATCGCCTTCTTCATCGTGCCCACCGCCGTCCTCTTCCTCCTGCTGGGACACGTCGTGGCCGGCGTCGTGTTCCAGTCCGGCGCGTTCACCGAGGAGGATGCCCTGTGGGTCTGGGGTACGCTGGCCGCCGCCACCGTTGGCCTGCTGCCCCAAGCGGTGTCCCGTCTGCTGACCTCCGCCCATTTCGCCCTGGGCGACACCCGTACGCCGCTCCGCTTCGCCTCGATCCGGGTCGTGGTCGGGCTCTGCCTGGGCGCGTCCGCCGCGTTGTTCGGCCCCGGTCTCGCCGGGATTGACCCCAAGTGGGGCACCACCGGGCTTGCCCTGGGCAGCGCCCTCGCGGGCGTCCTCGAATATCGGCTCCTTCGGGGCTCGCTGGCGGGCCGGATCGGCAACTGGCGTACCGCCGCCGGTCGGGCCCCCCGGCTGGTGGGATCGGCGCTTGCAGCAGGAGCCGTGGGGTGGATCGTATTCCTCGCCGCGGCACCGCTTCCGCGACTCTTGGGCGGGCTGCTCACCCTCGGAGCATTCGGCCTGACCTATCTCGCGATGGCGGCGTGGCTGGGCGTCGAGGAGGCGGCCTCATTGCGCCAGCGTCCTTGGGGTGGCGGATGACCGTCCCCGCAGAGCTCGAACGGCGGCTCGAAGCCCTTCCCGACGGGCCCGGGGTTTACCTCTGGAAGGACCGCGAGGGACGAGTCCTCTACGTGGGCAAGGCCAAAAGCCTGCGGAGCCGGGTTCGGAGCTACTTCACCGCCGACCACGCCGGCAGCCCGAAGAACCAGCTGCTGGTCAGGCTCGTCGCCGATGTCGAAACCATCGTGGTGCCCGACGAGGCGCAGTCTCTGCTGCTCGAGAACACGCTGATCAAGGAACACCAGCCACGATTCAACCTCCGGCTCAAGGACGATAAGAGCTATCCCTCGATTGCCGTCACCGTCCGCGAGCCGTTTCCCCGGGTGCTCGTGACGCGCCGGCGCGACCATCCCGGTGCCCGGTACTTCGGTCCCTATACCGACGTGGCCGACATGCGGCGGACCCTGGCGCTGGTTCGGCGAATCTTCACGGTCCGCAGCTGTGGCGACGATCTTCCCCGCGATCGGCGGGACCGGCCCTGTCTCGACTACCACATCGGCCGCTGTCGGGCGCCGTGCGTCGGGTGGCAGACCGAAGCGGACTATCGGGCGATGATCGAAGACGTGCTCCGGTTTCTGGAGGGCCGCACCGGTGACGTTCGCGGGCGCCTCCGCGACCTGATGCACGACGCGAGTGAACGGGAGGACTTCGAGCGGGCCCGCGACCTGCGCGATGCGCTCCGCTGGCTGGACCGGCTCGAGGCCCCGGGGACCGTCGAACTCCTCGGCGGTGGCGACGCCGACGCCGTGGGCTACGCCCGGGATGGAGACGATGCCGTCTGCGTCCTGCTTCGGATTCGGGAGGGGCGTTTGGTCGCGCGCGACCATCGCATCCTCGAGAACCTCGAGGATGAGGACGATCCGGCCGTGCTGGGCCATTTCCTGGTCCGATACTACCGACCGGCCGAAGGGCGTGCCCGCCGAACGGTTCTTCCCTTCGCCCCCGCCGACTTCGAGGGGCTCCAGCAGCTGCTGCCAGAGACGGCGTGGGTTCAGCCCACCAGGGGGATCGCCCACCGCTGGCTCCAGCTCGCCGAGCAGAACGCCCGCCATCTCCTCGAGAGCCTCCGGATCGAGTCGTTCGAGATCGACGAACGTGCCGACGACCCGGTGTACGCCCTGGGCCGCGAACTCGGGCTGTCCCAGGTCCCTCGCACCATGATCTGCATCGACATCTCCACCAACCAGGGGCGGGACACTGTCGGGTCGCTCGTGACCTTCGAGGCGGGGCGCCCGAAGAAATCGGCGTACCGCAGGTTCCGGATCCGGACAGTCGACGGGCAGGACGATTACGCGGCGATCCGCGAGGTGATGGCGCGCTACCTGGAGCGCCGACTCGCCGAACAGAAGCCGCTACCCGACCTGGCGGTGATCGACGGCGGCCGCGGCCAACTGAACGCCGCCCTGGAAGCAGCCCGGACCCTCGGCGTTGCCTCCCTGCCCATGATCGGGCTGGCCAAGCGGGAGGAGGAGATCTTTCTTCCTGCCGGCGCCGAACCCCTGCGCCTGTCGCGCCGGAGCCCCGCGCTCCGCCTCCTGCAGCGAATCCGCGACGAGGCCCATCGGTTCGGCGTCACCTACAGCCGCCGGCGCCGGACGCAACGAGTCATCAGCTCGGCCCTGCTCAACATCCCGGGTGTTGGGCCGACCCGGCGCCGCCTGCTGATCGACCGCTTCGGCAGCCTGGCCGGCGTCCGCTCGGCCACGGCAGCGGAGATCGCCGCCCTGCCCGGGTTCTCGACCACCCTTGCCGAGCGGATCGTCGATCGGGTCCGCCAGAACTGACGAGGTGTCGGATCACCTGGACTCTGGAGTGCTCCAACTGCGGCGCCGGCGGAGACCCGTCCGGCCTGCCCACCGTTTGCCCGGCCTGTGGCAGGCCGTGGCTGGTACGATACCCTGACCGGCCGCCGGTCGCCCAAGAGCCCGTTCGGCTACCAGGGCGGGGAATGTGGCGCTTCCGGCCCTTCCTCCCGCTCCTGCCCGACGAGGTTCCGGTCACGCTGGGTGAAGGAGACACCCCGCTCCTCAACGTTCCGCGCCTCGCGGCGGCGATCGGCCTCGAGGGTCTGATGGTCAAGGACGAGGGAGTCAACCCCACCGGGTCGTTCAAGGCCCGAGGGCTCTCGGCAGCGATAACCCGCGCGGTCCACGCCGGGGCCAGAACCTTCACGCTGCCAACCGCAGGCAACGCCGGCGTCGCGGCTGCCGCCTACGCGGCCAGGGCAGGGGCCAGGGTCAGGGTCTACGCCCCTCAAACAACGCCGGGTCCTCTCCTGAACCAGGTTCGTGCCTTCGGCGCGGAACTCATTCTGGTTGACGGGCACATCGGCGACTGCGGCCGCGAGAGCCGGGCGTTCGCGGCTCAGGCTGGAGCGACTGATCTGTCGACACTCCGCGAGCCGTATCGAATCGAGGGCAAGAAGACCATGGGACTTGAGCTGGCTGAGCAGCTCGAGTGGAAACTGCCCGATGCAATCATTTACCCCACAGGAGGTGGAACCGGGCTGATTGGCATGTGGAAAGCCTTCGATGAGCTGGCCAGAGTCGGTTGGGTGACAAGAAAGCAGCCACGATTCTACACCGTCCAGGCCTCTGGCTGCGCACCGATCGTCCGGGCGTTCCACGCCGGCGCCAGCTCCTGTGAGCCTTGGACCGACCCCCGGACTGTGGCCAGTGGACTCCGGGTCCCGGGGCCACTTGGCGATCAGGTCATGCTTCGGATTCTCAGAGACTCGGGTGGCGGAGCCGTGGCGGTGCCTGACGCAGAACTGATGCGGATGGCCGAGCTTGGGACCGCGACGGAGGGCATCGATTTTTCGCCCGAGGGCGGAGCGGCCTTGGCGGCGGCGGTCGCTCTTCGGGATCGGGGCGAACTCGAGAGCGGAGAACGGGTGGTGGTGTTCAACACCGGGGCTGGCTGGCTCTACCGGTAGAGAACTTGTCGCCGAACCGGGTTCGGAGCGATATTGTAAGTCTATGTCCTCCCAGCGGTTCGCAATCATCGACCCGGCGGCTGGCGTCAGCGGCGACATGCTCCTTGGCGCCCTGATCGACCTGGGTGCGTCCCGGGACTGGCTGGAGGGCCTGCCGCATCGCCTTGGCCTCGGTGATGCCCAGGTCACGATTCGGTCGGTGAACCGATGCGGCCTCCGAGCCACCAAGGTCGACGTCCGGGTGGGCGGTGCATCCGAGGGCCCGGGCGACGTCTCCGACGTGGAGCCGACATCGCCCGAGGCCGCGCCTGACCAAGCCCCATCGCATGGCCATCACCGGCACCCCGAGGGCCACCATCACCCGGGCCACCACGGCCCTCATCGCCACGTTGGCGAGCTCCTCGAGCTGGTCGAGCGGGCCCCAGTCTCGCCTTGGGTCAGGGGCCAGGCACGACGGGCGTTCGAGCTGCTGGCCCAGGCGGAAGGGCGGGTTCACGGAGTCTCACCCGAACGGGTGGCACTCCACGAGGTCGGGGCGCTCGATGCGGTCATCGACATCGTCGGCACGATCGAGGGCTTTGAGCGCCTGGGCGTCGACCGGATCTTCAGTCGGCCGGTGGCCTTGGGCAACGGCTGGGTTCGGGCGGCCCACGGGGTGCTCCCGGTTCCCGCGCCGGCGACGTCGATCCTTGCCGAGGGGTTGACGATCAGTCCGGATGGCCCGGTCCAGGGGGAGGCGACCACTCCCACGGGCGCGGCTCTCCTCCGGGTGCTTGCGGAGCCGGGCGCGCCGGCCGTCCCTTGGCGTGCCATCGGGAGCGGCTGGGGAGCCGGGACCCGGGATCCCGTCGGCTATCCGAATGCCGTGAAGGTCGTACTCGGCGAGACCCAGGAGCAGCCGGAGGACCTCGTGGCCATGGTCTCCGACATCGACGACCTGAGCCCGGAGTACCTGGAGCCGCTCCGGGAGGCGCTGGTCGGGGCGGGGGCTCTCGATGTTCAGGTCTGGGCCACGCAGATGAAGAAGGGTCGGGTCGGGTTCCGGGTCGAGACCCTGGTCCCTGCCCGGGCCGTAGAGACCGTCGCCGACGCCTGGTTCCGGAACAGCACCACGGCCGGCATCCGATGGTGGCCGGTGCGGCGGGCGGTGCTGGCTCGGGAGCAGTGGGAACTGGAGACGGCGGGGCAGCGCGTCCGGATCAAGACCCTGCTCGGCCCGGGCGGTCCCCGGGTGAAGCCGGAGTTCGACGACGTGCTGGCCCTTGCCCGTCGGGCGGGGCAGCCAGCACACGAGATTTCCCGTAGATTACAGGAAGAAGCGGCCCGGCTCGTACGGCCCGGGACCCCGCGGAGTGCCGCGGAGAACGTTTACCAGAAGGAGTAGCATGATGACGGGTGTACGGCTCGGGCTCCTGGCCCTGGCGGCAGCGGGGGTAGCGGGGGCGCAGGCACCGGTAATCAATCCCAAGCTCGCGGCGCTCCAGCCGGACAAGTATCAGGTGCCGTTCTGCTCATTGAAGCCCGACGCCAAGGTCCGCAAGGCGGTCGACGCGCTGCGGAAGGCTTACGATCCGAAGGCCGACAAGTCCGCGCGCCTCGCCGAGGCCAAGACCCTGGTCCTGGAGGCGATCACCGAAGGCCAGGACAAGAACGCCGCGTCCTGGTATTTCCTGGCCCGGATCTACCTGATGCAGGGCGACGTGGGCGGGGTCGACTCGGCGTTCGCCCGGGCCGAGGCCCTGGAGCCCAGCTGCGAGCTCGACATCAAGCAGTACCGCCAGAACAACTGGGCGGGCCTCGCCAACGCCGGCCTCGAGCTGCAGCGGGCCGGGGACGTGGACGGAGCGATCAATCTCTTCCGCGATGCCAACCGCCTCTTCCGCGGGATGCCGCATGTGGCCGCCAATATCGGGGTGCTCTTCGCC
The DNA here is from genome assembly GCA_964521535.1 of uncultured Gemmatimonas sp. Classification (GTDB taxonomy): domain Bacteria; phylum Gemmatimonadota; class Gemmatimonadetes; order Gemmatimonadales; family GWC2-71-9; genus SHZU01. The sequence continues at coordinate 17,287 of CAZFSA010000021.1, forward strand.
AACACTGGCAAGGATGACAGCGCGGCCGCCTACTTCCGCCAGGCGCTCGAGATCGCCGAGCGGGCGGCCGTGAACGACACCAGCCTGATCGGCGACCGGAACGCCAACGCGCTCAACCTGGCGCTGATGTACCAGCGACTGGACCAGCACCGTGACGCGATCGCGGTGCTCCATCGCTACCTGGCCTGGGACCCCTCCAGCCTCGATGCCCGCAAGGCCCTGGCGCAGTCCTTCCGGGGCGCCGGCATGGCCGACAGCGCCGAGGCGCTCGAAGGGGCCATGATCGCCGAAATGTCGAAGCAGAACCTCGACTCGCTCGACACCCACGACATCCTCAACATCGGGGTCGCGGCCTTCAACGCCCAGAGCTACGACAAGGCGGCTGAAGCGTTCGCCAAGGTGGTGGCCAGGAACCCCTACAGCCGGGACGCGGTCTACAACCTCGCGAACGCCTACCTCGCCCTGAAGGACAACGAAAAGCTGGTGCAGACCGCCGCCCAGCTCGAAGGGCTGGAACCGATGAACGAGGACGTCTATCGGCTGCTGGGCCAGGGGTACCGGGGCCTCGGCAAGGATGCCGAGGTCCTCAAGGCCGCGGAGAAGCTGGTCGGCCTTCCGGTGTCGATCGAAATGACCAGCTTCCAGTTGATGCGCGAGGGGGCGCGGCTGGAGGGAACCGCCACCGGCCGGAGCCCCACGGACGCGCAGGGCAAGGCGATCAAGTCGACCCCCGTGGTGCTCACCATCGAATTCCTGAACGTCGCGGGGACCGTGGTGGACACCAAGGAGATCAACATCCCGGTGGTGCCGCCGGGCTCCAGTCACAGCATCCGGGTCGAGGCCTCCGGCCGGGAGATTGCCGGCTGGCGGTACCGCCAGAAGGCTGGCTGACCGGAGTCGTTGACGTCGCCTGGGCGGGATCGCATCTTTCCGCCCGGGTCACGCGGGCGTAATTCAGTTGGTAGAATGCCAGCTTCCCAAGCTGGACGTCGCCGGTTCGAGTCCGGTCGCCCGCTCTCTAGCGCCGCAACAAGGAGACAGGATCGGGGGCCCGCCAGTTGGGGGGCCCTCGGCGCTCCGGCCGTCGGGTCGCCACTAGCCCCCGGAGGCGATCTCGGTGAACCTCCGCTACACCATTGACCCCGTGTCCCGGATGGTCCGGATCGAGTACCTCGGGCAGCCCGACTTTGCCGAGTGGGCCGGCATGATGCGGGCGATCTTTCGCGATCCGAACTACCAGCCGGGCTTCGGGTTCCTGTCCGACCGGCGATTGGTTGCCGAGCCACCAACCAGCGCCTACATCCGCCAGGTCTCGGACTTTGTCATCGATCACCAGGAACAGTTGTGCGGCAGCCGGCTGGCGATGGTCGTGGGGGGGCCGGCGACCTTCGGCATGGCTCGGATGTCGGGGGAGCGGATCTCCAGAACCGGCATCGAGCAGGCCGTCTTTACTGACCCGGCCGAAGCCATGCAGTGGCTCTTAGCCGGCAGGCCGCCGGAGGCGGGATCGGCGGACCCGGTTCGCGGCTGAGAGGGCATGATCATCCTCGAAACTGGATCAGGCCTGGCACTGTAAGTCTTGAAAAAACAAGCGAATAGCATCATCTTACGCCAGACGGGGATTCTTTACGAGGACGTCTGGCGTGATCCGTGTAGCGGCGGTTTCTCCGGGATCGCTCGGGGAGGAGCTGGGCCTGAAGCCCGGCACCGAGTTGCTGGCCGTCAATGGCGAGCCGCTTCTGGATTTCCTCGACTGGGAGTTCCATACCGCCGACGAAGCCTTTACGCTGCAGGTTCGGCAACCCGATGGCGAGGAGGTCGAGTTCGACATCGAGCGGTCCCTGGAGGATCCGCTGGGCGTGGCCCTGGAGCCTCCGCGGATCCGGCGGTGCGCCAATCGATGCGACTTCTGCTTCGTTGACGGCAACCCGGCCGGGCTCCGGGAGGCGCTCTACATCCGCGACGACGACTACCGCCTCTCCTTCCGCTACGGCAACTTCGCCACCCTGACCAACCTCAAGCCGGCCGATGTCGGCCGGATCATCGCCTATCGGCTCTCGCCGCTCTACGTCTCGGTGCACGCGACGGATCCGGTGACCAGGCGTTACCTGCTCCGCAACCCGACCGCTCCCGAGATCCTTCCGCAACTCCGGCATCTGGCCGAGCACGGGATCCGGTTTCACACCCAGATCGTCCTGTCGCCGGGGGTCAACGACGGTCCCGTCCTGGAGCGGTCTCTCGCGGACCTGTATCGGTTCGGGCCCGAGATCCTGAGCGTCTCGGTGGTGCCGGTTGGGCTCACCGAGTACAGCAAGCACAGCCGCTGTCGCGAGCCGTCGGCTGCGGAGTGCCGGGCGGCCATTGCCATCGCGGAGCGGTGGCAGACCCGGGCGCGATGGGACCGGGGCACCGGCTGGGTCTACGGCGCCGACGAGCTCTACCTCCGCGCCGGGGTGGAGCTGCCGCCGGCCGACGCGTACGACGGCTTCGAGCAGGTGGAGAACGGTGTTGGCGCCGTCCGGTTCCTCCAGCGCCAGATCGCCGACGCCGGGACCGGCTTCGCCGCCTGGCGCGGCCGGCGGATCGGGGTGGTTACCGGGACCTCGATGGCCGAGCTGATGCCGCAGGTCCTGGCACCGCTCGCGCTGGCCTCCGGGGCAAGCTTCGAATTGATCCCGGTGATCAATTCGACGTTCGGCCCCAGGGTCACCACCGCTGGTCTTCTTCCCGGCCGCGCCATCGCCGCGGCCCTGGCCTCCCGTCCCGAGCTGGATCTGGCCCTGGTGCCGGGCGACGCGATCAACGAGGCGGGGGTGTTCATCGACGACCTCGCCCTGGACGATCTGGTGGCCGCGACGCCGATCCCGGTGCGCCCGTCCCGGACCTTTGCCGATCTCCTCGATGGCTAGGCCGACCGTCGCAATCGTGGGCCGACCCAACGTCGGCAAGTCCACCCTCTTCAACCGGGTCGTGGGAGGCCGGGAAGCCATCGTCTCGGAGCATGCCGGCACCACTCGGGACCGCCACTTCGGGGAGGCGGAGTGGAACGGTCGGGCCTTCTGGGTGGTCGACACCGGCGGCCTGGTACCCGGAACCCGCGACGCGATGGACCTGGCAATCGCCCGCCAGGTGGAGACCGCGGTCGCGGAGGCCGATCTGGTGCTCTTCGTGGTCGACGCCCGGGAGGGCCTGACGCCCGCCGACACCGCCATCGCCGAGCGTCTGCGGCGGACCCGGCGCCCCGTCCTGGTGGTGGCCAACAAGCTCGACGAATGGCCCCGAAGTTCCGCTCATCTCGAGTTCTACGAACTCGGCCTGGGCGACCCCGTACCGCTGTCGGCCCAGTCGGGGAAGGGAAGCGGCGACCTGCTCGACCTCGTCGTGGCACGGCTCCCGGCCGAAGCCCCGGCCGACCCGGAGCCAGCGATCGACGTGGCCATCGTGGGGCGGCCGAATGTCGGCAAGTCGTCCATCGCGAACCGGCTCCTCGGTGAGGAGCGCCACGTGGTCGCGCCCGACGCCGGCACCACCCGCGACGCCATCGACTCGACCCTCCGGTATCACGGCCAGGCCCTTCGCTTCATCGACACCGCCGGGCTCCGCCGGAAGTCGCGGGTGGACGAGGACGTCGAGTTCTACTCCACGGTTCGGACCCGCCGGGCGATCGCCCGGGCCCAGGTGTGCGTCCTCGTGGTCGATGCGACCGTCGGAGTTCACGCGCAGGATCTTCGCATCGCCACGGAGGCCTGGGAAGCCGGCGCCGGCCTGATCGTGGCCGTCAACAAGTGGGACCTGGTGTCGGACAAGGACTCGAACACGGCCGTTCGGGGCCAGGCCGTGGTCACCGAGAAGGCGCCTTTCCTCGCTGACGTGCCGTTCGTATACCTGTCGGCCCGCACCGGCCAGCGGGTCCAGCGGCTCCTGGATCTGATCTTGGAGGTCGCGGCGGCGCGGGAGAAGCGGGTCCCGACCGCCGAAGTGAACCGGGTCCTGGAGGGTCTGGTGGAGCGGAACCAGCCGCCGCAGAAGCCTGGCGAGGAAGTGAAGCTGCTTTACGCGGCCCAGGTCGCAACGGCCCCGCCGCTCATCGCCATCGTGAGCAACCGCCCGCACGACGTCCCGGAACACTACCAGCGCTACCTCGTCCGTGGCTTCCGGGAGGCCTTTGGTTTCACCGGCGTACCGCTGCGGCTTCGGTTCCGGAGCCGGAAGGGCGCCCACACGTGACCGCCGCCGCACCATGGCTTCTGGCCTCGTACTTTCTGGGAGCGGTGCCAACCAGCTACCTCGCCGCCAGGCTGGCCCGCGGCATCGACCTCCGCCAGGTGGGGAGCGGGAACCTGGGAGCGACGAACCTCTACCGAACGCTGGGATGGGGATTCGCGATTCCGGTCGGGCTCTTTGACATCGCCAAGGGGGCGGTGCCGGTGCTGGTCTTTGGGCCCCGTGCAGGAGACGGGATGCTGCCCCCGCTCCTCTGCGGCGCTCTGGCGGTGATCGGGCACGTCTACTCCGTATTCGTGCGGTTCAGGGGCGGGAAAGGGGTGGCAACCGGAGCCGGCGTCGTGCTGGCGATCGCTCCCTGGGCGTTCCTCGCCGCCCTCGCCGTCTGGCTGGTCGTGCTCCGCCTGACCGGCTACGTATCCCTCGCCAGCATGGCGGCAGCAGCCACCCTGCCCGCGGCCGTTTGGGGGCTCCAGCCCGACCGCCGCGAGGCTGTCTGGCTCTTCCTGGGACTCGCGGCACTGGTCATTGCGCTCCACCACGCCAACATCCGCCGGTTGCTCAACGGCACCGAGCCCCGGTTCGGTCGTCGGCACGGCCCGAGGGAGGAAGGCGGGGCCCGATGACGGACGTCGCCGTCCTCGGGGCCGGGAGCTGGGGGACCACCCTGGCCGACCTGCTGGCCCGAAACGGGCACACCGTGCGCCTGTGGGCCTACGAGGCGGAGGTGGCTGAGGCGGTGGCCTCCCGGCGTGAGAACCCGCTGTACCTGCCCGGCCGCCCGCTGGCTCCGGGGCTCGGAGCCACGGCCGATGTGGCTACCGCCGTCCGTGGCGCGCCCCATGTGGTGCTGGTGACTCCAAGCCATGTTGCCCGGGGGGTGCTGACGCGGGCGGCTCCGCACCTGGAACCTGGCGTGATCGTCACCAGCGCCACCAAGGGAATCGAGACCGACTCGCTGCTGCCGATGTCCGCTGTCGCGGCCGCGACCCTGCCGCCGCACCGATTTGTGGCCCTTTCGGGCCCCAGCTTTGCAGCCGAACTGTTCGAGGCCCAGCCGACGGCGGTGGTGGCGGCATCGGCCGACCCGGCCGCCGCCGCGGCCGTCCAGGAGCTGTTCGGCACCAGCTACTTCCGGGTCTACTCGAATTCGGACGTGATCGGGACCGAGTTGGCGGGAGCCCTCAAGAACGTGATCGCCATCGCTGCCGGGATTCTCGAGGGGCTTGGGTTGGGCCACAACCCCCGCGCCGCCTTGATCACCAGGGGCCTCGCCGAGATCACCCGGCTGGGTCTGGCGCTCGGCGCCGACGCCCGGACCTTCGCTGGCCTCGCCGGCCTGGGCGACCTGGTGCTCACCACCACCGGTGCCCTGAGCCGCAACCGCGCGCTCGGTGTGGCGCTGGCCCGGGGTGTCACCCTCGCCGCCTACCAGCGGGAGCACCGGACCGTTGCGGAAGGGGCAACGACCGCCGTGGCGGCGGTCCGGCTGGGCGAGCGACTGCAGGTCGAGCTGCCGATCGCCGAGCAGGTGTGGTTGATCCTGTACCGCGATAAGCCTCCCCGTCAGGCCCTGGTCGACCTGATGGAACGAGCCCCCAAACCGGAGCAGTGATGCCGATCCGTCCCCGCCCGATGCAGGAGTTCTTTTCGATCGGCGAGGTCTGCGCGCTGACCGACCTGAAGCCGCACGTCCTGCGCTATTGGGAAAGCCAGTTCCGGTTCCTGAGCCCGGCGAAGAACCGTTCGGGCAACCGGGTGTACAAGAGCCGCGAGGTGGAGCTCATCCTGCTCGTCAAGCACCTGCTCTACACCGAGAAGTTTACGATCGAAGGGGCGCGGCAGCGGGTCGAGCACTTCCGCCGAACCGGGGAACTGCGAAAGGAGGCGGTCCGGGCCGCGTCCCGGCAGACGATCGACGACCTCCATGACGCGCTGGGTCGGATTGTCGACACGCTGGACGGTACCCGGCCGCCGGCAGACGTCTCGAGCGACGAACCCGCCGCCTGAGGCGGCCTCTTATGAAGATCCTCGTATCCAACGACGACGGGATTCTCGCCCCCGGCCTCGCCCTGCTGGCCGAGGCCTGCCGGATGGTGGGGCAGGTGACGGTCGTGGCGCCGGACCGCGAACAGAGCGGGACGTCCCACTCCCTCACCCTCCATCGGCCCCTCCGCCCGACCCGCACCCGCGACGGCGCGTTTCAGGTGGACGGCACCCCGACCGATTGTGTCCTCCTCGCAGTCGGCGCGCTGCTGCCCGAACGCCCCGATTTCGTCTTCTCCGGCGTCAACCACGGGCCGAACATGGGCGAGGACGTGCTCTACTCCGGCACGGTCTCCGTCGCCATGGAGGCGGTGACCCTTGGCATCCCGGGGATCGCGGTTTCCTTCGCCGGCCGCGACCCGGAGCTGATGCAGACCTACGATTTCCTGCTGACTCGGCTGGTGCGGCAGATCACGGCCATCGGCGAGTTCCCGACCGACACGCTGCTCAACATCAACCTGCCCCGGGTCCACGCCAACGAAGTCAAGGGAATCCGGGTGACCAAGCTCGGCAGCCGGTTCTTCTCCGAGTCCATCACCCGGATGAAGGATCCGTGGGGACGCGAGGTATACTGGATCGGGGGCGGCGACGTGACCTGGACCGGGGACGCTGACTCGGACCACGCGGCGGTGCACGAGGGATACATCTCGGTGACCCCGCTCCATATGGACCTGACCAGCTATCGCGTGCTGGAGACGGTGTCGCAATGGTCGCTCGACCTCTGAGCGACGGCGACAGCTACGGCGGGTACCGCCAGCATCTGGTCGAGACCCTCCGCGACAAGGGGGTGCGCGATCTGGCGGTGCTCCGGGCAGTGGCCGCGGTCCCCAGGCACCAGTTCGTGCCGGAGGGGGTCGTCCACCGGGCGTACGAGGATACGGCGCTTCCGCTGGCAGCGGGCCAGACGGTCTCCCAGCCCTTCGTCCAGGCGAGGTCGCTCGAGGCCCTGCGGCTCACGGGCCACGAACGCGCCCTCGAGGTCGGCTCGGGCTCGGGGTACCAGACTGCGCTGCTGGCCGAACTGGTCGACACCGTGGTCGGGGTGGAGCGGATCCCCGCGTTGGCGGAGCAGGCCCGGAGTCGGCTCCAGCGCCTGGGGTACCGCAACGTCAGCGTTGTGGTCGGGGACGGCACCCTGGGCTGGCGGTCGATGGCCCCCTTCGACGCCATCCTCGTGGCGGCGGCCTCGCCGGACATTCCCGGCCCCCTGCTCGAACAGCTGGCGCCCGGCGGCCGGATGGTGGTCCCCATTGGCGACCGGGAGGAACAGATCTTGATGCTGGTGGAGCGGGCAGGGGACCGGATCAGCCGGACCCCGCTGTCCGACGTGCGATTCGTGCCCCTCCTGGGGCAATTCGGGTTCAAGGGCCCGGAATGAACGGCTCGATCCGGGCCCCGCAGTCGAGAGCGACATGGAACTGATTCGATACCTTGTGGACTTCATCCTGCACCTCGACCAGCATCTCGGCGAGATGATCGCGAGATTCGGGGTCGGGACCTATGCCATTCTGGCAACCATCGTGTTTGCCGAAACCGGCCTGGTCGTCACCCCGTTCCTGCCAGGCGACTCGCTCCTGTTCGCCGCCGGCGCGTTTGCCGGCCTGGGGTCCCTCGACCCGTGGATCCTGTTCGTGCTCCTCACGGCCATGGCGATCATCGGAGACACGGTGAACTACTGGGTGGGGGCGTGGGTGGGCCCGCGCGCCTTTTCCGGTGAGGTACGCTGGCTGAAACGGGAGTACCTCGACCGCACCCATGCGTTCTTCGAGCGCCATGGCGGCAAGACCATCATCCTGGCCCGGTTCGTTCCGATCATCCGGACCTTCGCGCCCTTCGTCGCGGGCGTCGGGACGATGACGTACTCCCGGTTTCTCACCTACAACGTGGTCGGGGCGGTGGTCTGGGTTGGACTGTTCGTCTGGGCGGGGTACTTCTTCGGCAACCTGCCGGTCGTCCGGGACAACTTCACCCTGGTCATCCTCGCGATCATCGTTCTGTCCGTCATGCCGATGGTAGTCGAGTACGTCCGACTCCGCCGGGCCCGTTCCGAGACGGCGTGAGCCCGGCAACCCGCTTCCTGGTGTCCGGTCGGGTGCAGGGGGTCGGGTTTCGGGCGTTCGTGCGACGCCAGGCACTGCGCCTTGGCCTCCGGGGCTCGGCCGCCAACCTTGCCGACGGGCGGGTCGAAGTGATAGTCGTCGGGAGGGACGACGCGATCGACCAACTCGAGCACGCGCTCCGGACTGGGCCGCCGTTTTCCCGGGTGACCGGCCTGGAACGGGACGAGATTTCGGCTGAGGTTGACGAGGCGATCCCGTTTGCTATCAAGTAGATGGCAGAGGATACCTCAAGTCGAATCCTCCTCTCGGGGTCGGCCGAACGTCGGCTCCGTACCAGGCCGCTCTGGACCCGGCCGCGGCGGGTCTGGTTTGACCCTAAGTCCGCGTTCCCGCTATCTTTCGCTTTTTAGCCCCCGTAGCTCAGCTGGATAGAGCGACAGTTTCCTAAACTGGCGGTCGGGCGTTCGAATCGCCCCGGGGGCACTCCCGACACCCCGAGGCCTGAACCAGGCGCGGGGGTCCGGCCGGGGGCCGGGGAACCCCGAAGAACCGAAATCACGATGGCGACCTCCGTGGCCGAGCAGCCAACCCGCACTACCGTCGACCCCGACCTCCACCCGGTGATGGGCTGGCTGCACGCCAGGCAGCGCCCGATCTCGATCGCCGTCCTGGGAATCGTGCTGGTGGCGCTGGTGGCCTGGTACATAACAGAAAGCGGCCGGCGGAAGCGGGCCCAGGCCAATGAGGCGCTGGATCAGGCCCGGGCCGTGATGGAGGCGGGAAACTACCCCGAGGCATCCAGCCAGCTCCAGCGGGTGGTTCAGGTTTTCGCCGGCACCGAGGCCGCTTACGAGGCGACCATCAGCCTCAACCAGGTCCGGATGCTGTCGGGCCAGGACCAGCTGGCGGTGGACGAGCTTCGGCGCTTTATCGCCAGCCGGCCTCCAGCGGCGCACCTGGCGGCCGCCAACCTGCACCTGGGCATGGCGCTTGAGAACCTGAGCCAGTTCCAGGAGGCAGCCGCAGCGTATCGGGCCGCTGCCGAAGCCGCGCCGGCGCCTTACATCCAGGCCGACGCGTTGCTGGCCGCTGCCCGGAGCCAGCGACTGGCCGGCGATGTCGATGGAGCGGTGGCAACCCTCCAGGGGATAGTCTCACGCTACCCGGCGACGAGCGCCGGCGTGATCGAAGCGAAGGTCCGCCTCGCAGAGCTCACCCAGGGCAGAACCTGACCGGAAATCTTGTAGACGAGTCCCGCCAAGGAGGAACGACTCTGTCCTGGAAGGATGTCGTATAAGATGTATTATGTTAAGCTATCGTGTTGAAGCGGGTGGAAAACTCAGTCCTGCACCAGCCGGCCAGTGAAAACCAGCCTCCCCTCGCCGCAGAGCCACACCTCCCGGGCCTCGCCAGCCGCCAGCTCACCCGCCACCGACAGGACCGCTCCGCTCGACGACTCGATCCGGACCGGCAACTGGGCGAGACCAGCTGCCGCCAGCGTCAACGCCGCCGCCACGGTCCCGGTACCACAGGCGAGGGTCTCCGCTTCGACCCCCCGTTCGTAGGTCCGAAGACGCCACTGCCCCTCGGGCCCGGCGCCGGGTCCGACGAAGTTGACGTTGGTTCCGGCAGGTGCCACCTGGGGATCGAAGCGAAGCTGCCTCCCCCGTCCCACGACCTCCACCGACCGAACGTCCTCGACCAAGAGCACCGTGTGCGGCACCCCGACCGTCCCCTGGAACGCCAGCCGCTCCCCGCGCACGAGGTCGAGTTCGGCTGGCCGTGGCAGGGCCACCGTCCCGAATCGAAGCTCCGCAGCCCAGCCTGGGCCGACCGGGCGGCCCTCGAGGCGCCCCGAATCAGTCTCCAGGGCCACCGGACCCGGGCCCGCAAGGTCAAGGACGGTGGCGAGCCGAATGGCGCAAAGGGCGGCGTTGCCGCACAGCTCGGCCCGGGACCCGTCGGCGTTGAAGTAGGCCATGGCGAGGCCCCCGCCCTGAACCGGGGCCAGGTGAACCAGGCCATCGGCCCCGACCCCAGTTCGTCGCTCGCAGACCCGGCGGATCCGGTCCGGCGGCCAGTCATCGAGCCCCGACCAGCGTCCGTCGACGAAGACGAAGTCGTTACCCGAGCCGGTCATCTTGTAGAAGGTGCGGTTCATAGTCGGCCGAACCGGTCCGCCAGCCAGAGCCACCAGACCATCCAGATCGCCTCCCGGACGATCGCCTTGTTCATCTTGCTGGATCCCTCCACCCGGTCGGTGAACACGATCGGGATTTCGACCAGCCGAAAGCCCTTCCGCCAGGCGCGGAAATTCATCTCGATCTGGAAGGCATAGCCGTTGGATCGGATCCGGTCCAGGGGCAGGCTCTCGAGGACCCGGCGCCGGAAACACTTAAAGCCGGAGGTCGAGTCGGTCTGCGGCAGACCGGTGACCGCCCGGACGTAGAGGTTGGCTCCGTACGACAGCAGGAGCCGTGACATTGGCCAGTTGATGACGTTGACCCCGCTCTTGTACCGCGAGCCGACCACCAGGTCGGCCGTCTGGGCGGCCCGGAGCAGCTGCGGCAGAAAGGCCGGATCGTGCGAGAAGTCGGCGTCCATCTCCACCACGTATTCGTACGCCCGCGCCAGGGCCCACCCGAAACCCGCCAGGTACGCCTTTCCCAGCCCCTCCTTCCGCTCCCGATGGAGGACGTGTACCCGGGCAAACGCCCCGGCGAGCTGGTCGGCCAGCGCGCCGGTCCCGTCCGGCGAGTTGTCATCCACGATCAGCACCTCGATCCCGGGGTCCTGATCCAGGATCGCGGGCACGATCTGCGCCAGGTTCTCGCGCTCGTTGTACGTGGGCAGAATCACGAGACAGGCCTCCCCCACCACCGGCTGAACCCCGCCCGGCGGCGTGGCCTGGATCAAGGTCGGGATTCGTGGGGGGGAGCTCATGCCGCCCGCGAGCCGTCATCTGGAAACCGGCGTCCGCGGCGCGTCAGGGCAACGGCGAAGAGCAGCCCCAGAAGGCCTGTCGCGAGGATCGTGATCAGCCGTCCGCGCCGATAGGCCGCCGAGCGGAACTCCAGCACCACGTCCCGGGCGCCGGCCGGAACCGGGACCGTCAGCAACGTGTGGTTGCCGCGGTACACCGGGGTCGGTGTGCCGTCCACCGCGGCCTGCCAGTCCTTGTACCAGTTCTCGGCCACGACCAGGTAGGCCGGACCGCTGGCCTGCCCCTCGATCCGGATTCGCATCCGGCCGGCCCGCCACTCCACGACCGGGGCGCTCACGCCGGGCGGCTCGGGCAACGCGCCATCCAGCGCGGCGGGCACGACGCTGGTCGTGTCGGAGAAGAGGACAAGGCGGTCGGCCGGGAAACGGGGATCGTTTACCGTGGCGACCACCTGATCCTCGGGCACCTTGGCGGCCGCCGGGACCACCCAGGCGTACGGGGGCGGCGTGTCCGCCTCGTACAGCCAGACCGAATCGCCCAGGGTGGTGGTGGCTGGGCCGAGAACCTGGTGGAAGCCGGGCACCTCCAGCGGCTGCGACAGGACGGCGAATCGGATCGCGAACATCCGGAGGAGCGCCGGATTGACCTGGTTCCGCCAGGCATTCTTCCCGCCCAGCAAGTCGTCGAAGAACCGCAACTCGTTCCCGTGATACCCGAACAGCGTGGGGATGCCGCCCGCCATCAGCCATGATCGAGGGTACGGATTGAGCTGACCGTAGACCCCCGATGGAGCCCAGGCCCGGTACGGATAGGGCGTCTCCTGCATTCGCCGCATGGCCGGATCGGCGGCGTAGGTGACGGTGGCTCCGGGCGAGAACACGAAAAACCGGCGGTCCACGCTGTACAGGTCGCCGACAACCGTCAGCCCGAGGAGCGCCGGCGCCAGCCATCCGACGACCCTGCCCCGCTGGATCGTCCAGATCACCGCTCCGGCCACCAGGAGGGCGATCAGCAGCCGGACCCCACCCAGGCGGAGGTCCGGCGCGTTGCGGATGGCGAGCTGGATCAGCACGTCGCTTCCGGACCCGCGGGCCAGGTCCTCCGTCACCCCCTGGAGCAATCCCGTCGCCGCCAGCACCGCGATCAGCCCGATGACGCCGGCCCCGATGCCGAGCCGGCGCAAGGCGACCGCGCGAGCGCAGAGGCGCTCCGCCCCGAAGCCCGCCAGCGCGGCGATCGGCAGCGTGACCAGGAAGAAGGCCATCCCTGGGGCCCGGACCTTCTTCATCAACGGCATCACCTCGTACCACAGGCGGTAGAATGGGGTGTACCGCCCCAGCGAGATCAGGAGCGCCAGGAGACCGACGATGCCGAGGGCGCGGCGAATCACCCGGCGGTCCGGGTCGCCGCCCGCCCCGGCCAGGGCCAGGAGCAGGATCACCGGCCCGAGGTACTCGGTGTGGAGTTTGATTCCGTTGGGGCCGAAGTACGTCGGGCTCGCCATGCCGGTGAACTCCGGCAGGACGATGTCGACCAGTTCCGCCAGTGGAAGAGAGAACGCGGTGGCGTACTCCCAGCCGGTGGAATCCCCTCCCGCAGCCCGGGGGCTATAGGGGATGTACTCGTAAAAGGGAAGCGCCTGAATGGCGTAGACACCGAATCCCAGCGCGACCGCGGCGCCAGCCGCCGCGCCGACCCGGAGGCGGGCGCCCGCCCCGGTCGGCCCTTCGCGGGAAAAGAGCAGCAGCGCGCCCCAGACGCCAGCCGCCACCAGCAGGTAGTAGCTCATCTGGGGGTGACCGTGCAGCGAGAGGCCGGTGGCCAGGGCGATCCAGGCATAGCCGATCACCGTGCGGTCCCGCACCGCGCGGAGCACCCCCAGGAACAACAGCGGGGCGAGGGCCGAGACGAAGAGCTTGCCGTCGTGGCCGGGGTGCACCTGCGACGCGACGATCCCGGACAGCTCGTAGGCCAGGCCCCCCACGAGGGCGCCGACCCAGGCCACCCGGATGGCGCGCAGCAGGGCGTACATCGTCACGCCGGCCAGCACCAGGTGCGTCGCGAACCCCAAATTCATGGCCACATCGGTGGGGAGGACCCAACGCAGCCAGGCCGTGGGATAGAAGATGTCACCGTGCATTCCGCCGACGAACGGCAGCCCCGCGAACAGAAACGGATTCCAGAGCGGGATGGCCCGGTGCTCGCGAAAGTACTGGGCCGCGAAATGCCGGAAGCTGTACCCCGCCTCGAACTGATCGGAGTAATGCGAGGCGAGAAACTGACCGGAGAGCATTGGCCAGCAGAGGCTGAGCGCAGCGAGCAGGAACACGGCGACCGCGACCAGGTTGGGTCGGCCAGGCTCGATGCGATCGAGCGGAACGCGCGCGGATACGTCAGGCTGGGGCACGGAACCGATCCCGAAACAGGAGGAAGGGTGCGGCGGCCGCCAGGTCGGCGACCGTCATGCCGATGCGGGACACCGCGGCCAGCGCCAGCGCGGCGGCCGGTCCGATCGCGGCCTGGGTCAACAAGACGAACACTCCCTCCCGGACGCCAAGGCCGCCCGGGGCAAGCAGGAACAGGAAGCCCGCGAGGTACGACGCCGTAAACGCCACGATCGCCGTGCGGAGGTCGAACGCCGGCACCGCCAGGACCCCATGGGCCAGCCAGTACAGGGCAATGCCATACGCCAGCCACGCAGCCAGGTTGAACAGCGCGCCGAGCCCAACGGCCGCTGCCGGGAGCTGCGGCAACGCCTGGTCAGCCCCGAGCCACCACCTGCCGAGCAGCCGGATGAGCAGCCGAGGCCTGGCCACGAGGGCGAAGCCAGAGAGGGCGACAACCAGAAGACCGAGGAGCGCGGTCGCCGAGCCCGGTCGCACCTGCTCCAGATCGCCCAGGCCCGCCACCGCCACCACCACGGCGCCGGTCGCAATCGAGAGCAACTGCAGCATGATCGCCGCCGTGGCAGCCACCCCCGGCGCCACGCCGGCCTCGCGGCCCAGCGCCGCCAGGCCCACCACCGCCCATACCTTGCCTGGCAGATACTTGCCCATGCTCGACAGGACCCAGACCCTGGCTGCCTGGCCGAAGCCTACCGGGCTGCCCCACGCCCCAACGGTCCGGCGCCAGGCTTCGACCAGCATCGCATAGGTACCCAGGACCATGGCCAGGCTCGCCAGCACTGGCACCGGCCGGAGACGCCAGTCCAGGGGTGCGGCTCGCACGGTGTCCCAGTTGCTGACCAGGAACCGGATGACGTAGACCAGGATCGCCGCACCGGCGATTGCCTGACCCCAGCGCCACCACCGCCGCCCGCGATCAGCGCCAGGCATCGGCGGCCTCATGGTACCACGCTTCGCACCGGGCCGCCACGCGACCGGGCGCGAGGCGTTGCGCCCATTCCCGGCCCGCCAGGTGGGCCCGGTCGCGGGCGGTGGGGTCCGAGAGGGTGCTGGCGATGGCCGCGGCAATGCCCCCGGTCGTCGGGTCGGCCACTCGCCCGGCTCCCGGGACGGCAAGGACGTCCAGCAACCCTCCCCCATCCCGACAGGCGACCACCGGGACGCCGGCGAGCAACGCCTCGATCGCCGCGAGCCCGAACCCTTCCTCGCGGGCCGGCACGACGAAGAGATCGGCGTCGGCCAGGTGGGCTGGGACCCGCGCCGGCTCGACCGCCCCAACGAAGCGCACTCGGGGCCCCAACCCCAGCTTGCCAGCAAGCCGCTCGAGCCGCCGCCGTTCGGGGCCGTCGCCGACCACGGTGAGGAGGGGCCCGGGCGGCAGCGCGCCCAGCGCCCGCAGCAGAAGATCGACCCGTTTCTGCGCCGTCAGGCGGCCGACGAAGACGATCCCCCGGCCGCCACCGGAGGGTCGGGCCTCCTGGCCAACGGGCATCGGGCTCAGATGGGCCTCGTCGATCCGGATGCCCGTCGCCGCGGCCACCTGGCTCGCGACGGCAGCACTCACGGCCGTGGCGACCCGGGGCCTCGCGAGCACCCGACGGGCGAGCAGGGCGGCACCGGGCAGGCGTCCCAGCAGCCGGGCATCGGTCCCGTGCAGGGTAACGACGCACGGAAGCTCTGGGGGGGCAGCGACCCCCGCCGGAACCCACCAATGCGCGTGGATCACTCCTCCGGCGGCGCCCTCCTCCCTGGCCGCCCGTCGGAGTCCCCTGAGCAGGCGGAGGAGCGCCCACCACCCGCCCGGCGTGCGGAGCATCTCCCCCATGCGGCCGGTGTAGGCGTAGCGCTCCCGGGAGGTCGGCCCGTAGCGTACTCGCCTGATCGGAACCCCGTCGAGGCGGTCCCGCCCGCCCCGGCCACCGTCGCTCGGCGCCACCACGCGGACGTCGTGACCTCGCTCCACCAGGGCGACCGCCAGCCGATGCAGGAAGCCGCCGGCCAGGTCGTCGCGC
The DNA here is from genome assembly GCA_964521535.1 of uncultured Gemmatimonas sp. Taxonomy (GTDB): domain Bacteria; phylum Gemmatimonadota; class Gemmatimonadetes; order Gemmatimonadales; family GWC2-71-9; genus SHZU01. Next base: position 32,978 of record CAZFSA010000021.1, read on the forward strand.
GTACGCGGGTAGTTGTGGGTGACGAACACCACCCGCATCGGGTCAGGACGGGGGCGTGCTGCGGCTGCGCCGGATCTCGTGCGAGAGCTCGCGGAACTCCTCGCGGAGCCCGGCGATCAGCTCCGCCACGAACCCGAATCCGAACAGGACGATGCCGCTGATCACCATGGTCTCGACCAGATTGAGCAGCGGGCGGAAGCCGATACCGAACCCGAACCGGAGGACCAGCGCGACCAGACCCCCGAGGAACCCCACCAGGAACAGGATCGCTCCGGCGAGGCCGAAGAAGAGCATCGGCTTTCGTCCGAACCGGAGCTGAAACCAGACCGACACCAGGTCGAACACGCCGACCGGGATCCGGGTCCAGGTGAACTTGGAGGCCCCTGCCCGTCGAGGATGGAGCGGCACAGGGCGGGAGGTGACCCGGAACCCCTCCATGGCCGCGATGACCACCATGTAGCGGTGCCAGTCCGGCCGCATGGGCACCACCCGCATGATCTCGGCCCGGTAGGCCTTGACCGAATTCAGGTCCTCGACCTCGACGCCGAACAGCCAGCGGCAGAGCCGATTGTAGACCCCGCTGACGAACGCCTTCTCGTACCGCCCCTGCTTCGAGCCGGTCACGATGTCGGCCTCGCCCTCGAGGACCGGGCGGACCAGGGCCGGGAGGTCGGCGGGGAGGTACTGGAGATCGGCCGGGTAGAAGACCAGGACGTCACCGCGGGCGTGGTCCGCCCCGCTGCGGAGCGCGTCGGCGATTCCGCGCTGGCGGCGGTGCGTCACCACGCGGAGAAACGGATACTGCAACGCGAGGCCCCTGAGCACCGCGGGCGTCGCGTCGCGCGAGCCGTCGTCCACGACCACAACCTCGAACGTGAACCCCGCCGGCTCGAGCGCCTCCTTCGTGAGCCGGAGGAACTCCGGGAGGTTGTCGGCCTCGTCCTTGGCCGGCACCAGGACGCTGACGTCCAGGACCTCCGGCGGGCCGGGCGGCCCCGGGGAGCCTGCCCTCGGGGGGCCGGGGTCGGCGCTCATACCCGCTTGCGCATCCGGGCCGGCAGGATGCCCAGCTGGTCCCGGTACTTCGCGACGGTACGGCGGGCGATCTGAATCCCCTGCTCCTTGAACAAGTGAACGATCTGCTGGTCGGTGAGCGGTTTCGCCGTGTCCTCGTCCTGCACCATCTTCTGGAGCTTGGCGCGGATGGACCGGGCGCTCGCGTCCTCCCCGGATGCGGTGGCGAGGGCACTGGAGAAGAAGAACTTCAGGGGGAGCACACCCCGGGGTGTCTGCACGTACTTCTCGTTGGTGACCCGGCTCACCGTCGATTCGTGCATGCTGATCACCTCGGCCACCTCCCGGAGCGTCAGGGGCTTCAGATACTCGACCCCCTTCTCGAAGAAGGCCCGCTGCCGGTCAACGATGAAATTCATGACCTTGAGCATGGTCTGCCGACGCTGCTCGATGGCCTGAATCATCCAGTTGGCGCTGTTCATCTTCTGCGCGATGAACTCCCGGTTCTCCGGGGTCAGGTGCTTCTTGTCGCGGGCCAGGTCCTGGTAGGACCGGCTGAGCCGCAGGCGCGGGACCCCGGTATCGTTCAGGCTCACGTGGTACTGGCCATCCACCTTCTCCACGATCAGATCGGGGATGATGTAGCCGTCGCTCCGGTTGGAGTATTTGAGACCGGGCTTGGGATCGAAGCGGGCGAGCGAGTCGCCAGCCGCCTGGACCTCGCCCGGTTCCACGCCGAATCGCTTCGCCAGGTCGTTCCATCGATGGGCGATCAGATCGGGAAAGGCCTCGGCCACGAGGCGATACGCCAGCGTGTCCGTCTCCTTCGCCTCGGCCAGCTGCAGCAGGAGGCACTCCCGGAGGTCCCGAGCTCCGACGCCCGGGGGGTCGAGGTGCTGGATGATCTCCAGCATCGCCCGCACCTCCTCGTCGGTATAATAGGGCACCGCAGGCGCGGCGCCGGCGGGCTCCTCCTCGGGGCTCTCCCCCCCCTCCCCCTCGTCCGCCGGCGCTGCGTGCGACTCCAGGAGGGTGTTCACCGAGCCCCGGATCTCCTCGAGCGAGGCACCGAGGTATCCGTCGTCGGTTATGCTCCCCAGGAATTCCTCGCTCAGCAGCTGCTGCCGCGGGGTCAGCTTCATCAGCCGGAGCTGTTCGCGCAGATGGTCGATCAGGTCCGGCTGCTCGACGCAGACGGGCTCGAGGTATTCCTGTTGCTCGTACTGGGGTTTGGTCCCGCCCACATCGAAGCCGTTGAGGAGGATCTCCTCCCAGTCGATCTCCTCCTCCTTCTCCTGCTTCTCCTTCTCCTTTTCCTTCTCCTGATCGGGGGAGGCGTCCTGTTGCTGTTCCTCCTCCTCCGGCTCCAGCAGTTCGAGGAACGGGTTGGTCAGCAGCTCCTGCTTCAGGTGCTGCTGCAGGTCCATCATCGGCATGTACAGCATGTCCATCGCCTGGTAGAGCCGCGGATTGATCCGCAGCTCCTGGCGGAGGCCCGTCTGTTGCGTCAGGCCGGCCTTCACGACGCCGCCTCCATCCGCTGGAGCCGCTCGCGAAGGCGGGCCGTCATGGTCGGGCCGAGGTAGAGCTCGGCCACCTGGTCGTTGTAGACCAGCTCGCGGACGCTGCCGGCGGCCCGGACACTGCCCTCGTACATGATGTACGCCCGATCGACGATGTCGAACATCTGCTCCACGCTGTGATCGGTGATCAGGACACCGATCCCCCGGTACTTGAGGTTGGCAACAATCGACTGAATGTCATGCACGGCGATCGGATCGACCCCGGCGAACGGCTCATCCAGGAGCATGAACTTGGGCTGCGTCACCAGCGCGCGCGTGATCTCCAGGCGGCGACGCTCGCCACCGCTCAGACTGTAGGCCTTGCTTCGCCGCACCTGCCGAAGGCCGAGCTCGTCGAGCAGCTCCTCCAGGCGGGTCCGGCGCTCGGCCCGGCGCAGGTCCTGGGTCTCCAGGATCGCCCGCACGTTGTCCTCGACGGTCATCCGCCGGAAGACCGACGGCTCCTGCGCCAGGTACCCGATCCCCGATCGGGCCCGCCGGTACATCGGCTGGTCGGTGATGTCCGCGTCATCGACCAGAATGCGGCCCCGGTCGGGCCGGATCAGGCCGGTGATGCAATAGAACGTCGTGGTCTTGCCCGCTCCATTGGGGCCCAGCAGGCCGACGATCTCGCCCTGACTCACCTGCAGCGACACGTCCCGCACCACCCGCCGCCGTCGGAAGGCCTTGTCGAGCCCGTCGCATCGCAGCACGCTGCCCGTCATGGCTGGCGACCCCCCGCGGGCGGCGGGCGGGTGGGGGCGCCCGCCCGTCCCGTATCGGCCGAGGCAACGGCGGGCTGCAGATGGATCCCGTCGACGTTCCCCTCGGCGGTCACCTGCTCCACCGAGTTGGCCTCCGCGGTGATCTGCATGGTGATCAGGATCCGATCGGCCCGGGTGTAGTTCACGGAGGCGCGGGCTCCGGGCCGTTCCGGAGCCATCCGATAATAGGTCCGGGCCTGATGCTCCGCCTGGATCTCGCGCACGGCCGTGGTCGTGGTCCCGGCGGAATCCCGATCCGCGAACGCCACCAGCACCTGCCCCCCGGCGATCCAGTCCCTCCCCCCGTCGGCCGAGTCGGGGCGGAGCCCAACCCAGGCCTCGCCATAGGTGCGGAGCGACCGGAGCCGTCCGCCAGGACTCTCGATGATCAGCGAGTCGCCGCGGGCCTCGTAGTCCCTGGAGATCGCGTGCGGCCGGGTGGTCCGACCCCAGGCGGCCGTTCGCTCGACCTCCCCACCCGGCAGTTCGAGGCGGATGGAGTCCGCTTCCAGAGAGAGGTCGCGAGCGGTGAGCCGGGCGTCGGCCCGGGACAGCAGCCGGGACAGCTTTCGGTCGGTCAACCCAAGATCGATGGTCTTGCCCACCAGGTGGAAACTGTCCCGGCCGACGCCCCGCAGCGAGGCCCGCCCGATCAGCTGGCCCGCGCTCAGCGCGCCGCGGTCGAGCCACATGGTATCGGCCCGCGCCTCGAGGTCGCTCCGGTCCACCGTGACCCGCCCCCAGGCGTTCAGGACGTCGCTGCCCAGCATCCGAACCCGGTCGCCGACGATCACGTAAGGCTCGCGATCCGCCGCCGGGGCATCCAGGATGTAGCGCACCGTCGGCCGCTGATCGGCCTGCACCTCCCCGTCCGGCCGTGATCCCTCGATCGGCCGGTAGTAGATGATCCGAGGACCCTCGATCGTCGACCCGGACTTCAGGTCGTGATGCCGAACCCGACCCTGGGCGTCGAAGTATTCGTCGGCCGGGAGTTTGTTGTACTGCCCGAAGTCCGCATCGATGGCGGTCACCGAGTCGCGATAGCGGACCCGACCGACGAACTGGGCCACGTTCTCGCCGAAGATCGCTACACTGTCCGCGTACATGTTCACCCGCTGGCCGACACAGCGGACATGCACGTCCCCGCCCGCGTACAGGTTGACCACGCCGGGGGCGGTCTCCACCCGAACCCCCTGACGAGCGACCCGCACCAGCTCCAGCCGGCAGCGTCGATCGGTGGCACGTCCCCGCTGGGCCGCCGCCACTTCGCCGAGCAGCAGCAGCGCCGCCGCGAGCACGAGGGCCTGCCATCGGTACGAGGCCATCGCCTATCGATCCGGTAGCGCCACGCCGCCGGTACGTTGCCGGCCGCGGGGACGGTCGACGACCACGTTGCGGAACTCGAGGTCGCTGGTGAAGCCATCGCCGAGCAGGACTTCGCTTGGCGAGGTATAGGTAAAGGCGGTATCCGACCTGATCTGCATCGCGCTCTTGTCGTAGACCAGATGCTCGGTGCGGAGCACCTTGCCGTCCGACGATTCCACGACCACGTTGCCCCGGGCATCGAGCGACTGGTTGGTCATCGTGTAGAGGCCCTGCCGGGCGGTCAGCACCGAGGTCTGGCGCCCCTGGTCATCGAAGAACGTCATCCGGAGCTGCCGGAGGTCCATGACCTGTCGCGCCTGGTACACGTAGGCCGTGTCCGCCACCACATGGCTCCGCTGGAGCCCCTCGTCGGCCACCCGGGTCGACATCCGGTACAGCACCTGATCGGCGCTGTCGGCCAGGGCCAGACTGCCGCTGGGGCGCATCCCCTGCTCGACGCAGCCGCCGAGGAGCAGCGTCGTGCCCGCCAGCACCGCGAGCCCGGCGCGGCTCATACCGCCCCCGCCCGAAGCAGGTCGTGCAGGTGGACCGCGCCGACCAACCGTTCTCCCCCGTCGACGACCGGCAGCACCATGATCCCGTGACGCTCCATGATCCCCACCGCGGTGCCGGCCAGCTCGTCCGCCCCGATCACTTTGGGATCCCTCGTCATCACCTGCTCGACCGGCAGGTTCAGATAGTCCGGCATCCGCTCGGCCAGCCGGGAGAGATCCCCCGCCGTGATGACCCCCTGGAGCCGCCCCTCGACGGCCACCATCGCGAGGCCCCGCTGGTGAGCCAGATGCTCCACGGCTCGTCCCATCCGGTCTCCGGGCCGGAGCAGCGGACCCAGGGGGAGCATGACGTCGCGGACCCGGAGGAGAAGGCGCCGGCCGAGGGCGCCACCGGGATGAAGCCTCGCAAAGTCGTCCCGGGTGAACCCCTTGCGATCCAGGAGGGCGACAGCGAGGGCATCGCCGAGCGCCAGCGCCACCGTGGTGCTGGCGGTGGGCGCCAGGTCATGGGGGCATGCCTCCTCGGTTACCGCCCCGTCGATCACGACGGTCGCGGCCCGGCCCAGCGCGGAGGACAGACCGCCGGTGATCGCGATGACCGGCACCTGCTTGCGGGCCAGCATCGTCAGGAGCCCAAACAGCTCCTCGGTTTCGCCGCTCTTGCTCACGACGACGGCCACGTCGGTCGGTCCGACGATGCCGAGGTCGCCGTGGAGGCTGTCGACGGGATGGAGGAAACTGGCCGGTGTCCCCGTGGAGGTGAGCGTCGCGGCGATCTTCCGGGCGACCAGCCCGGACTTCCCTACCCCGGCGACGATCACCCGGCTGCCCCGGGCCAGCAGCTCCACCGCGTTGCCGAACTCGTCGCCCAGACGGTCGGCCGCCGCCCGTACGGCCTCGGCCTCGAGCCGAAGCACCCGGCGGCCCGCTGCCACCGCGGACTCGGCGCTCACGTCCCGCCCCGGGTTGCCACGTAGGTCGCCACCGCCTGCTCCCACTCCCCCCGGGCCTTCAGCAGGGCTTCGACGACCTCCCGGACCGCGCCGTCGCCGCCCCGGGCGGCCGTCACGTGCCTCGCGACCGCCTTGACCTCCGCCACCGCGTTGGCCACGGCGATCGGGAGCCCCACCCGGGTCATCACCGGAAGATCGGCCAGGTCGTCGCCCACGTACGCCACCTCCGGCCAGTCGAGCTGCAGGTCGCGCAGCAGCCCGGTCATGGCCGGGACCTTCCGCGCACCAGCGTCCTGAATCAGGGTGGGGATCCTGAGTTCGGTGGCCCGAAGCGTCGTCGCCTCGGACCGCCGGCCGCTGATCCAGGCGAGCTGGATTGACGTCCCGCGGAGCAGGCCGAGCCCGAGGCCGTCCTGGATGTTGAAGCGCTTGAGTTCCACCCGCTCCCCGGCGACCGGGCCGACGTAGATGCCGTTGTCGGTCAGCACCCCGTCGACGTCCAGGGCCAGCAACCGGATCCGCCCCGCGAGGGTCGGGTCGATCACCTGGCATCTCGGGCGGCATGCCAGACCGCGAGGGTGCGGGTGAGCAGATCCTCCAGGGCGTCCAGCGGCCACTGGGTGTCGGCGTCGCTGAGAGCCCGGGCGGGGTCGGGGTGCGTTTCGAGAAAGAAGCCGTCGACACCGACCGCCGCGGCCGCGCGGAGCAGCGCGGGCACGTGGGCCCGGTCTCCTCCGCTCGCGCCTGACGGCCCCTGCCCCGGGCGCTGCACAGCGTGACTGGCATCAAACAGGACCGGCGCCGCCGCGTGGGCCCGCAACCGGGCGACGTTGCGGAAATCGACCACCAGGTCGCCGTAGCCGAAGAAGGTCCCTCGCTCGGTCACCGCCACCTCCTGCCCACCGGCCTGGCGGACCTTGTCCACCGCGCCGGCCATGGTGCCGGCATCGACCCATTGGCCCTTCTTGAGGTTCACCGGCAGGCCCGAACGGCCGCAGGCCTGGAGCAGGTCGGTCTGGCGGCAGAGGAACGCCGGCACCTGGAGCACATCGACGACGGACGCGGCCGCCGCCACCTGCGTCGTCTCATGCACGTCCGTCAGAATCGGCAGCCCGGACGCCCGTCGCACCCGCTCGAGCGCCGCGAGTCCGGCCTCGAGGCCCGGTCCCCGCGCGGCGCCCGCGCGGGAGCGATTGGCCTTGTCGTAGCTTGCCTTGAAGCACACGGGCAGGCTGAGGCGCTGCGCCACCTCGGCCACGGTCTCGGCCACCCGGAGCATGACGTCGTCACCCTCGACCACACAGGGCCCCGCGATCAGCACCGGCCGATCGCCAGGGACGAATCGCCAGGCGCTCACCGATCGGCACCGACGAGCTCCTGCCGGACGCTCATCGGCGCTTCGCGGTCCCCGAGCGCCTGCCGTCGCGCGGCCCGGACAAACGCGGCGAAGAGCGGATGCGGCCGGGTCGGGCGCGACTTCAGTTCGGGATGGAACTGGCATCCGACGAACCAGGGATGGTCCGGCAATTCGATGATCTCCACCAGGCCCCCGTCGGGCGACTGCCCGGACAGCCTGAGCCCGTGCTCGGCCAGAACGTCCCGGAAGGCGTTGCTCACCTCCCAGCGATGGCGGTGTCGCTCGCTGATCTCCGTCATCCCGTAGGCCTCGGCGGCGACGCTACCCGCTCGCAGCCGGGCCGGATAGGCGCCCAGCCGCATGGTGCCCCCCAGGTCCGAGACCTCACGCTGCGAGGCCAGCAGGGAGATGACCGGGACCTCGCAGTCGGGCTCGAACTCGGTGCTGTTGGCGTTCAGGCGGCAGACGTTTCGAGCGAACTCGATGATCGCCACCTGCAGCCCCAGGCAGATCCCCAGGAACGGGAGACGGTGCTCCCGGGCCCAGCGTACCGCCTCGACCATGCCCTCGACGCCCCGGACGCCGAATCCGCCAGGCACCAGCAAGCCATGCATTTCGCCCAGCAGCATCCCGGCGGCCCGCTGGTCGGTGAAGCTGTCGCTGGACAGCCAGTGGATGTCCACCCCCACGGCGTTGGGAATTCCCCCGTGGAGGAGGGCCTCCTGCACCGACTTGTAGGCGTCATGGAGGTCGGTGTACTTGCCGACAACGGCGATCTTCACCCTGGCCGGCGGCGCCAGGAGCTTCTGCACCATTTCGGCCCACGTCGACAGATCGGGCTCCGGCGTCTCGAGGTGGAGGCGCTCGCAGACCACCCGGTCCAGACCCTGACTGTGGAACCGGAGCGGGACCTCGTAGATCGACCGGACATCGGGACTTTCCACCACGCACCCGAAGTCCACGTTGCAGAAGAGCGCGATCTTGCGCTTGATGTCGGCGCCCAGCGGATGATCGCTGCGGCAGATCAAGATATCGGGCTGGATTCCGATCTGCATCAGTTCCCGGACCGAGTGCTGCGTCGGCTTGGTCTTGAGCTCCCCGGCGGCGGCGATGTACGGCACCAGTGTGAGATGGATAAACAGCGCGTTCTCCCGGCCCACTTCCTGACGGAACTGACGGATGGCTTCGAGAAAGGGCAGCGACTCGATGTCACCAACTGTGCCGCCGATCTCCGTGATGACCACGTCGTGACCGGGCGCCGTCCGGCGAATGGCCGCCTTGATCTGGTCAGTGATGTGAGGGATCACCTGCACCGTGGAGCCGAGGTATTCGCCGCGTCGCTCCTTGGTGATGACCGTCTGGTAGATGCGACCGGTGGTGACGTTGTTCTGCTGGGACAGCGAGCGATCGATGAACCGTTCGTAGTGCCCCAGGTCGAGGTCCGTCTCGGCGCCGTCGTCGGTCACGAAGACCTCGCCATGCTGGAACGGCGACATCGTCCCGGGATCCACGTTGATGTAGGGATCGAACTTCTGCAACGTCACGCTGAGGCCGCGCTCCACCAGCAACCGGCCCAGCGAGGCCGCCGCGATGCCCTTCCCCAACGAGGACACGACGCCACCCGTCACGAAGATGAACTTGGTATTCCCCGCGGTTCCGGTCATCGATCCCCCGTCAGGTAGGCCTCCCAGTGCGCCTCAGCCCAAACCAGGTCGTCCGCCGTGTCGATGCCCGGCGCCGCCTCTCCCTCGACCGCGGCGACCCCGATCCGGAACCCATGGCAGAGCGGTCGGAGCTGCTCCAGGCATTCGACCCGCTCCAGGTCGCTGGCAGGCAGCGCCCGCCAGCGGGCCAGCACCGTCGGCGTGTACGCGTACACCCCCACGTGCTGCCGGTACGCGGGCTCGATCCCCACCGCGCCCCGAAACGGAATCGGCGCCCGGGAGAAGTACAGCGCCCGCCCCCGGACGTCGGTCACCACCTTGACCCGGGCGGGGTTCTCCGCGGCCGCGGCCGTGAGAGCCGCCGACGCCGTCCCCACGTCGTCGCCATCCCGCACCCGCGCCATCGCGCCGTGCAGC
>CAZFSA010000022.1:0-42468 GCA_964521535.1 uncultured Gemmatimonas sp.
ACGCCCTGGCGGCGGCCGCTGCCGCGGACGGGCCGCTGATGCCGCGGATCCTGGACGCGGTCCGCGCCCGGGCCACCGTGGGCGAGATCAGCGACACCCTCCGGCGGATCTGGGGAACCTGGCAGGCATGACCGAGCCCACCCGATTCCAGTATCCGGTCCACCACCTCCAGGTGACCCGGACGGCCCGCTACGCCGTGGCCGGCGACGAGCGGGGAGCGCAGGAGGTCTGGCTGGTTCTCCATGGGTACAGCCAGCTCGCGAGCGGCTTCCTCCGGTGGTTCGAGCCCGCCCTTCGTCCCGGGCGGCTGATCGTGGCCCCGGAAGCGCTGTCGCGCGCCTATTTCGAGGAACACCAGGCCCGACGGGTCGGCGCCTCCTGGATGACCCGCGAGGACCGGGAAGCGGAGATCGAGGACTACGTCCGCTACCTCGACCAGGTGGCCGACGAGGTCCTGGGGATTCTCCCGCCAAGCCCGCGGCTCGAAGTCCATGGCTTCTCGCAAGGATGCGCCACGGCCTGTCGGTGGGTGGCCTTCGGCCACCACGGCGTGAGCCGCCTGGTGCTGTGGGGTGGCACCGTGCCCCCCGATCTCGATGTCGACCGGCTCAGGAGCAACCTTCGCGGCGCACCGCTGGTGGTGGCGGTCGGGGACCGGGACCAGTTCATTACCGCGGATCAGGTCCGGGCCGAGGCTGCCCGGCTCGAGGGCCTGGGGCTTCCGGTGGAGGTGCGACGCTTCGCGGCCGGGCACACGGTAGACCGGACCACGCTGGAATCGCTGGCCTGACCCGGGAGGGGCGATGTTCACGACCTGGCTGGAGTCCATTCTGCTCCGCGACCTGGCCACCCTGCGCCGGGAGCTCGAGGCCTATGCCGACGAGCGGGACCTCTGGCGGACCGCCCCCGGGGTTCCCAACTCCTCGGGTACGCTGGCCCTGCACCTCGCCGGCAATCTCCAGCACTACCTCGGCGCGGTGCTGGGCGGATCCGGTTACCGTCGCGACCGGCCGGCGGAGTTTGCCCGCCGGGACGTGCCCCGGGCGGAACTCCTCGCCGGGTTGGACGCGGCCGAAGCCGCGGTCCGCACCACGTTAGGCAGCGGCCGGGCCATCGACCTCGAGGCCCCGTTTCCCGAGGCGGTGGGCGGGTTCCAGGTCGGCACCGGAGACTTTCTCCTCCACCTGGCCGCCCACTTCGCCTACCACCTGGGCCAGGTCGACTACCACCGCCGCCTCCTTGCCGGCCCGGGCGCCGATGCCCGGGCGGTCGGGATCGGCGCCCTGGCAACGGCCCGAAGGACGACCTAGCCGCGACCCCGGACCGGCACCGGATCGTGAAGGCACCGGCTCAGGTCCTGGGCGGAGCTTGTCGCGATAAGGGTCAGGGTGCTAACTTGCTGCGCCGTATTTGCTTAGCTCACCCCGACCGAAGCCATGCCGACCTACGAGTATCAGTGCGCCAAGGGGCACCAGTTCGAGGTGTTCCAGAAGATCAGCGACAAGCCCCGGGCCCGATGTCCCGTCTGCGGCGGCCGGGCCAGTCGGGTCATTTCCGGTGGCGCGGGCCTGATCTTCAAGGGAAGCGGCTTCTACATCACCGACTACGGCAAGGACGGCAAGGGGCCACGCAAGGAGGCCGAGACCGCCACCGCACCGGCCGAGGCCGCTGCCAAACCGGCTGAGGGAGACCCCGCCAAGCCGGCGCCAGTCACGCCCAAGCCCGAACTGAAGCCGGCCAAGAAGCGGGGGAAGCCCCCGGCGTGAGCGACGCTATTCGGGCCGCCCTGGTCGAGGCGGCCGTCCGGCTGGGCGCCCCCGACACCGAGTTCACGCTCGAGCGGCCCCGCGACGCGGGGCACGGCGATCTCGCCACGAACCTGGCCATGGTGCTGGCCCGGCCGCTTCGCCAGAACCCCAGGCAGGTGGCCCGGCAGGTCCTCGACCTGGTGGAGCTCCCCGCCGGAGTCGTGTCGCGGACCGAGATCGCGGGCCCGGGGTTCATCAACTTCTGGCTGGCCGAGGACGTGCTGGCCGGCGCGCTTCGGGAGATCATCCAGCGTGGGGAGGCCTACGGCCGCTCCGACTTCGGCGCCGGCCAGCGAGTCAACGTGGAATTCGTCTCGGCCAATCCGACCGGCCCACTGCACGTGGGCCACGGCCGCGGGGCCGCCCTGGGTGACGCGATCGCCGCGCTGCTGGAGTGGACCGGGCACCGTGTCACCCGGGAGTTCTACATCAACGACGCCGGGGTTCAGATCGACCTGGTGGCGCGGAGCCTCTGGGCCCGGGTGCAGCAGGCGGTGGGCCGCGAGGCCCCGGTGCCGGAGGGTGGGTACCACGGCGAGTACCTCGTCGAGGCGGCTGCGGTCCTGCTGGCCCGGGAGGGCCGGGCGTTCGCGGACCGGCCCGAAGGGGAGGCGGTGCCGGTGTGTCGTGCCTTCGCGCTGGAGAGCCAGCGCAAGGAGCAGGATCAGCTGCTCGCCGATTTCCGGGTCCGGTTCGATGTCTACACCTCGGAGCAGTCGATCTACGACAGCGGCAAGCTCGATCGGACATTGGCGCTCCTCGGCGAACGGGGGCTGTTGTTCGAGCGTGACGGCGCCCTCTGGATGCGAACCTCCGAGTTCGGCGACGACAAGGACCGGGTGCTGCGCAAGAGCGACGGGACCTATACCTATCTGGTGCCCGACATCGCGTACCATGTCGACAAGTACGCCCGGGGGTTCGACCACCTGATCGACGTCTGGGGGGCCGACCATCACGGGTACATTCCCCGGATGCGGGCCGTGCTGCGGGCGCTCGGCCATCCCGCGGAGTCCTTCGAGGTGGCGCTGGTGCAGCTGGTGAAGGTGGTGCGGGGTGCCGAGGAGGTGAAGATGTCGAAGCGGGCCGGCACCTTCGTGACGCTGCGCGACCTGCTCGACGAGGTGGGGACCGACGCCGCCCGCTATTTCTTCCTGATGCGGCGGGGCGACACGCCGTTCATCTTCGACGTCGAGCTTGCCACCCGGCAAACCGAAGAGAACCCCGTCTTCTACGTCCAGATGGCGCACGCGAGGATGTCGGGGATCTTCCGGGTGGCGGAACGGTCGCCCGACGACGTGGGCGACAGCGCTCCGGTCGAGGCCCTTCCCGCAGCGCAGGATCTGGAGCTGCTCAAGGCCCTCACCGGCTTTCCGGCCACGGTGGCGCGCGCGGCTCGCGAGCGGGAGCCCCACCGGATCACCGCCTATCTGGAAGACCTGGCCCGGACGGCGCACGGCTGGTACCACCATTGCAGGGTTCTGGGAGAGCCGCCGGAGGTCGAGGCAGCCCGACTGGTGCTCGCCCGCGCCGCGCGCGTGGTACTCGGAAACGGGCTCACCCTCCTTGGCCTGGCGGCCCCGGACCGGATGTGACCTGATGAGTCTTCTGGTGGTGGGCAGCGTCGCCCTTGACTCGATCTTCACGCCGTTCGGCGAGACCGCCGACACGCTGGGGGGCTCCGCCGTGTACTTCTCGGTGGCCGCGTCGCTGCTGCACCGGGTCCAGGTCGTGGGGGTGATCGGCGATGACTATCCCACCGGCGAGCTCGACCGCCTGGCCGCGCGGGGCATCGACTGGAAGGGCGTGGAGCGCAAGCCGGGCGAGAGCTTCCGGTGGAAGGGCAAGTACAGCTACGACCTCCAGAGCCGGGAGACCCTGGAGACCCGGCTCGGGGTGTTCGCGGCGTTCGAGCCCAGGCTGCCCGACGGCTGGCGCGAGGCGAAGTACCTGTTCCTCGGCAACATCGACCCCGCCCTCCAGCTCGGCGTCTTGCAGCAGATGCGCCGGCCGGACCTGGTGGTGTGCGACACCATGAACTACTGGATCCAGGGCCGCCGCGACGGGTTGCTGGAGCTGCTCAAGCTGGTGGACATTCTGCTCGTCAACGACAGCGAGGCCCGGGAGCTGTCGGGCCACTGGAACGTGCATCGCGCCGGTCGCTGGATCCTCGACCGCGGGCCCCGGCGCGTCGTGATCAAGCAGGGCGAGTACGGGGCGCTGTTGATGGAACCCGGGCGCACGTTCTACGTCCCGGCCTACCCGCTGGAGGAGGTGTTCGATCCGACCGGCGCCGGCGACGCCTTCGCCGGCGGGTTCATGGGCTACCTGGCCCGGGCCGGCTCCACGGCGCCCGAACAGCTTCGTCGGGCGATGGTGTATGGGGCCGCGATGGGCTCGTTCGCGGTCGAGGGTTTCGGTATCAGGGGATTCGACGGCGTGGGCTTCGACACGGTCCAGCGGCGGGTGCAGGCGTTCGTGGACCTGACCCACGTGCCCGCGGCGGAACCGCTGCCGTGACCGACAGCCAGTACGCGGCCGCCGGGGTGGACCTCCGGCGCCTGGACTCGGCCAAGGCCCGGATCGCGCGGGCCGTGGAGGGCACCCGGACCGACCTGTCGCGCGGCGCGGTGGGCGGGTTTGGCGGCATGGTGCGGCTCCCGCCGGGACTCGATCGCCCGCTGCTGGTGATGAGCACCGACAGCGTCGGGACCAAGGTGCTGGTGGCGAAGCAGGCCGGGGTGTACGACACCGTGGGCGAGGATCTCGTCAACCACAGCGTCAACGACATCCTGGTGCACGGGGCCAGGCCGATCGGGTTTCAGGATTACATCGGCGGCAACGGGCTCACCGAGGAACAGCTCGCCAGCCTGGTGGAGGGCGTGGCGCGCGGGTGCCGGCATCACGGGATGGCGCTCACCGGGGGCGAGACCGCCGCCCTTCCGGACCTCTACGCACCTGGCGATTTCGACCTGGCCGGCACCATCGTCGGGGTGGTGGAGGAATCTGCCGCCCTCCACGGGGATCTGATCCGGCCCGGCGACGTCATCATCGGGTACGAGGCGTCGGGGCTCCATACCAACGGGTACACGCTGGCCCGGAAGATCCTCTTCGAGCGACTGAAACTGACGGTGAATTCTGCACTTGCGGGCACCGGCCTCACCGTGGGAGCGGCGCTGCTGGCGGTCCACCGGAGCTACTTCCACGCGGTCATTCCGGTCATCGATCGGGTGCACGGAATCGCCCACATCACCGGTGGCGGGATCGCCGGCAACCTGGTCCGCGTCTTGCCCCCAGGTACCGAGGCGGTCATCGATTCCGCATCCTGGACCTGGCCGCCGCTCTTTACCGCTCTGATGGAGGGCGGGGGGGTATCGCTGGACGAGATGCGCCAGGTCTTCAACCTCGGCGTGGGGCTCGTGGTGGTGACTCCGCCGGCCTCGGTCGAGCGGGTCCGTCAGGTGGCGCGGGAAGTCGGAATTCCCACCTGGATTGCGGGGGAGATCCGCGCCGGCCCGCGGGGAGTACGATTCGGCTAGGCTGCCGGGAGGTCATCGGGTGCACGGGCGACTCGGAATCGCTGTCCAGTTGGTCGGGGTCGCCGCCGGAGCCATGCCCCTGGCCGCGCAGGCGGCAGACCCCGCCCCCCATCCGTGCGACGCCCGGGCCGACCAGGCTGCTCGCGTCTGCCGGGCCGGGTACGATGCGATTGCCTGGATGGTTCCGACCGGTGGGCTGGCGCTGACAGCCGGCAATCCGGTGCTCGGAACCGCCGCGGGTGGCCGGGGCTTCGGCGACCTCACGGTAACCCTCCGGGCCAACCACATCCGTACCGTGGTCCCGTCGTCCCGTTACGACGGCACTGGCGACACGGTGGCGGCCGCCCGGCGGTTGCCGCTGGCGCTGGCGAGGGTGGATCTCCGCCTCGGACTGGTCCGTCGGCAGTTGCCAGTCGGGCTCGCCTCGGCGGACCTGCTGGGCACCATCCTCCCGATCCCCAGGCACGACCCTTCCGACTTCCGCTTCGGACCCGAGGTGCGGTCGCTGGGCTCGTTGGCACTGGGCTTCGGGTACGGGCTCCGCCTGGCCATGGCTCCCCGTGAGCCCCTGCCCGTGGTGAGCCTCAACCTGGGGAAGAGCGATCTGCCGGCCTTTCGCTTCGGCGACATCGCCAAGGGGAGCACGTACGCCTATACCCTGTCCATCTCGGCCATCCACGCCCGCTTGCTGGCGGGGAAGCGCCTGGGTCTGCTGGAGGTCACCGGAGGGGGCGGCGTCGACCTCCTGACCGGCAACTACTCCCTGGTGTACGTCGACCCGACTTCGGGGACGCCTTTCCCCCGGGCGGATTCCACCCACAAGGCGACGCGGTTCGTGGCGCTGGCCAATGCTGCCCTCAACCTGGGGCCGGCGCGGCTCGGATTCGAAGCCGGGTTCCAGGTCGGGAAGGACCAGGGCCTGGCGACGGTCTTTCGCGCCAACGATACCCGATCGGGGACCTTCTTCGGCGGCGTGGGGATCGGGTTTAAACTGTAGGCGTGACCGAAGCTCAGGCGATGCGCCGGGCGCTGGACCTGGCCTACCGGGGGTGGGGACGGGTCCACCCCAATCCCCTGGTGGGGGCCGTGGTGCTCGGCCCCAATGGGCCGGTTTCCGAGGGATTTCACGGCGAGTTCGGCGGTCCCCACGCCGAGACGGTCGCCCTGGTGGCGGCGGGGCCCCGGGCCCGGGGCGGCACCCTGGTCACCACGCTCGAGCCCTGCCGCCACGAGGGCAAGCAGCCAGCCTGCGTGCCGCAGGTCATCGCGGCCGGCATCCGGCGGGTGGTGGTCGCGGCACCGGACCCGACCCCCGGCGCGGGCGGCGGGGCCAGGGTTCTCCGGGAAGCGGGCCTCGAAGTGGACCTGGGGCTGGCCCGGGCGGAGGCCGAACGGCAGAACGCGCCCTACTTCGCCTCCCTCCGTCGAACCGACCGCCCCTTCGTCACGCTGAAGCTCGCGACCTCGCTGGACCACCGGATCGCCGATGCCGCAGGGCATTCCCGCTGGATCTCTGGCGACCTGGCCAGGGACTTCGTCCACTGGCACCGGGCGGGCTACGATGCGATCGCCGTCGGCGGCCGCACCGCCCAGGTGGACGATCCGTCGCTCACGGTGCGGGGGCCCGTGGAGCCTCGGCTCCCGCCGCAGCGGGTCGTCTTCACCGGGTCCCGCCGGCTCTCCCTCGATACCACCCTGGTGCGTACGGCGCGGGAGATCCCGGTGGTGGCGGTCGGGCCGCCGGGTCCGGACGCGGCCGCGCTGGCGGCCGCGGGGGTGGAAGTGGTGCCGGCGACGTCGCTGTCCGAGGGTCTGGCCGAGCTCAGGCGCCGCGGCATTCGAAGCATGGTGGTGGAAGGCGGTGGGCGGCTGGCCGGGGCGCTGCTCGGCGGCGGACTGGTCGACCGCTTTGTCTGGATCGTGAGCCCGGTGTGGCTCGGCGATCGGGGCGTCCCCGCGGTTCGAGGCGTCGAGGTATCCTCGCTGCTGGAGGCGGAGCGATGGACGCTGATCGATCGCAAAGGCCTGGGCCAGGATACCGTCCTCATCTTCGAGCGGGGCTGATGTTCACCGGGATCGTGACGGCCGTGGGCCGGGTGCGGCGCGCGACGGCGACGTCCGAGGGCGGACTCGATCTCGAGGTCGCGGCGGGGTTTCGCGGGGTGACGCTGGGCGAGAGCATCGCGGTCCAGGGCGCCTGCCTCACCGTCATCGCGCGGGGCCGGGGATGGTTCCGGGTCCGGGCCGTTGGCACCACCCTGGAGCGCACCCGGCTGGCCGCTCTCGGCAAGGGGGACCGCGTGAACCTGGAGCGGGCCGTCCGGGCAGGCGACCGGCTGGGGGGGCATCTGGTGCAGGGCCACGTCGATGGCGTGGCGCGGATCGCCAGCCGCCGGGTCCGCGGCGACGCCGTGCTCCTCGACCTCGCGGTGCCGGCCGCCGTCTCCCGGGTCTCCGTTCCGCTTGGCTCGATCACGGTCGACGGCGTGAGCCTCACCGTGAACGCGATCCCGCGACGGGGGACGGTTCAGGTATCCCTGGTCCCCTTCACCCGCCTTCACACCACCCTGGGCGACCGGGAGCCCGGCGATCAGGTCCACGTGGAGGCCGATCTCATCGGCAAGTACGTCCACGCGCTGCTCCGGCGGCAGCGCCTCACCGGCCGATCGGGACGCTGAGACCGCGATGACGTTCGGGACCATCGAGCAGGCGATCGACGACCTGCGCAACGGCAAGCTGATCATCGTCGCCGACGATGAGGACCGGGAGAACGAGGGCGATCTGGTGTGCGCGGCCGAACTGGTGACGCCGGACCTGATCAATTTCATGACCCTGCACGGGCGCGGGCTCATCTGTCTGGCCCTCACGCCGGAACGCTGTGACCAGCTGGGCCTGCCGCAGATGGCGCAGGAGAACACCGAGCAGATGAGCACGGCCTTCACGGTGAGCATCGACGCGGAGCGCCGATTCGGCGTGACCACCGGCATCTCCGCGGCCGACCGTGCCCGCACCATTCACGTCGCGATCCATCCCGAAACCCGGCCCGGAGACCTCCGGCGCCCCGGCCACGTCTTCCCACTGCGGGCCCGGCCCGGCGGCGTCCTCCAGCGGGTGGGGCAGACGGAGGCGAGCGTGGATCTGGCCCGCCTGGCCGGCCTGGTGCCGGCCGGCGTGATCTGCGAGATCCTGAATCCGGACGGCTCCATGGCCCGCCGGGTGGAGCTGTCGGCCATGGCCGAGCGCCATCGGCTCACCTTCGTGACGGTGGCTCAGCTGGTGGCCTATCGGCTTCGGACAGAGCGCCTGGTCCATCGGGTCGCGGAGGCCAGGCTACCCACCCGGGCCGGTGAGTTCCGGATCGTGGGCTACCGTAACGACGTCGACCAGGCCGAGCACGTGGCGCTGGTGCACGGGGACGTGGCCGGCCAGGCCGACGTCCTGGTGCGGATGCATTCGAAATGCCTGACGGGGGATGTCTTTCGTTCCCAACGGTGCGATTGCGGGGAACAGCTGGAGGCCGCGATGGCCAAGGTGATCGAGGCGGGGCGCGGCGTGATCGTCTATCTGGACCAGGAAGGGCGGGGGATCGGCCTGCTCAACAAACTCCGGGCTTACGCGCTCCAGGACTGCGGTGACGATACCGTACAGGCCAACGAGCGCCTGGGCTTCCCGCCCGACCTGCGGAACTACGGAATCGGGGCCCAGATCCTCCGTGACCTCGGCCTCACCAGCATTCGGCTGATGACCAATAATCCGCGGAAGGTGGTCGGGGTGGATGCCTACGGGCTGAGCATCGTGGAGCGGGTTCCCCTGGACCTGCCGGCCAACGAGCAGAACCGCGCCTATCTCACGGCGAAGCGCGACCTGCTCGGGCACCTGATTGGTCACTGAGCCGGTGCGACGCACCCCAAAGGACCGCCGCCCATGCCCGAATTGAGCGGCCGCCTCGCCCCCGTTGGCCGGGTGGCGCTGGTGGTGAGCCGGTACCACGAGCGGGTCACCACCAGGCTGCTCGAAGGGGCCCGGGCCTGCTGCGATCAGGCGGGGCTGGGCGACGACGCGGTGGACGTCCTGTGGGTTCCCGGCGCCTTCGAACTCGGCGTGGTGGCTGCCACGGCGGCCGGCTCCGGTCGCTACGCCGCCGTCGTGGCGCTGGGGACAGTGGTCCGGGGAGAGACGCCCCACTTCGAGTTCGTCGCCGGCGAGGCCGCGCGGGCGATCGCCGATGCCGCGGCCGGGTACGGCGTGCCGGTCGGCTTCGGGCTGCTCACCGTGGACACCCTGGCTCAAGCGGTCGAGCGGGCTGGGGGGAGCCAGGGGAACAAGGGCTTCGAGGCGGCGGAGGCCGCGCTCCGGACCGCGGATCTGCTGGCCCAGATGCGGAATGCTCCGCGCTGAGACCCGGGCCCGCGCCCGGGCGCTCCAGCTGCTCTATGCCTGGGAGACCACCGGCCGCGACGTCGCCGACCTGGTGCCTGGTGTGGCCCGGATGGTGGGGCCCGAGCCCACCGTGCTCGATCTGGCCGAAGCGATGGCAATCGGCGTGGTGGCGGAGCGCGGCCGGCTGGACGAGCAGGTCCGGCGGGCGACGGAGCACTGGCGACTGGAGCGGCTGGCCGTCATCGACCGGAACATTCTGCGACTCGCCACGTGGGAGTTGAGCCGCGGCGCGGCCCCGGCCCGGGTCGTGCTCGACCAGGCGCTCTGGCTTGCCCACCGCTTTGGGACGTCCGAATCGCCCCGGTTCATCAACGGGGTGCTCGACCGCGTCGCGCGGGATCTTGGCCGCCTGTGAACATTCTGCTCGTCAACTGGCAGGATCTCGAGAACCCGCACGCCGGCGGCGCCGAGATCCACCTCTTCGAGCTGTTCGGGCGGCTGGCGCGCCGGGGCCACGGGGTGAGGCTGGTGTGCTCGGGGTGGCCCGGGGCCGCCCGGCGGGCGCGGGTGGCGGGTATCGAGGTGGAGCGCCACGGAGGTCGGCACAGCTTTGCGCTGGTGGGCCGGCGAGCCGTACGGCGGGCCCTGGCGGCCGATCGGTACGACGTTCTGGTGGAGGACGTCAACAAGCTGCCGCTCTACCTGGCCAGCGTGACCCGGCTTCCGATCGTGGTGATCGTACCCCATCTCTTCGGAACCACGGCCTTCGCCGAAGCGGCCTGGCCCATGGCAGCCACGGTCGTCGCGGCAGAACGGCTCATTCCCCGCGCCTACCGTCGAGCGGCGTTTCAGGCCATCAGCGAAAGCACCCGCGACGACCTGGTGGCCCGGGGGGTGCCACGGGACCGGATCGAGGTCATCCACCCCGGGATCGACGCGAGGCGCTTTGCTCCCGATCCTGCTCTTGACCGGGTCCAGCCGCCCGCCTTCTTATATGTGGGCCGACTCCGCCGGTACAAGGGAGTGGACCTGGCGGTGCGGGCGCTGGCACTGGCCCGGCGGGAGCGGCCCGATCTGACGCTCGATATTGCCGGCAGCGGCCCGGATCGAGCGCGGCTGGAACGGCTGGCCGAGCGCCTGGGCCTCTCCGGTGCGGTGCGGTTCCACGGATTCGTCGGCGAGGAGCGGAAGCTCGAGCTGCTCCGGACGACCTGGGCGAACCTGTTCCCGTCGCCCAAGGAAGGCTGGGGCATCACGGTGATGGAGGCAGCCGGGTGTGGGACGCCGTCGGTCGCCTCCGACAGTCCGGGGCTCCGCGACTCGGTCCGCCACGGCGAGACGGGGTACCTGGTGCCCCATGGCGATCCGGGCCCGCTGGCACGCCGAATGCTCGAACTGGCCGCGAACCCGGACCGGGTGGCGGCTCTGGGCCAGGCGGCGCGGCGGCTGGCGGAGGCCTGGAGTTGGGACGACGCGGCCGACGCGACGGCCGCCCACCTGGAGCGGGTCATCGCGGGCGCGGCCGCGGCCCCCTGAGCCCGTATCCCTGTCGAGGAAGTCGATGCGCACCACGATCAGCGTTCGCCATACCGAGATCTCCGACGACCTCCGGGCCCGGGCCGGGCTGGTGATGGAACGGTTGGGGCAACTGTCGCCGCATGCTCTCGAGAGCACCGTCGTATTCGATCAGGAAGCCACCGCCCATACGGCCGAGATCCGGCTGCATGTTCGGGGCGGCGTGATCCTGGTGGGGAAGGGAGACGGCGTCGACCACCGCTCCGCCCTGGATCGAGCCGAGGAAAAGATTCGCCGCCAGCTCGAAAGGAACGGAGCCGGCGCCCGGCGCGAGCGCCGGTCGGCCCCGCCCGGGCCGTGAGCCTCCGCCCCCGCGACCTGCTCTCCCGGCAGGGGGAGTTTCTCCAACTGACCTCGCTCACCGGCGAGGTCGGCCTCGACCGCGTGCTGTCCGACCCGGACATCGCGAGCCCGGGGCTGGTGCTGGCGGGATACACCGGACGGTTCGTACCGCACCGGCTCCATGTCCTGGGCGAAACCGAGATCAGCTATCTCGCCGGCCTGCCTGACGCCGAGCGCCGGAACACCCTCGCCGCCTTCTTCAGCTACGACCCGCCCTGCGTGTTCATCACCAAGGCCCAGGCGCCGCCGGAGCCGCTGCTGGAGCTGGCGCGCGAGCGCGGCGTGCCGGTGCTTCGAACCGAGCACAAGACGGCGGAGTTCTACCGACGGATCAAGCCGATCCTCGAGGAGGCGTTCGCGCCCCGGACCACCGTTCACGCCTCCCTCGCCGACGTGTACGGCGTCGGGCTGCTGTTTGTCGGCCGAAGCGGGATCGGCAAGAGCGAGTGCGTGCTCGATCTGGTGGAACGAGGCCACCGGCTGGTGGCCGACGACGTGGTCATCGTTACCCGGCGGGGCACCGACGTGCTGATTGGCCAGGGCCACGAGATGGCCGCCCATCACATGGAGATCCGGGGGGTGGGTCTGATCGACATCCCGGCGCTGTTCGGGGTGCGCGCCGTGCGCCAGCAGAAGCGGATCGAGGTGGTGGTGGAGCTGGTCGACTGGGACAAGGCGATGGACGCCGACCGGACGGGACTCAAGCGTCAGGAGACCCGGGTGCTCGACGTGACGCTCCCGAAGATGATCGTCCCGCTCAATCCGGGGAAGAACCTGACGGTGATCTCCGAGGTGGTAGCCATGAATCACCTCCTGCGGATGACCGGAGTCGACACCGCGGCCGCGTTCAACGAGCGACTGATTCGCCGGATGAAGGAGCAGCGGGGCCTGCGGGAATACCTCCGGGAGGACTTCGAGTGACCATGCCGATGCTGCACGGCGTGGTGGTGGGACACGGGGCCCTGGCGGCGGCGCTGGTCGGCTCGGTCGAGGAGATCAGCGGCATTCGCGGGGCGCTGGTGCCGGTCTCGAATCTCGATTGTGACCGTGGCCGGCTCGAGCAACGAATCCTGGAGGCTGTGGGGGACGGGCCCACCCTGGTGTTCGTGGACATGCCGAGCGGGTCCTGCCTCTTCGCGGCAGCCCGGCGGCTGGCCGGGCTGCCGCAGGTGCGAGTCGTCACCGGAGTCAATCTGGCGATGCTGCTCGACTTCGTCTTCCATCGCGACCTGCCGATCGAAACGGCCGCCGAGCGGGCGGCCGAGACCGGCAGTCGAGCGATCCTCGTGCGCGGATGACGCTGGTGGTCTGCCGGATCGACGATCGGCTGATCCACGGACAGGTGGTGGTCGGGTGGGGCCGGCCCCTCAGGATCGACCGAATCGTCCTGATTGATGATCAGGTGGCCGGAAGCGAGGTCGACCAGGAGCTGTACCGGATGGCCGTACCCCAGCCGATGGCCGTGGAGTTCCTGCCCCAGCGAGGCGCCGCCGAGCGGGTGGCCGAGCTGGCGGCGGGACGGGAGCGGGTGCTGCTGCTCGCCGGGTCGGTCTCCGCCATGGCGGCGGTGGCCAGCGCCCGGCCGGACCTGGTGCGTGCGGTCAACGTCGGGGGGCTCCACGACGGCGCCGGGCGTCGGGAGTACTTGAGGTACGTCTATGCCTCGCCGGACGAGATGGAGCAGCTCGGCCGGCTGGAGGCGCTCGGCGTGGCCGTGACCGCGCAAGACCTTCCCGACACCAGGCCCGTGCCGCTGGCGAACTGGAAGGCCCACCCATGACCCCGGCGATTGTGATTGGCCTCGTCCTCCTTGCGGTCCTGGCCGGGCTCGACCTGGTGAGCCTGCTCCAGGGTCTGCTTTCGCGGCCGCTGGTCGTGGGCGCCGGCAGCGGGCTCCTGCTGGGCGACGTGGAGACCGGGCTTCGCGTGGGCGCGGTCCTGGAACTCTTTGCTCTCGACGTGGTGCCGGTGGGCGCAGCCCGCTATCCCGATTTCGGGGCGGCGGTCGTGGGCGCGGTGACGTACGCCTCCGGAACCGCCTGGCCGGCCTCGCTGGGTACCGCGGCGGGTTTCGGCCTGCTCCTCAGCATGGCAGCGGGGAGCACGATTCCGCTGGGACGGCGCTGGAACGCCAGGGCGGTCGAGCGGCGGGCCGTCGCCCTCGCCCAGGGCGACGCCGCGGTGGTGAACCGGCTTCAGCTGACCTGCCTCGGGCACGATCTGGCCCGGAGCGTGGGACTGGCGGTGCTGGCGCTGGGGCTCGCCCTTGCCCTCCGTGCCGGCGGGATCAGACCCGACGTCGAGCTGGGTCGATGGCTCACCGCCGTGGCGGTGGGCGGCGGTGTCTGGGCCGCAGTGCATGGCGCCGTGGTCTCGGCGCGGACCGGCGGCCGGGCTCGATGGGCCGCCGTCGGGTTCGGGCTTGGGGTCCTCGGGGTGCTGGCATGACCCGGGCCGCTCGCGCAGCGTTGCGCCGCCTGCTGGTCCTTCAGGCTTCCTGGACCTACGAGCGGATGCAGGGGATCGGGGTCGGCTTTGCATCGCTCCCACTCCTCGAACCCCTGCGCGACGAGCCTTCCCGGTATCGCGCTGCCGTCGCCCGCGCGGTGGAGTACTTCAACGCCCACCCCTACCTCGCGGGCGTGGCGGTGGGCGCGGCGGCCCGGGGCGAGCTCGACGGAGCCGACGCGGCCGAGATTCGTCGTCTCCGAACGACGCTGGCCGGGCCCCTTGGGGCACTGGGCGATCAGCTGTTCTGGATCGGCGTCGTCCCGGCGGTGGTGGGGGCGCTGCTGCTGGGCGTTGCGCTGGGCGGCGGGGTGCTTCCGGTGGGGGTGGGCCTGGTCCTGTACCTGGTGGTGCGACTGGCCATCACCGCCTGGGGACTCCGCCTGGGCCTCGCCAGCGGCCTCGACGTGGGCCGGGTGCTCAGGGACTCCGGACTCCCCGACCAGGTTCGGCGCGTCGGATACCTGGCCGGTCTGACGGTCGGCGGGGCCCTCCCGCTGCTCGTCGCCTGGTACGCGGAAGCGGGCCTCCCGGCGGTCTGGTTTGCCGGGATGATCGGTGTCGCGGCAGGGGTCGGTACCGGGCTCCTTCGCCGACGGGTTCCGACGCCCCGCCGGGTGACCCTGGTGGTGATGGGGCTCCTGGTTCTCTGGCACTGGGGGCTCGGATGACCGAGCGCGTCGCCACGATCGTCAACCCGCTGGGGCTCCACGCCCGGCCGGCCGCGCAGCTGGTCCGCCTCGCCGCCAGCTTTTCGAGTCATATCGAGCTGGTGCGGGACGACTCGCCGGTGAACGCCAAGAGCATCATGGGGGTGATGATGCTGGCTGCGGAGTGTGGGGCGACGGTGCGGATCAGGGCCGATGGCGAGGACGAAGAGGCCGCGGTGGCCGCCCTGGCGGAGCTGATCGCGTCCGGATTTGGAGAAGGATGATGGACCGGGTCATTCGCGGCATCGGCGTCTCGCCGGGACTGGCCTACGCCCCGGCGGTGGTCCTGGAATGGCGGTTTCCGGATGTGCCGGATCGCTCGGTCCAGCCGGACGAGGTCGAGGGCGAGATCAGGCGGCTGCACGACGCCGTCCACTCGGTGGCGGCCTACCTCAACGGGCTCCGGGAGAAGGTCCTCCAGTCGGCCGGGCTGGAGGAATCGCGGATCTTCGAGGCCCAGATCCTGATGGTCCAGGATCAGGATTTTCTCGCCAGCGTGGAGCAGTTGATCCGGCAGAACAACCTGAGCGCCGAGACGGCGTTCGAGTTCAAGGCGCTGGAACTCAGGGTGGCCTGGTCGAATACCGCCAACCTGCGGCTCCGCGAGCGCCTGGCCGACCTTTCGGCGGTCCAGATCCGGGTCCTCCGGCAGCTCACCGGTCGCCCCGACGAGGAGGCCGTGATCCTGGCCGAGCACCGCCACGTGATCGTGGTGGCCCACGAGCTCTCGCCGGGGATTACGGTGCAGCTCGATCGCGACCAGCTCCTCGGCCTGGTGAGCGAGGAAGGGACCCGGACCTCGCACGCGGCGATCCTGGCGCACTCCCTGGGCATCCCGGCCGTGATGGGCGCCACCGGCGCGGTGGACCGAATCCGGCCGGGGACGATGCTGCTGCTCGACGGGCAGAGTGGCACCGTGGTCCTCGAGCCGACGCGCGCCGAGCTGGAGCAGGCGCGAACCCAGGCCACCAGGCGTCACAAGCTGGAGCTGGAGCTCGAGGGCGCGGTGACCGAGCCGTCGGTCACCCCGGACGGCCACCCCGTGACCCTGATGGGTAATGTGGATCTGCCCGACGAGATCGAGGCGGCTGCCCGGCACGGGGCGCAGGGTGTGGGCCTCCTTCGCACCGAGTTCATGGTCATGGGCCGGGCCCAGCTGCCGAGCGAAGATGAGCAGTACGAGTACTTCCGGCGGGTGACGGCGGCTTTCCCGGGGCAGCCTGTCGTGATCCGCACCTACGATCTGGGGGGCGACAAGTTCCCGGTGGCGTTCGACGCCCCGCCCGAGGCCAACCCGTTTCTGGGCTGGCGATCGATTCGCGTGTGCCTGGACCGACCCGAGATCTTCCGGCCCCAGTTGCGGGCCATCCTCCGCGTGGCCGCCGACCGGCAGATCCGGGTGATGCTGCCCCTGGTCACCCGGGTGAGCGAGGTGCTCGCCGCCCGTGAGATGCTGGCGCAGGAGGCCCACGACCTCGCCCGCGCCGGGGTCCGGGCCGCCGGGGAGGTACCGGTGGGCGTGATGGTGGAGACGCCCGCGGCGGTCGTGCTGGCCGATCGCCTGGCCGCGGTGAGTAGTTTCTTCAGTGTCGGCACCAACGACCTGACACAGTACACCCTCGCCGTCGATCGGGGCAGCGCCCACCTGGCGGATCGGTTCCATCCCCACGACCCCGCGCTGCTGCGACAGCTCCGGGCGGTGGTGGAGGCCGGAACCTCGGCGGGCATCGAGGTGAGCGTGTGCGGCGAGATGGCGTCCGACCCGCTGAGCGCGCTCCTGCTCCTCGGGCTCGGCTTCAGTACGCTGAGCGTATCGCCCCCGGCGCTGCCACTGGTCAAGTGGCTGGTACGGAAAGTGCCGATGGCGGCGTGTCGGAGCGCCGCCGAGGCGGCGCTGGCCGCCATCTCGGCGGAGCAGATTCCCGACCTGGTCCGCGACGCGGCGCGCCCCTTCGTGGATATCCGCTTGATCGATCGGGAAGCGGCGTTGCCGGGGCGGATCTCGGGCGCTAGCTTGCAGCTCGGCCGATAGGCCTTAACCTCATCCCAGGCAACGACATGGCCCGCCCGAAGCGGCACGTATTCACCTCCGAATCGGTCACCGAGGGTCACCCCGACAAGGTGGCCGACCAGATCTCCGACGCGGTCCTCGATGCGATCCTGGCCAAGGACGCCGATGCCCGGGTGGCGTGCGAGACCCTGGTGACCACGGGCATGGCCGTGGTGGCGGGCGAGATCACCACCAGCACCTACGTCCACATCCCCGACATCGTGCGCCAGACGGTGCAGGAAATCGGCTACACCGATGCGTCGTTCGGGTTCGACAGTCGAACCTGCGCGGTGCTGACCTCGATCGACCGGCAGAGTCCCGACATCGCCGTCGGAGTGAATGCCAGCCGGCGGAAGCAGCAGGGGGCCGGCGATCAGGGCATGATGTTCGGCTACGCCACCCGGGAGACCCGGGAACGAATGCCCCTGCCGATCATTCTCGCTCATCGGATCGCCGAACGCCTGGCGGCAGTCCGGAAGGGGAGCCAGGGGCTGGAGCGGATCGACTGGCTTCGGCCCGATGGCAAGTCGCAGGTGTCGGTGGAGTATGAAGGCGACCGCCCCGTGGCAGTGCGGACCGTGGTGGTATCGACCCAGCACGCCGAACGGGTGGGTCGCCGAACCCTCTCGCACCGGGCGATCCGCGACGCGATGGTTCGGGAGGTGATCAAGCCGGTCCTGGAGCAGCACGGGTTCGGGTCCCGCAACGTCACCTACCTGATCAATCCCACCGGGCGGTTCGTGGTGGGAGGCCCGCACGGCGACGCGGGGCTCACCGGCCGGAAGATCATCGTCGACACCTACGGCGGCATGGCGCGGCACGGTGGCGGAGCGTTCAGCGGCAAGGACCCGTCCAAGGTCGACCGATCGGCCACCTATGCGGTCCGCTGGGTGGCCAAGAACATCGTGGAGGCTCGGCTGGCGACCCGCTGCGAGGTGCAGGTGGCCTACGCCATCGGCGTGGCCGAGCCGGTCTCGGTGCTGGTGGATACCTTCGGCACCGGCGTCATCCCCGACCGGCAGCTGGAGCGGGTCGTAACCGAGGTGTTCGACCTCACCCCGGCCGGGATCGCGACGGCACTCAAGCTGCGCCGGCCGATCTACCGGCCCACCGCCGCGTACGGGCACTTCGGGCGCCGGCCCCGGTGGATCCGCGTGGGGCGGAAGCGGGTGGAACTCTTCCCCTGGGAACGCACCAACCGGGTCCGCGACCTCCTCACGGCGGCCAAGGTCTGACCGGGGTCCCGTGATTCGGATGACCGTCGCCCACCTCGGGCTGGATCGCTCCACCAACACCCCGGTGGTGATCCTGCGGGAAGAGGGCGGGGACCGAACGCTTCCGATCTGGATCGGCGCGCCCGAGGCCAACGCCATCGCGATGGAAATGCGGGGCGAGAAGGCGGCCCGGCCAATGACCCACGACCTGCTCAAACAGCTGCTCATCGGCCTGGGCGGGGAGCTCCGCCGGGTGGCGATTACCCAGCTCCGGGAGAGCACCTACCTGGCCGAGCTCTTGGTCGAGCGCGAGGGCCGCCTCTTCGAGCTGGATGCCCGGCCGTCGGACAGCATCGCGCTGGCCCTTCGGGCCGACGCGCCGATCTTCGTGAACGAGGATCTCCTCGAGCGAAACGGCCCGGAGGACGGGACCAGCGGCGAGCCGCCCCCCGGGGGAGATCCCCAGGCCCTCAAGCGATTCCTCTCCAAGCTGGACCCGCAGGACCTCGGGCGCTTCCAGCCGTGAGACCGCTGCGGCTCGTGGCCGCCGGTCTTGCGTTCGCCGGCCCGCTGGCGGCCCAGGTGCAGATGGAGGGCGCGGTGCGGTTGGCCCGGTCGGTCGATACCGTGGCCGTGCCAGGGGCCCGGGTGGTGCTCCACCGGGTCGGAATCGCCACCCAGGGCCCGTACGACTCGACCCGTACCGACAGCCGGGGCCGGTTCATCTTCCGGTTCCCGGCAGACACCACGGCGAGCTACCTCCTCAGCACCAGATTCGCGGAGATCGAGTATTTCTCAGCTCCCGTGCCCGCCGGGCGCCCCGGGCCTGTCGGGCCAGTCGACCTGATCGTCTTCGACACCTCGGCAACGGTACCAACCGGCACGCGAAGCCGGACCCTGGTCGTCAGCGGGCCCGACGCCGGCGGCAGGCGGACCGTCGTCGACTGGCTCAGCGTGGCCAACGACGGGGTTCGCACCCGCGTGGGTCGGGATTCCCTCGATCCGACGTGGAGCGCCCGGCTGCCGCGGCGGGTGGCCAACCCCGGTCTTGGCGACGCCCGGTTCTCGCAGTTCTCCCCGGACGCGGTGGCATTCCGCAACGACAGCGTGTTCGTCTTCGCGCCGATTGCCCCTGGCGAAAAGGAGCTCCTGCTCCAGTACGAACTGCCGGCAGGCGCCGCCATGCTCGACCTGCCGCTCGATGCTCGAGACTCGGTGGAGGTGTTTCTGGAGGAGTCCGCGGCGCGGGTCCGGTCGGCCGGCTGGGCGCCGGGAGATACGCAGAACTTCCAGGGCCGATCGTTTCATCGGTGGCGGCGGAGCGGGCCGGGGGACCGGCTGACGATCCGGTTCCCCGGGGTGGGCGCCTCGCCCGGCCTGCTGGTGGGGCTGCTGGTGACCGGCCTCGGCGTGGCGATCGGCGTCGCGACGGCGGTCGCGGCTCGCCGGCGACGCGGGATCGCACCGCGGTCGGAGCCGTTGCCGGGGACAGAAGAGCTTGCTGACCGGATCGCCCGGCTCGACGCGGCCGCGCCCCCGCCGGACTCGGCCGAGATGGCCGCCCACCAGGCGGAGCGGGAGCGGCTCATGGCGCAACTGCGCCAGGCTCTTGCCGCTCGCCCCCCTCGCTCCTAAGTTCGCCTCACGTCGGCCGGTGCCACCACCGGCCGCCAGAGTATCGCAGATCCCGGAAGCCGGTGCGAATCCGGCGCGGCCCCGCCACTGTCACGGGAAGAGCAGCTCCGCTCAATCGACGCCACTGGGCCCGTGGGGGCCCGGGAAGGCGAGCGGAGTCCCGGAGCCAGGAGACCTCTGCGGTCCGATTGCCACGCTTCGAATCCCGAGGGGGAGGAAGTGGCGCGTCTCCGGATTCTCCTGCTGTCCATGCTGCTCGGGTGCGTTCCGGCCGACACGCCCCGAGGGCCTCTCGTCCTGACCGACGATGGCGGCCACCGGACCGTCCTCGCGGCACCCGCCCGACGCGTCGTTTCGCTGATTCCGGCCGCCACGGAAGTGCTCTTCGCGATTGGCGCTGGCCCGGACCTCGTGGGCCGGACGCGCTGGTGCGACTGGCCTGACAGCGTCCGCCTGGTGCCCAACGTTGGCGATGGGATGCAGCCGAGTGTCGAAGCGGTGGTGGGGCGCCGGCCCGACCTCGTGGTGGCCTACCGCTCCCCCGCCAACCGGCCGGCTGCGGAGCGGCTGCGCGAGCTGGGGATCCCGGTGCTCGAGGTCGCCACCGACCGCCTGGCGGATCTGAGGCGGGTTACGCTCCTGCTGGGTCGGGCCACCGGCCGGGAGGCGGCGGCGGACAGCCTGGTGGCGGCGTTCACCAGTGCGCTCGACAGCGTCTCGATCCATCGGGCGCACCCGCCTTCCGTTCTGCTCCTCGCCTGGAGCCAGCCGCCCATCGCGCTCGGCGGCGGCAGCTTCCTGAGCGAGATCGTTGCCCGGGCCGGCGGCCGCAACCTCTTCGACGATGAGGGTCGTGCCTCGTTCCCCGT
The DNA here is from genome assembly GCA_964521535.1 of uncultured Gemmatimonas sp. Classification (GTDB taxonomy): domain Bacteria; phylum Gemmatimonadota; class Gemmatimonadetes; order Gemmatimonadales; family GWC2-71-9; genus SHZU01. The sequence goes on from CAZFSA010000022.1 coordinate 20,628, forward strand.
GAGCCTGGAGGTTGTTGCGGAGCGCGACCCCGATCATGTCCTGGTGGTGGGTGAGACCGACCCCGAATGGGCCGACCGGCCGGAGTGGCAGGTGGTGGCGGCGGTGCGCGAGCGACGCTTCCTGCGGGTAGCGGGCTCCGAGTTCAGCCGGCCCAGCCCGCGGGTTGCGGGCGCGGTCGCGACGCTGGCCGGGCTCCTGGCGAGGCGATGACTCTTCGATTCGGAGTCCTGCTGGGGACCGCAGTGGCGGTGCTCCTGCTGGCGTTGGCGGTGGGGCCCGTGCCGATTCCGCTGTCGGATCTGGCGGCGGGGCTGGTCGACCCGAGCCAACCCGGCGCTGCGATCCTCCGGGAGCTTCGGCTGCCGCGAGCGGTGCTGGCCTTTCTGGTGGGCGGCGCGCTGGGGGTCTCGGGAGCATCCCTTCAGGCGCTGGTCCGGAATCCGTTGGCCGAGCCGTACCTGCTGGGCATCTCGGGGGGGGCGGGCCTCGCCGCGGTCGTCACCATCGCGCTGGGAGTGGATGGCGCCTGGGTGCTCCCGGCGGCGGCCTTCGGCGGGGCACTGGTCGCGTCGAGTGCCGTATTCCGGTTGGGCCTGATGGCCGGCGGACGCCTGGAACCGCGGGCCCTGATCCTCGCGGGCGTGGTGATCGCCGCCTTCTGCCAGGCGATCATGACCGCCCTGCTCACCCAGTCAGACGCCCCCAGGCTTCGGAACGCGTTTCTCTGGCTGCTGGGAGGGTTCGGCGGGGCGAGCTGGCCGACCGCCCAGGCGTTCGCCGTCTACACCCTGCCGCCGCTGCTGGTGCTCGGATCGACTGCCCGGAGTCTCGACCTCCTGTCGCTCGGTGATGAGCCCGCCCATGCGCTCGGAGCCGACGTCGAGCGCACCAAGCGGGTGGTCTTCGTGACCACGGCCTTGCTGACCGCAGCCAGTGTGGCGGTGAGCGGGATGATCGGGTTCGTCGGCCTGGTGGCTCCCCACGCCATGCGGGGCTGGGTCGGACCGATCCACCGGAGGCTCTTGCCGGCCGTGTTTCTGGCTAGCGGCAGCCTGCTGGTGCTGGCCGATACCGTGGCGCGCACGGTGGTCCGCCCCGCGGAACTGCCCGTGGGAGCGGTCACTGCCCTGGTCGGGGTGCCGGTGTTCGCCTGGTTGCTGCGCCGGAGTCTGGCCTGATGCTGGAGGCCCAGGCGATCACGGTGCGCTACCCGGGCTCGACCGGCCCGGCGATCCGCGAGGTGTCCGCGGCGGTTCGCCCGCGGCACCTTCTCGCGGTCGTGGGTCCGAACGGATCCGGCAAGACCAGCCTGCTTCGGGCGTTGCTCGGTTCCGTTCCCGTCGCCGGCGGCCAGGTGACCCTCGAAGGACGCCCGGTCCGGAACTGGCGGCCCGATCTCCGGGCGCGCCTGGTTGGCGTGGTGTCCCAGCGGGAGGAATACCCCTTCGCGTGGCGCGCGGAGGATGTGGTGATGTTCGGCCGGTACCCCTGGCTTGGCCCCCTGGCGCCGCCCGGAGCGCTCGATCGGGCCATCGTCGAAACGGCCATGGCCCGGTGCGACGTGACCTACCTCAGGGACCGCCGCATCGATACGCTGTCCGGCGGCGAATGGCAGCGGGTCCGGGTGGCGCGGGCGCTGGCTCAGGAGCCGCGCTTCCTGCTGCTCGACGAGCCGACCGCATCGCTGGACCTTGGACACGAGATGGAGCTGTTCGAGTTGGTGCGTCAGCTGGTCGACGAGGGCCTGGGTGGCATCGTGATCACCCACCACCTGAACGTCGCGGCCCGGTTCGCGGACGAGATGCTGTTGCTGGCCGGGGGCGTTGCCATGGCCAGGGGCGCCCCCGCCGAGGTCATGGAAGCCGAACGCCTGTCGGCGGTGTTCGGATGGCCGATCCTTCTGACCGATGCTCCCGAAGGCGGGCCGCAGGTCGTTCCCGAACGGCGTCGCCGCTGAGGCGCCCAATGCCGGGCGGAAGTTGCTGCGGCCTGCGGCGGCCGGGTATTGTTCCCGGGTGATGTCGCTGGTGCCCCGTGGCGTCCTCCTGCTGCTGACCGGCCTTCTGGCGGGGGCCTGCGCCCCCACGACCGCACCCTCGCCCCCGCCAAGCGAACTGCTGCTGGTGGTCAACGGCGGCGACAACTCCCTGAGCCTGATCCCGATCGACTCCCTTCGCCCCACCCGCCGGATTCCGCTGGGGGGCGCTGGACGATCGACGCACGTGTCCGCGAGAGCAGGGACGGCGCTGGTGGCGGGCGGCGAGGGAGACGCGCTCTACCTCGTCGACTTGGTCACCGAGCGGCTCAAGCGGACGTTTCTGCTGGAGGCAGGGTCGCGTCCCGGGGGACTCACGCTGGTATCGGAATCGGTCGCGCACGCCACGCTCCCGGGGCGGAACGCCCTGCTTCGGGTCGACCTCGTGTCCGGCGATACGGCCAGCGTCGCGGTGGGTCAGTATCCGGTCGATGTCGTGCTCACCCGGGGCCGACTGTTCGTCATCAACGCCAACCTGGGCCCGTGCGACGATGGGCCGTTCTGCCCGCTGGGCCCGGGCTGGATCACCGTGGTGGATCCGGTCACCAACGCACGGTCCACCGGTCGCGATTCGATTCCGCTGCCCAGCTCGGGCCAGCCGCGGGCGGCTGAGCTGGGCGGCGATGGGTTGGTCTATGTGGTGCATACCGGCAGCGTGTCGGACGAGGAGCCCGGCCGCCTGACGATCGTGGATCCGGTTCGCCGGGAGGAGGTGGGGAGCTTTGGCGGCTTCGGGTTCGTTCCGGTCGGGATCGCGTCGGACGGCCGGGAACGGCTGTTTGTCGCCTCCCCCCGCGACGGCCTGATGGAATTCAACACCCGCACCAGGCGGGTGGTTCGGGGTGCGGGCAGCGGGGTGGCGGTGAGCGATAATGTCGCGGCTGCGGTCGACTCCCACGGCCGGGTCTACGCCATCGAGGCCGGCGGGTGCGGCCCCGGCGCCCTGGGGCGGCTGCGGCTCTTCCGCGCCGATCTGACCGAAGCCCGGAGCCTGATCCTGGGCGAGTGCCCCACCGCCGCGGTGATCGTGCTGCTGCCGGCGGTGACCGAGCAGTAGATCGATCGGTCCGGGCCATGCCGCCTGTCGAGACGCCGGCCACCGTTCTCTCGACCCTGGCCTACGGCGAGACCTCGAGGATCGCGCGCCTGGCCACCCGGGATCTTGGCGTGGTAAGCGTGATTGCCAAGGGTGCGCGGCGTCCACGGAGCCGGTTCGGCGCCGCCCTCCAGGTGCTGAGCGAGGGGGCGGCCACCATCCTCCCAGCGCGCCATTCCGATCTGCACACGCTGGTGGCGTTCGACCTGCGGTCCCTGCCCACCGCCCTCGCCGCCAGCATCGACCGCTACGCGGCGGCCTCCGCCCTTGCCGAAGTGATGCTCCGCTGTGGCACCGCGCCCGGCCCGCCCGAGACCTACCTGTTCCTTCGCCGGTCACTGGACCTCCTTGAAACCGCACCGGTGGACGTGGTACCGGTTCTCGGCCTCCGTACCCTGTGGGGTCTGGTTGGACAGCTCGGGTTTTCCCCCAGCCTGGACCGCTGTGTCCGGGAGGGAAACGCGGTGCCGCCAGGCCAGGCCGCAGCCTTCTCGGCAGTGCTCGGCGGGGTCCTGTGTCCGTCCTGCGCCCGAGGGATCGAGTCCGCGCGCCTGTCGGCGGCCGATCGCGTGGACCTGGGCATCCTGGTCGACGGGAACGGCGACCTCCCCCTGCTCGACCAGCCCCATCTCGCGGCCCACCGGCGGCTGCTCGACCGGTTCATCCGCCACCACCTGGCCGAAGGTAGCGATCTGCCAGCCCTGGCGTTCTGGCGGGCCGGGTGGGAACGGCGGCCCGCATGATCGTCGGCACCGCGGGTCATATCGACCACGGCAAGTCGACCCTCGTCACCGCCCTCACCGGCCGGGCGATGGATCGCCTCGCCGAGGAGCGGCGCCGGGGCATAACGATCGACCTCAACTTTGCGCCGCTGGAGCTCCCGGGTCGGGCACCGGTGGGGATCGTCGACGTTCCCGGTCATGAAGACCTCGTTCGAACCATGGTCGCCGGGGCAACGGGGATCGACCTCCTGCTTCTGGTGGTCGACCTGACGGAGGGAATGCGGCCTCAGACCGAGGAGCACCTCGCCGTGGCCGAGCAGTTGCGTATTCGGCGCGGGATCCCGGTCTTCACCAAGGCCGATCTGGTGGACGCCGAGTGGGCCGAGGTGGTGATCGCCGACCTGATGCCGCGACTGGCCCGCTCGTGCGTGGAGTTCGGCCCGCCAGCCATCGTCTCGTCCCGCACCGGACAGGGGGTCGACGAGCTGCGCCGCCGGCTGGCCCAGGAGGCGGAGAACCCGCTGGCGGCCCGAGGAGCAGGGCGGTTCCGGATGCCGGTGGACCGGTCGTTTTCGCTCGCCGGCGTGGGAACCGTGATCACGGGAACGATCTGGAGCGGATCGGTCCGCCTGGGCGATGCCCTGCGCCTGCTGCCCACCGGCCGGAGCGGCCGGGTTCGGTCGATCGAGTCCTATGGCCGTCCGGTTCCGGTCGCGGAGGCCGGATCGCGGGCCGCGCTGGGCGTCTCCGGTGTCGATCGCGAGGCGGTTGGCCGGGGCGATGTCGCGCTGCTCGAGGCGGACCGGTGGGAGCCCACCATGGTGTTCGACGCCGAGGTCGAACTCCTCGATTCCGCCCCCCGGCCGCTGGTTACCCGATCCAGGGTCCGGATCAACGCCGGAACCGCCGAGCTCCTTGCCCGCCTCTACCCCCGGGGGGCGATTGCCCCGGGCTCCGCCGGGCTGGCCCGGGTGGCGCTCGAGGGTCCGGCCGTCCTGGCCGGCGGCGACCGGTTCGTGATCCGGGGCTACAGCCCCGTGACCACCATTGGAGGGGGGCGGGTGCTGGACGCGGTCCCGCCCCGAAAGGCGACATGGACAGTCGAGCTGGCGGCAGCGGATCCCGCCGCTCGGCTCCAGGCCCTGGTTGCGCGGCGCCGCCAGGGGGTTCGGGTCGAGGACCTGCCCCAGTTGCTGGGCGCCGGGGCGCTGCCCCAGCCCGGCCCATCCGGGATTCAACAGCTCGGCGACCGACTGTTTTCCCGGGCCGCGGCCGGGCGGTTGGAACAGCTTGCCCTGGAGCTCGTCGCGGCGTACCACCGGGCCGCGCCCGACCAGCCGGGAATCTCCCTGGAGACGTTGCGACGATCGCTCAAAGTGGACGGGCGGGTTGCGGATGCCGTGATCGACGGCCTGGTCGACCGAGGTCGCCTCTCCGTCAACGCCGGTGCCGCCGCTCTTGCCGGGTTCACGGCCGCCGTCGAGGGCGGCGACGCGGCCATTGGCGCTCTGGCATCCCGGCTGGAGTCGGCCGGGCTGGAGCCGCCGACCGTCGCGGAACTTGCCACGGACCTTGGAGTGGCCAATCCACTCCCCCTCCTCCGCCGAGCGGCCGAGGACGGCCGGATCGTGGCGGTGGCACCCGACCGCTATTTTTCGGCCTCGGCGGTCGCGGAGTTCCGGAAGGCGCTGCTGGAGGTCGGCGCCACCGGCCCAATCGTCCCGGCCGCGCTTCGCGAGCGGCTGGGGCTCTCGCGCAAGTTCATGATCCCGCTGTTGGAATGGGCGGATCGGCAGGGGATCACAAGGCGGCAGGGTGACGCCAGGGTCCTGGTCGATTCTGGCAGGTAGGCTGCCATCGCGGCGGATACCGCGGGTATGCCGGTTGCCCTCGGGAGGCCCGGAGGAATAATGCGATGATCCGACCAGAGCGACTGACGATCAAGGGCCAGGAAGCCTTCCGCGATGCCATCGGGTTGGCCCGGGCGCGCGGGAACCCGGTGGTCAATGACGCCCATCTGTTCGCGGCGCTGCTGGCTCAGGACGAGGGCATCGTCCAGCCGCTCCTGCAGAAGGCGGGCGTCAACGTCACCGCCCTCAGGGACGCGGTGGATCGGGAACTGGCCAAGTTCCCGAGCCAGTCCGGGGCAGGGGGCGAACCCGGCCTGAGCCGGGAACTCAACGCGGTTTTCGACCGGGCGGAGCGGGAGGCCCAGGCACTCGGCGACGCGTTCGTGTCCACCGAGCATCTGTTGCTCGGCCTGGTAGGCGAGAAGGGTACCACCGCGCGATCGGTCCTGAGCGGCCTCGGCGTCGGCGAAGACGAGCTGCGAACCGCCCTGAAGGAGGTCCGCGGGGCGCATCGGGTTACCGACCAGAGCCCGGAAGAGAAGTACCAGGCGCTGGAGCGCTACACCCGCAATCTCACCGACCAGGCCCGTCGGGGGAAGCTCGATCCGGTGATCGGCCGGGATGAGGAGGTCCGCCGGGTGATGCAGGTGCTCACTCGGCGCACCAAGAACAACCCGGTGCTGATCGGGGAGCCCGGGGTCGGGAAGACGGCGATCGTCGAGGGTCTCGCGCAGCGGATCGTGTCGGGGGACGTGCCCGAGTCGCTGAAGGACAAGGAGATCGTGGCGCTCGACATCGGTCAGCTGCTGGCGGGGGCGAAGTACCGGGGCGAGTTCGAAGAGCGGCTGAAGGCGGTGGTGAAGGAGCTGACCGAGGCCGAGGGTCGCTATATCGTCTTCATCGACGAGCTCCACACGATCGTGGGTGCCGGCGCCGCCGAGGGGGCGGTCGACGCGAGCAACATGCTGAAGCCAGCGCTCGCGCGGGGCGAGCTGCACGTGGTCGGCGCCACCACCCTGGACGAATACCGCAAGCACGTCGAGAAGGACGCCGCCCTGGAGCGCCGCTTTCAGCCGGTGCTGGTGGCGGCGCCAAGCGTGGAGGACACGATCGCCATCCTGCGGGGCTTGAAGGAGAAGTACGAGGTCCACCACGGCGTCAGGATTACCGACAACGCGCTGGTGGCCGCGGCCACGCTCTCCGACCGGTATATTGGCGACCGGTTCCTGCCCGACAAGGCGATCGACCTGGTGGACGAGGCGGCCAGTCGCCTCCGGATCGAGATCGACAGTCTCCCCCAGGAGATCGACGAGGTGGAGCGGCGGATTCTGCAACTGGAGATCCAGCGGCAGGCGCTGCTCAAGGAGAAGGATCGGGCCGGAGTGGAGCGCCGCGAGGCGGTGGAGAAGGAAATCGCCGAGCTGCGCGAGCAGTCGGCGGGGATGAAGGCGCAGTGGCAGGCCGAGAAGGCCGCCATCCAGGGCCTCCAGGCCAGGAAGGCGGAAGTCGAGCAGCTCCGGACCGAAGTGGAGCAGGCCAGTCGTCGGGGAGACCTCCAGAAGGCGGCGGAGCTGCGCTATGGCCGGATCCCCGAGCTGGAGCAGGCCATCGCCGCGGAGGAGAAGCGCCTGGTCGAGATCCAGCGGTCAGCGCGGTACCTCAAGGAGGAAGTGGACGACGAGGACATCGCGGAGATCGTTTCGCGGTGGACCGGAATTCCGGTGTCGAAGATGCTCGAGTCGGAGCGCGAGCGGCTCACCCGGCTCGAGGCCGAGCTGGGCAAGCGGGTCGTGGGCCAGGAGGAGGCGGTGACCGCGGTCGCCAACGCCGTCCGGCGGAGCCGGGCCGGCCTCCAGGATCCGAACCGTCCCACGGGATCCTTCATCTTCCTCGGGCCGACCGGCGTGGGGAAGACCGAAACCGCGCGGGCCCTCGCCGAGTTCCTGTTCGACGACGAACGGGCGATGATCCGGCTCGACATGTCGGAGTACATGGAGAAGCACGCGGTGGCCAGAATGATCGGCGCTCCGCCCGGGTATGTGGGATACGAGGAGGGGGGACAGCTGACCGAGGCCGTGCGGCGCCGGCCCTACAGCGTGGTGCTGTTCGACGAGATCGAGAAGGCCCACCCGGATGTCTTCAACGTTCTGCTTCAGCTGCTGGACGATGGCCGCCTCACCGACAGCCAGGGGCGGGTCGTCGACTTCCGGAACACGGTGGTCATCATGACCTCGAACCTCGGAAGCCAGTTCATTGTCGATGCCGGCCCCGTGGCCACCGAGGCCGATTGGCGCACCATCGAGGAACGGGTGCGCACCGAACTGCGTCGGAACTTCCGCCCGGAGTTCCTGAATCGGGTGGACGACATCGTCGTCTTCCGCCCGCTGACCCAGGCCCACATCAGCCGGATCGTGGACCTGCAGGTCGCGCGACTGGCGGAGCTCGTCTCGGCCCGCCAGATGACGCTCGAGGTGACCCCCTCGGCGCGCCAGCTCCTGGCCGAACGGGGATACGACCCGGTGTTCGGGGCCCGGCCGCTCAAGCGGGTGATTCAACGGCTGCTCCAGAACCCGATCGCATCGGCCATGCTGGAAGGGCGCTTCTCGGAGGGTGATACGATCCTGGTGGATCGCTCCGGCGACGAGCTGACGATCCGGGCCAAGGAGGTGGAGGCCGTCGCGGCCTCGGCGTGAGCGCCGGCGGGGATCGCGATTGACAACCAGGCGGGCGGTCGCGACCCTTGGCAACCGGGCCCTGGCGGGCGCGGGCAAGGCCGCGGGAGCCAGGCTCAACCGACCCTTTCAGCGCGGGTGCGTGAGCGACTCGACATGCCGCTGTCAGTGACCTCCCCGGCCTTCGTTCCCGGTGGCCCGATTCCGCGACCGTATACCTGCGACGGGGCGGATCGGTCGCCGCCGCTCCGGTGGAGCGGTGTCCCGGCCGGAGCCCGGAGCCTGGTGCTGATCGTCGACGACCCCGACGCGCCGGATCCCGAGGCGCCCAGGATGACCTGGGTTCACTGGGTGCTCTACAACCTTCCGCCAACCGCATCGGAACTCCCCGAGGGGGCCGACCCGGATCGGCTGCCACCCGGCACCCGTCACGGCCTGAACGACTGGAAGCGCGCGGACTACGGTGGTCCCTGTCCGCCGGTCGGCAGGCATCGGTACTTCCACAAGCTGTACGCGCTCGACACGGTCCTTCCGGATCTCGGCCCGCGCGCGACCAAGGCCGAGGTGGAGCGCGCCATGGCGGGACACGTGATCGAGGGCGCCGAGCTGGTCGGTACCTACCAGCGCTGACGACCATCGGAGCCACCCGCGTGGAACACGACTACGAGAAGCTGGGCGCCTTCTATCTGGGCAGGATGGTCGAACCGGCCACCGGTACCCTGACCGACGATCTGCTGCTCTACGACTCTCGCGATCTGGTCACGCACGGCGTGATCATCGGGATGACCGGAAGCGGGAAGACAGGGCTTGGTATCGGCCTGATTGAAGAAGCCGCGATGGACCGGATTCCCGTGCTGGCGATCGACCCCAAGGGCGACCTGGCCAACCTGCTCCTCACATTTCCGGATCTGGCGCCGAGTTCCTTTCGCCCCTGGATCAACGAGGAGACCGCGCGTCAGAAGGGGCTCGACCCCGACGCCTTTGCCGCAGAGCAGGCCAACCTCTGGCGGCAGGGACTGGCCGAGTGGCATCAGGACGGCGAGCGGATCCGACGGCTCCGGGAGCAGGCCGAATTCACCCTCTACACCCCTGGCAGCACGGCGGGCGCGCCGGTGTCGCTGCTGCAATCGTTCGAGGCGCCGCCGCCGGCGCTCCGCGACGACCTTGACGGCCTTCGCGACCGGGTGCAGACCGTGGTGACCGGACTCCTGGGCCTGCTGGGCGTGGACGCCGACCCGGTTCGAAGCCGCGACCACATCCTGATCTCCACCATTCTGGACGCGGCCTGGCGTGAGGGACGGAACCTGGACCTCGGTACCCTGATCCAGGCCATTCAGCAGCCGGCATTCACCCGCCTGGGGGTCATGGAGCTGGAGAGCTTCTACCCAGCCCGGGAGCGGTTTGCGCTGGCCATGCAACTCAACGCCTTGCTCGCCTCGCCGGGCTTCCGGGCCTGGATGGACGGCGATCCGCTGGACCTGCCGGCGTTGCTCTATACCCCCGGCGGCAAGCCACGGGTGACGATCTTCTCGATCGCCCACCTCGGGGAGGCGGAGCGGATGTTCTTCGTCACCATGCTGCTGTCGGCCGTGCTGGCCTGGACCCGGTCCCAGGCGGGCACGACCAGCCTTCGCGCCCTGGTCTACATGGACGAGGTCGCCGGATTCTTCCCTCCGGTCGCCAATCCCCCGGCCAAGGCGCCGATGCTGACGCTGCTGAAGCAGGCCCGCGCCTACGGCGTCGGGCTGGTGCTCGCCACCCAGAACCCGGTGGATCTCGACTACAAGGGCCTCGGCAACGCCGGGACCTGGTTTATCGGGCGGCTTCAGACCGATCGGGACAAGGCCCGGGTTCTGGAGGCGCTGGAGGGTGCAATGGCCGGTTCGAACCCGGTGCCTCGAGCCGAGTTGGACCGGATGGTCTCCGGGCTGGGGAAGCGCGTCTTTCTGATGCATAACGTTCACCGTGGCGCTCCGGTGGTGTTCAGTACCCGATGGGCGATGAGCTACCTGGCAGGTCCCATGACGCTGTCACAGCTTCGGGCCTTTGCACCGGCCGCGCGCCGCGGGGCCCCGATGGCTGAAGGCGAGGGACGGGAGGTGGAGTCCACTCCGGCCCCCGGCATGATCGGGGAGGCTCGGGTCCGGGCACCGGCGCCGGCTGGCGCACCCCGGGCCGCGGGGCCCGGCCACCGTCCGGTCCTGCCGCCCGAGATCCGTCAGCTCTTCGTCCGGGCGCCGATCGGGGGCACGGCGGTTCCTTATCGGCCCGCCGTTCTCGCGACCGCCGAGGTCAGGTATTCGTCACCGAAGCACGGTCTGGAAGAGACCAGGACCGTGCAGGTGCTGGTTCCGCTGGAAGAGGGACCGATCAGCTTCAGCCTCGATCGGGCAAAGGTCGTGTCGCTCCCGCCCGTCGACCTGGGCGCCGAGCCGGTGCCGGAGGCAGGGTTCGGGGCCCTTCCCGCAGAGGCGAGTCAGCCCCGCAGCTACGATCGGTGGGGCAGGGAGCTGACCCGCTGGATTCAGGCCCAGCAGGGTATCACCCTGTGGGAGTCGAAGGCCCGGAAGGCCGTGTCCGCGCCTGGGGAATCCGAGCGGGACTTCCGGATTCGCCTCGCCGATCTGGCCCGCGAGGAACGCGACGGGAAAGCCGACCGGCTCCGGGCGAAGTACGAGGAGCGCTTCCGGTCGCTGGAGGAGCGCCTCCGGCGGGCGGAGCAGGCAGTGGAGCGGAAGCGGGCCGATTCGCAGCAGGCGATGCTCAGCACCGGTGTCGCGGCGCTGGGCGGGGTCCTCGGCGCGCTCTTCGGCTCCCGCCGCGGCCAGATCGGGCGGGCGAGCAGCGCGGTGCGGGGAGCCGGGAGGGTGGCCCGGACCCGCCAGGACGTGGCGCACGCCGGGGAAACGGTGGAGGCGGTGCGGGCCCGGATTGCCGAGCTCGAAGCGGAACTTCAGGGCGAACTCCGGCGCCTGGACGTCTCGACCGCCGACGAACCGCTCGAGCAGGTGACGATCCGGCCGGCCCTCAACGCCATCGCCCTTCGCCTGGTGGCCCTGGCGTGGATCCCGGAGGGGTCGACCACCGCGACCTAGCTGGACCAGCCCGGCCCGGATGGACCGGAAGGTGCGGCTCAGCCCTCGCGGCGGGCGGTGCGGAGGAGGCTCCGGCTCGGGTCGAGGCGGAAGAGCTCGACCGCGTTCTCGGCCATGATCTTCCGCTTCTCGCGTTCGGGCGTCGCCAGGTCGCGCATGAAGTCGAGGTACGACTCCATCGACGAGATCGGCCAGTCGGTGCCGAACAGCACGTTGTCCGGCTCCACCCCGTAGAGCAGCATCTCCTGCAGCTGCTTCCGCATGTAGGCCTCGAACCGGTCCTGGAACGCGCCGAGCACGAGGCCCGAGATGTCGGTGTACACGTTGGCGTTCTTGTAGACGACCTCCATGCAATCCCGGATCCACGGGTTCCCGATGTGGCAGATCACGAATCGGACGTCGGGATGGTCCACCGCGGCTTCGTCGACGTGCAGCGGATGGGAGTACTTGAGCTTGCCCGACGGGGCATAGGTGTCCCCGCTGTGAATCATCACCGGAATCTGGTGCCGAGCCGCGAACTCGTAGGCCGGGTGCCATCGCTCGTCGTTGGGATAGAACGGCTGGTATCCGGGATACAGCTTCAGCCCGCGGACCTTCCCGTCGATCACGTAGTCCTCCAGCTCCACGAGCGTCTCGGTGGAGAAGGTGCCGTAATCGAGGCCAGCCACGACGTAGAGGTAAGGGATGTCGCGCAGGGCCTGCACCACGGTCCGGGTCGACGGGCGGCCAGGCGTCACCTTGTAGGAGGTGAGCACCAGCGCAATGTCGACCCGGTTGCGGCGCATCGCGGTCACGAGATCGTCGAGACACCGGTCCAGCGTCGGGACCCGGTCCTCGTGATAATTATTGAGGTGGACGTGGCAGTCGACGATCATCGCCGCTTCCAGGTCCGCTCGAGGAGCGCCTCGGCCCAGGCCCGCCCGCCGAGCCCGAAGGCCAGCGCCAGCGCCAGACAGAGCCCGCCGAAGGCCAACTGGAAGGCGGAGGTCAGCAGCCGGATGTCGATGTCGAGCTGCTCCAGGGCGAGGATCCCCACGAAGGTGAGCAGCGCGCCCTGGACCAGGAAGGCGATGTTCCGGCTCCCCTTGACGCCGACGTTGGTCAGATAGGCGTCCACCAACCCGCGAACGAACCGGGCGAACACCATGCCGAAGACCAGGATCACCAGGGCGGCCACCACGTTGGGAACGTAGTCGCCCAACCGGTCCACGAGGGCCGGGGCGAGGGCCAGGCCGAGGACGTTGAAGACCGCGAGGGCGAAGATCAGCATCAGGCCCCAGTAGACCACCTGGCCGATCAGCGTGACCGCGGTGAACCGGACCCCGCCCCGCACCAGAAAGTCCTCGACCCCGGTGTGCTCTGCGGCCACGTCCAGGCGGAGCAGCCGGAGGAGGCGCACGGTGATGCGCTGGGCCGTCCGGGCAGCCAGCCACCCCAGGGTAAGCAGCACGATGGCGACCAGAATCCGCGGCGTTACGGCCGCGACCTGGCGCCAGGTGGTCTCCAGCGACTGCAGGATCAGAGCGAACTCGTCTCGCATGGCGCCTCCGACATGGGGGCCTGGAACGGACGCCGAGCGTCGGCGCCGCCGGGGCCGGGAACGGTGCTAGAATAGGCGGGCCGCGGCTTGGGGGGAATGTCCCCGGGGGCCGATTGGAGGGGGGATGACGAGGTCGCAATCCGGGCGGGCGCTGGCGACCGTCCGGTTGGAGGATGCGCTGGCCATGCGCTGGGCCCTGGCCCAGGCGGCCAGAGCCGGGCAGGTGGGCGAGGTGCCGGTCGGTGCCGTGGTGGTGTCCGGACCTCGGGTGGTCGCCGAGGCCCACAACGAAACCGTGGCGCGCCGGGATCCAACCGCTCATGCGGAACTCCTGGCGATCCAGCGGGCCCTGAGGGTGCTCGGTACCGACCGCCTGAGCGACACGACGCTCTACGTCACCCTCGAGCCGTGCGCCCAATGCGCCGGGGCCATCGTGCTGGCCAAGGTGGGCCGGGTGGTCTTCGCTGCCTGGGACGACAAGGCGGGGATGGCGGGGTCGGTGGGCGATCTGTTGCGGCACCCGAAGCTCAACCACCGGCCGGAGGTGGTAGGTGGGTTGTTCGCGGAGCAGGCAGGGGCGATGCTTCAAGCCTTCTTCGCGTCCCGGCGCTGACCCGGCGCGGGTGTCTTCGGGTGTCAATGGACAGCAGGAGCTTCTCATGCCCCGGCCAGTTGTGCCCCTTGTTGCCCTCACGGCCCTTGCGGGACTTCCCCTCGGGGCGCAGGTGCGAAGCCAGGATCGATCCACGCTCATCGCCACGATCGACCGCCGCGCCGAGCGGTATGCCGGCGTGGCGCGACAGATCTGGGGATTCGCGGAGCTGGGATACCAGGAGACCCGGAGCAGCGCGCTGCTTCAGGACGAACTGCGGGCCGCAGGCTTCACGGTCGCGAGCGGGGTGGGCGGCATGCCCACGGCCTTCGTGGCCACCTGGGGCCGCGGGGGGCCGGTCATCGGCATCGTGGGGGAGTTCGACGCGCTGCCCGGCCTCTCGCAGGACTCGGTGCCAGTCCGTCGCCCGCTCCTCGACGACGGTCCCGGCCACGGCTGCGGCCACCACCTCTTCGGCACCGCCTCGGTCGCGGCCGCCGTGGCGGTGAAGGAGTGGCTGGCCGCGACCGGCCGGTCAGGTACGGTCAAGTTCTTCGGCACCCCCGCGGAGGAGGGTGGGGGCGGCAAGATCTACCTGATCCGGGCGGGCGAGTTCGAGGGCGTCGACGCCGTGGTAGCCTGGCACCCCGGCGACGCCAATCAGGTCTCCAGGGCCACCACGCTTGCCAACATCTCGGCCAAGTTCCGGTTCCGCGGGGTCAGCGCTCATGCGGCCGCAGCCCCGGAGCAGGGCCGATCCGCCCTGGACGGGGTGGAGGCGATGAACGCGATGGTGAACCTCCTGCGGGAGCACGTTCCCCAGGAGGCCCGGATCCACTACGTCATCACCGCTGGCGGGAAGGCGCCTAACGTGGTGCCCGACTTCGCGGAGGTGTACTACTACGCCCGGCACAGCGACATGCGGGTGCTGGACGGGATCTGGGAACGGGTCGTGAACGCCGCCAGGGGAGCCGCGCTTGGCACCGGCACCGAGGTGGACTTCGAGATCGTCAACGCCGTCTACAACGTGCTCCCCAACGACTACCTGGCCGAGGTGATGCAGGCGGCGCTGGTCGGCGTCGGCGGGGTGCAGTACTCCAGCGAGGAGCGGCGCTTCGCCGAGCAGCTCCAGACTACGCTGGCGCGCCCCGCCCTGGCGCTCGGGAGCGAGGCAACCGTGCTGCCCCCCGAGGTCGGTGTCTCCAGCGGCTCGACTGACATGGGTGATGTGAGCTGGGTGGTGCCCACCGTGCAGCTCAGCACGGCAACCTGGGTGCCCGGCACGCCGGCCCACAGTTGGCAGGCGGTGGCGGCCGGCGGCATGTCGATCGGTATCAAGGGGATGATGGTGGCCGCCAAGACCATGGCGCTGACCGCAGCCGACCTCCTCGCCACCCCGGCGCATCTGGGGCGGGCCAGGGCCGAGTTCGAACGGCGGCTCGACGGATTCCGCTACCAGAACCGGGTGGGAGACCGTCAGCCGCCCCTCGACTACCGCAAGTAGAGGATCCGATGCCTCACCACCCGCACCGGCTGCTCGCAGCCGGCCTTGTGCTCCTGTCGCTCGGACCGATGCCCGCTCCGGGCCAGACCCCGGTCCGTGCCCGCGACCTGGGCATCAGACTCCCGGGCACGCCAGGTCCGCTCAACGCCATCACCGATGTCGAGGGCGTTGCCGTCGGGCACGTGACCATCGTCGAAGGCGAGGGACGGCTGGTCCGGGGGCGGGGCCCGGTGCGGACCGGGGTCACTGCGATTCTGCCCCGCGGCCTCCAGGGTCCCGACAGCGTGTTTGCGTCCTGGTACCGGCTCAACGGAAACGGCGAGATGACGGGCGTTGCCTGGCTGGAGGAGTCCGGCATCCTGGACACCCCGATCCTGATCACCAACACCCACAGCGTCGGGGTGGCCCGCGACGCGGCAATCGACTGGATGTTGCGTCATCGTCCGGGGTTCTCGTTCGCGCTGCCGGTGGTGGCCGAGACCGCTGACGGCCTGCTCAACGACATGAACGGCTTCCATGTCCGGCCGACCCACGTGCTGGCGGCGCTCGATTCGGCCCGGGGCGGACCGGTCCCCGAGGGCAACGTGGGCGGCGGAACGGGCATGATCTGCCACCTCTTCAAGGGCGGGATCGGGACGGCCTCGCGTCTGGTGCGGCTTCCCGGCGGCGACCGAACGGTGGGCGTGCTGGTGCAGTGCAACTACGGCGCCCGGGAGCGCCTCCGGGTGGATGGGGTCCCGGTGGGGGCACGGATTCCGTTTGCCGAGGCGCCGATCTGCTTCGAAATCGCTCCCGATTCGAGTACTCCCTTCCGCCGCAACATCCCGCCCTGCGCGAGCCCCAACCGGCCAGGCGACCTCGAGGAACTCGACGACGGGCGCGGATCGATCATCGTGGTCGTGGCGACCGACGCCCCCCTCCTGCCGCATCAGCTCCAGCGGCTCACTCGGCGGGTGGCGCTCGGGATTGGCCGCATGGGGGGCCTGGGTGAAAACTCGTCCGGAGACCTGTTCCTGGCCTTTTCCACGGCCAATCGGAGCATCGCCCGAACCGATACGTTGGTGTCCCTCTCGATGGTCCCCAACAGCCTGATGAACCCCCTGTTCGAGGCGACCGTCCAGGCCACGGAGGAGGCAATCCTCAACGCCATGGTCGCGGCCGAGACGATGACAGGGGCCAACGGGATCCGGGTCCCGGCGTTGCCCCGCGGTCGGCTCCAGGAGATCATGAGGTCGGCGGCGCGGTAGAGCGGCGGAGCGGGGGGAGGCCGAACCCGCTCGCGCTGGGTCCGCTTCCAGCAACCCTGTGTGCCGCATTATCTTGGGCCCTTCCAGGACAGGTGTCCGAGTGGCTGAAGGAGCCGGTCTCGAAAACCGGTATACCCGCAAGGGTATCGTGGGTTCGAATCCCACCCTGTCCGCTTCCACACGCGCCCACGCCGGCTGATGGCCCGGCCCGCCGAGGTCAAACCGCTTCCTCAGGTTCCGCGCGCGGCCCCCCCGCCGTTTGCGCTACCGGGGCTGCACTTCGCCGCCTCGGGCTGCTGGCTTCTGGCGGTGGCCGGAATGCTGCCGTGGCTCGCCCCACGGATCGCGCTGGGGCAGGTCCTCGATCCGCCGGTCTTCGCCTTGGTGCATGCAGCCCTCCTTGGCGTGGTGGGCTCGGCAATCTTCGGCACGCTCTACCAGTTCGTGCCCGGCGGCCTGGAGGTCCCCCTCCGCAGCGTTCGTCTGGGCTTTGTGGGCCTTGGCACCTGGCAGGCGGGAAGCGCGACGCTGGTCGCCGGATTCCTGACCTGGTCGGGTCCCGCGCTGGCTGCTGCCTGGCTCTTGCTCTTCGCGTCGGTTGGCGCGGCCTCCGTCAACCTTCTTCCGGCGCGTCGCCGCTCACCCCACGGCCGACTGGTCGGTCTCCATCTCAGCGTGGCCCACTCCGCGCTCGGGATCGGCATGGCGATCGCTCTCGCCCGGATTGGCGAGCTGCTCGGCTGGTGGCAGGTCGAGCGGCTGGCGCTCCTCGGCGTGCACCTCCAGCTGGGCCTGATCGGCTTCGGCACGATCACCGCCGTCGGCGTGGGCAGCCGCATGCTGCCCGCCTTCCTGATGGCGCAGGGTGATGACGCAGGCCGGCTCCGCCGGATTCTGGCATTCCTGGGGACCGGGCTGGCGGTCGCGTCGCTCGCGGCGCTGGTCCGCCGGCCGTGGCTGGCGACGGTGGGAGGCATCCTGCTCCTGGCGGGCGGGCTCCTCGTACTCGATCTCGGTGGTCGGTGGTTTGCCCGCCGGTCTCGGCCTGCGCTCGATGCTCCGCTGTGGCACGTGGCGGCGGCCTTTGCAGGACTCGGGGCGGGCGCGGTCTGGGGCATCCTGCTCCTGGCCGACGGGCGCCACGATGTGCGACGATGGGCCGCCTATGTGGCCGCCCTCACGCTGGGGTGGCTGGTGATGCTGGTGCTGGGCGTGATGGCAAAGATCGTGTCCCATCTCAGCTACATCCATCTCTTCAGCCGGATGCCGGGGTTCGGCCGGATCGGCGACCCCAACCGGCTGCTCCGCGCCGACTGGATGTGGGCATCTGGCCTGCTGCTCGCGGTCGGAGCGCTGGCTCTGCCGATCACGCTCGGGCACGGGTGGCCGGGCGCTGCCCGTTCGGCCGCCACGGTCTGGGCCGCAGGCGCGCTGCTGGCGGTTGGCAACTACGCGCGAATGTTCATCCGGGGTCGGTGGCCGGGGCCGGAACAGAAGCCGGGACGCATCCCGCGGTTCGGTTGAGCTGAGGTCGGCGGCGGCGCCCCGACCGGATGATTGGGGTGGATCCCTCCGCCGGCTGATGTCCCCGGTGAACGCGGGGGTGGATGCCGGGCCGATCGGAGGCTTGCGATCCGGCCCACAGGCTGCCACACTGCAGCGGTCTCTCCCGGGTGCGCCAATGCCCCAGATTCCCGGTCCGCCGGACTGTTTCCTCCTCGGTACCTGCGCGGTGGCGGAGCAGGTCGGTCCGCCGGCGGGCCTCATGTTCCTCGCCCTGGGACTGGTGGCCCTCGGGGTGGCGATCCTCTGGCGCGAGGCCCGGGCGCGGCCGGTCGGGCCCAGGGAACGCGCGACGGAAGAGGCTCCGGGCGGGGGACCGGCCGGAGGCCCGTAGTCGAGCTCGCGGCCCCGCCGCGCCGCTACTGCCCCCGGATGTTGCGCCGGAGCGCGGCCAGGTCGAGCAGCGGGGTGCCGCCCTCGGTCGGGACCAGCACCACCAGGTTGCTGGAGCTGCGCATGTCGTGCAGCACCTCGAGGTACTGCTTCATCAGTGCTTCCGGCGTGAGCGTCTGGTTGAGCAGCCGCTGCTGCTCCGACTGGAGTCGCGCCACCTCGACGCGATGGCGCTCCGTCTGGATCTGCTGCTCCTGCGCGATCTTGGCGTTGATCGCGTTGACGACCTGCTCCGGCGGCTGGAGGTTGCGAAGGAAGAACGCGGTCACCGAGGCGATCCGGAACGGCTCGCCGCCCCCCCGGGGCTGGGTCACCAGGGCGCTGTCCACTTCCGCCCGCATGGCCTCGGCGATCACCGAGCGCCGGGCAATGTCATTGATCGAGAACTGCGCCATGCCGTCGCGGACTCCGTTGCGGATGGCGTTCAGCACCACGGCCTGGATCTGGGACTCGGTGCCAATCTCCGTGAAGATCCGGGGCGCCTGGATCGGATCGATCTGCCACCGGAGCGCCACGTCGACTGTCATGCCCATCTGCTCGCTGGACAGGGCGGGCATGATCTCGGCTTCGGCCTGCTGGGGTGGAAACTGCTCCTCCCGGGTCGAATAGCGCTCCACCTCCGACCACGGAGGGACGAAGCGCACTCCGGGCAGCAGGGGGGTCTGGGAGACGCGCCCGAACGCGTGCTGGACGCCGACGGTGCCGGCATCGATGACCTTCACGCTCGATCCGACAAGCGACGCGGCTCCCAGCAGGATCAGCACCGTGCTGGCGGCGGTCACCAGGGTTCCGCCGGCCTTGCCGCCGCCGGCCCGCAACGATTTTCCGGTGGCCCTGACCAACAGACCTGCGACCAGCAGGACCAGCCCGAGCACCAACGATCCCATGAGACGCTCTCGGCAGAAGTGGCAGGAAATCTACTGGCTCGCGGGCCGCAACCCAGGCCCTGCGGCGGTCCGTCGAGGCGTCCGGAGGCTCAACGGTCCGGGGGCCCCGAACTTGCCGTTGGATTGACAAACTCCGCCAGGCAGAGTTTCTAATTCGCCCTTCGTCGCCCGGGCGCGGACCCGGGGACGGGGCTGGAGGCTCAAGCCCCGGAACGATTTAGGAAACGGAGGGACATGCCGTCACTGGTCGTCGTCGAATCGCCCACCAAGGCCCGTACCATCCGGGAGTTCCTGCCCAAGGGGTACCGGGTGGTCGCCTCCATGGGTCACATTCGCGATCTGCCCGACAAGGCCTCCGACATCCCCGCGAAGTACAAGGCCTTCGAGTGGAGCAGGCTCGGCGTCAACGTGGATCGCGATTTCGAGCCGCTGTACGTCGTGCCGTCGGACAAGAAACACGTGGTCAAGGAGCTCAAGGAAGCGGTCGACGCGGCGGACGAGCTGATCCTCGCGACGGACGAGGACCGGGAGGGCGAGAGCATCTCCTGGCATCTCACCGAGGTGCTCAAGCCCAAGATTCCGGTGCGGCGGATGGTGTTCCACGAGATCACGCGCGAGGCAATCCGCGACGCGCTGGAGCACACCCGCAAGATCGACGACAAGCTGGTTCGGGCCCAGGAGACCCGTCGGATCCTGGACCGGCTCTACGGCTACAGCCTCTCGCCGCTCCTGTGGAAGAAGATCGCCTACGGCCTCTCGGCCGGCCGGGTGCAGTCCGTGGCGGTGCGGCTGCTGGTGCAGCGCGAACGCGAACGGCGGGCGTTCCGGGCGGCCACGTATTGGGATCTCAAGGCCGCCCTGGAGCACGATGGGCAGCGGTTCGGCGCGCAGCTGGTGGCGGTGGGCGGCCGGCGGGTGGCCACGGGCAAGGATTTCGACGAGCGCACCGGTAGGCTGCTGCCCGATCGCGACGTGGCGTTGCTGGACGGCCCGCAGGCGGAGGCGCTCCGGCAGCGCCTGCTGCAGCAGCCGTGGATCGTGTCGGCCGCCGAGGAGAAGCCCTTCGTGCGCCGGCCCGCGCCCCCGTTCATCACCTCGACCCTGCAGCAGGAGGCCAATCGCAAGCTTCGGCTTGGCGCCCGCGAGACCATGCGGACTGCGCAGAAGCTCTACGAGGAGGGCTTCATCACCTACATGCGGACCGACTCGGTCCACCTGTCGACCCAGGCCCTGACCGCGGCCCGCGAGTGCGTGGAACGGCTCTACGGCAGGGCGTTCCTGACGGAGCAACCGCGGACCTACGTCACCAGGAACGCGGCCGCGCAGGAGGCCCATGAGGCCATTCGCCCGGCGGGAGAGCACTTCCGGACGCCGGACGAGACCGGCCTGACCGGCCGGGAGCTCGCCGTCTACGACCTCATCTGGAAGCGCACGGTCGCCTCCCAGATGCCGGATGCCCGCCTGACGGGCATGACGGTGAGTCTCGAGGTGGCCGACGCCGGCTTCCGCGCCACGGGGAAACGGATCGACTTCCCCGGCTTCCTGCGCGCGTACGTGGAGGGGTCTGACGATCCCGAGGCGGCGCTGGAGGACCAGGAGGTGATCCTGCCTCACCTCGAGGCGGGCGACCAGCCGCGCTGCCTGGAGCTGGAGGCCGTTGCGCACGAAACCCAGCCTCCAGCCCGCTACACCGAGGCCACCCTGGTCAAGGAGCTCGAGGCCGACGGCGTCGGTCGCCCCAGCACCTACGCCTCGATCATCGACACGATCATCGAGCGAGGCTACGTCCAGAAGCAGGGGCAGGCGCTGGTGCCCACCCTGACGGCCTTCGGCGTCACCGCCCTTCTGGAGCAGCACTTCCCCCGGCTGGTGGACATCAAGTTCACAGCCGGCATGGAACAGACCCTCGACGACATCTCCGAGGGCCATGCGGAGTGGCTTCCCTATCTCCGGGGCTTCTATCTGGGGAAGGACGGGCTTCAGCAACAGGTGGCGACGCGGGAGAAGAAGATCGACCCGGCCGAAGCGCGGACGGTGGAGCTCGAGGGACTCGAAGGTGCGGCGATCCGGCTCGGTCGGTTCGGGCCGTATGTGGAGGTGACCCGCAATGGGGACGTGCTCAAGGCGTCCCTTCCCCGAGACACACCGCCGGCGGAGCTGTCGCGCGAACGGATCGAGGAGATCCTCCGGCAGAAGGCGGAAGGCCCGGAGACGATCGGCGTCCATCCCGAGACGGGCGAGCCGATCTTCGTTCTGACCGGGCAGTACGGTCCCTACGTTCAACTGGGCGCCGTGAGCGACGAGAACCCGAAGCCGCGCCGGGCCTCGCTGCCCAAGGGATTGAAGCCGGAGGACGTGACCCTCGAGACCGCCGTGGGCCTCCTGGCGCTGCCCCGGCTCCTCGGCACCCACCCGGAAACCGGGGCGCCGGTGCTCGCGGGGCAGGGACGGTTCGGGCCGTACATCGTCCACGACCAGGGCAAGGCGGGACGGGACTTTCGCTCGCTCAAGGGCGACGACCGGGTCCTCGACGTGACCCTGGCGCGGGCCTTGGAGCTCCTGGCCCAGCCCAAGGCGGTCCGGGGCCGCCGAGGCGCTGCCGCGCCGGTGCGCGAGCTGGGGCCGCACCCGGCGGACGGCGCCC
>CAZFSA010000023.1:0-42109 GCA_964521535.1 uncultured Gemmatimonas sp.
GCGGGCGCGGGCGCGGGCGACTCGCGCGCCATCCCGGGCGGCCGGCAGGCGATCGCGTATCTCTGGGTCTCGGTGCCACCGGGCCGGGTACCCCGCGCGCTGTCGCACCGCCTCCTCTTCGCGCACCCCGATTCCCTCGATGGCCCCGCGCGCGACACGGTCGCCGGGGTGGTGGTACCGCCTCGCGACCTCGCGCCGCCGGTGTTCCAGTCGCCGTTCGAGGGCGGCGGCCTCTGGCTGGTGGGCAACGGCCCCGGCAATACCTCGGGCCACCGCCGCACCGCCATCCCGCTCGACGGCGTGGCCCGAATCGCGCAGCGGTTCGCGGTCGACTGGGTCAAGTTCGGGCCCGACGGCCGGCTCTTCCACGGCGACTCCACCAGGAACGAGAACTGGTACGGCTACGGGGTGACGCTCCTGGCGGCGGCCCCCGGCACGGTGGTCGACGTCAAGGACGGGATCCCCGAGAACGTCCCGCTCTCGCCCACCCGCGCGGTACCGGTCACCCTGGAGACCGTGGGTGGCAACTACGTGATCCTCGACCTCGGAGGCGGGCAGTACGCCTTCTACGCCCATCTCCAGCCGGGCTCGGTCCGGGTCAAGGTCGGCGACCGGGTCCGGGCCGGGCAGCCGCTCGGGCTCCTGGGCAATTCCGGCAACTCGGATGCGCCTCACCTTCACCTCCACCTGGGCGACGCTCCGTCGCCGTTAGGCACCGAGGGCTTGCCGGCGGTGTTCGACCAGTACCGGCGGATGGGCCGGCTGGCCGGCTTTCTCGCCCCGTTGCCAGCCGAGTGGCTGAGTCCGTCCGGGGGCGAGGTCCGGCGCCGGGAAACCCCGCTCGAGAACGACGTGATCCGCTTCCCTTGAGATGGCCGAGCGCCTCGACCCTACCCTCCGCGATCCGGCGACCTTCCGGCACTGGACGCCGGTGGTGCTCCGGTTCCGCGACCTGGACCTCCTGGGCCACGTCAACAACGTGAGCCTGGCAGGGTGGCTGGAAGACGCCCGGGTGGCCCTGGAACTGCCGATCCAGCCGGTCTCGGGCGGCTACACCGGACCGGCCATCGTGCTGGCCGATCTGCACATCCAGTATCTGGCCGAGGTCCGGTACGGGATGGAAGTCAGGGTCGGTACCCGGGTGCAGACACTCGGGTCGCGATCCGTGACCATCGGCCAGGCGGTGTTCGCTGACGGCCAGGCGTCAGCAGTGGCCGAGGCGGTGGAGGTGCTGATCGACCACGAAACCCGGAAGGCCGTGCCCTGGCCGGCGGAGTTCCGCGAGCTGTTCGAGCGGCATCTCAGGGCCGGGGTTTGAGCGGGGCTATGTTCTGGGTCCTTCTCCTCGTCGGGTTGCTGGGGCTCTTCCTCACTGCCCTCGGCCTGCCCGGGCTCTGGCTCTTCCTTGCAGTGGCGCTGGCCCTGAAGCTGCTTGCAGGCGCGGGGATTTCGACCGCGGCTCTGGTGGCCGCCGGGCTGCTGGCACTTCTGGCCGAGGGTATCGAGTTCTGGGCCGGGGTGCGGTACGCGAAGGCGGCGGGCGGGACCAGCCGGGCCGCCTGGGGTGCGTTGGCCGGAGGGATCGTGGGTGGGATCGTCGGGGTACCCGTGTTCCTTGTCGGTTCGGTCATCGGGTCGTTCCTGGGGTCGTTCCTCGGCGCCTTGCTCGCGGAGTATGCGGCGGTGCGGGATGAGACCCGGGCCGGTCGGGTGGCCCTGGGGGCATTGGTGGGCAGGGCTGTTGCCACCGGCGCCAAGTTGGGGCTGGGTTGCGTGCTGATCGGGATCGTGCTGGTGTCCGCCTGGCGCTGATCCGCCGACGTCGCCCTTGCGCCGGCCGGCGCCCCTGGGCAACATCCTCCGAACTCCTTCTCAGTGTCGGCCTCCCCCTCACGGACGCAGGCGATAATCGATGTCGAGACCTGTCCCCCCCTCCCCGGCGGGCTCCGTCCATCGTCATGAGGTGCGGGCTGATGCCGTCCGCGGTGGTCTCCGCCTCGGGCTCCCGTTGCTGCTGGTCGGCGCCGTTGCCTGTTCCGTGGATTCGCGGCGGCGGGCCGAGTCGGTCCCGGAGGAGGCGCTGCCGGTGGCCGCCGACACCATCGCCACGCCGTACGGCGAGATCCCGGTGGGGGCCTGGCTCAGCGGCCGCCGCTGGCTGGTGGTGGCCGGCGATCACGACGCGGCGGTGATTGCCGACTTCTCGGCCAGGGCGGTCCAACCCGTGGGTGGCCCCCGCAATCCGGAGCTGTCGAAGCCGTTTGGCGGGTTTGCTGTCGGCGACACGGTGTTCGTCACCGATTGGGCCCGGCAGCGGATGACCATCTGGTCGCCCGAAGGACGGCTCCTGGCGGCGTTGCCTGCGCCGGAGCAGACCCGCGGCATTCTGCCTCGCGCCCGCGACGCAGCGGGTCAGTACTACTTCGAGGTTCCGCCGCTCGCTGGCCCGGACGGGCGGGGAAACCGTGACTCGATCGCGGTGGTCCGATCGGACCCTGGCCTTGCCACCTTCGACACGGCGGCCCGGCTGGCCCCGATCGACATCGCGGAGGCCCAGCTCAGCACCGGCCGCCGGTACGAGCGACTGATCTTCAGCGGGAACGACTGGTGGGGAGTGCGGCCGGACGGAAGGATCTGGGTGGCCCGGGTGAACCTCAACCGCGTCAACACCATCTCTGGCGGGCGGGAGCGGCGGGGGGAGCCGCTGCCCGATCCGGTGCTGGAAGTGACCCGGGCCGACCGCGAGTCGTTCATCAACAGCTTCCCCGAGGATGTTCGCGGCACCCTGCGCAACATGCCGTTCGCTGCGTTCAAGCCGCCGTTCGAGCGCGCGTTCGCGGACGCCGACGGGCGGGTCTGGCTTCGGAAGTCGCGGGCCTACGGCGATTCGCTCCGCCGGTACCAGGTGGTGGATACCGCCGGGATGCTCGCCCGGGTCTTCACCAGCATCGGAGATGGCGTGTTGATCGCCGTGGGACGGGAGACGGCGCTCAAGGCCGAGCAGACCGGGGATGGCGTTCTGCTGATGGAGATCAGGATTCCGGCCGCCCTCCCGCCGGAACCTGGCCGGTAAAGAAGGGCCTCCTACCGTGCCCGGATCCGGTTTGCGAACACCCGCTCCCAGCCGCCGGGCCCGAGGGGCACCCGGCTCCGCAGGGTTTCGGCGTAGGCGGCCGGGGTGAACAGCGGGTAGTCGGTTCCGAAGAGGATCCGATCCAGCCCCGCCGCTTCGAGGTCGCGCGCCAACTGGGCCGCCTCGGCTGCGGTGGTGGGCGGTACTCCCTCCGATGGCCGATCGAGCACCACCGCCGACAGCTCGAACCATACCGGCGCGGCCCGTCCCGCCGCCGGGATCCGGGTCAGGCGGCGGAACACCTGACGGGTCCACTCGCCGTAGCCGCCGCTGCCGCCGAGGTGCGCCACGATCACCTCGAGCGCCGGATGGGCGTCGATCACCCGGCTCACCAGCGGCTCGAGATGTATCAGGTCAAGCTCCGGCCGCTCAGGGTCCAGGTGGAGGAGCAGCGGGAGGTGACTGGTCTCGGCCCAGGCGGCCACGGCCGCCACCGCCGCCACGTGGGCGGTGTCGCGCGGGTCAACGTCGGCGCTGCCAAGGTGGAGCTTCACGCCGCGGAGCCCGAGCGAGTCGCGGCAGCGGGTCAGCTCTCCCAGGGCGTAGGGCCGCCGCGGGTTCACCGCGCAGAATCCCCTGACCCGCCCCGGCGCCCGGCGCACCTCGCTGGCGAGGTGATCGTGCTCCCGCCGTACGCCGGCGAGTTCCTCTTCCGGCCCCAGGGCGAGCTGCTGCCGGAAGCTGGCGGAGCCGTAGAGATATCCCATCGACGCCACCATCGCGCCTTCCAGCGCCGGGTCGGACAGCAGGCCGGCCAGCGAGGTGTAGACGCTGTCAGGGTGCGAGAACGGGACGCCGAGCGACTTCCAGTCCTCGACCAGCCGCGGGCTCAGCAGGTGGACGTGGTGATCGACGACCGGGCCCGCCGGACCGGCGGGTGGCTCGGCGCGGCGAGCCGTCCGGTCCGAACAGGCGGCCAGCGCGGCGACGAGCAGGATGGCGGTGCCGGCCTTCACTCCTTCCGCTGCTCCGGGAGGCGAACGCGGACCGAGACGGCGCCCCGGAGATCGCCGGCCGCGTATCCAGTAGCGCGATCATCCGGGTACCGGGCGTCCAGGATCTGGCGAACGGATGCCGGGATGCCGGCCGGGTCGCCGTGGCAGACCAGGCAAGGTTCCGAGATCACCACCGGACGGAGATAATGCAGTTGCCAGGCGCCGTCCGGGGCCCGGTGGACCAACGCGGTGTCGGCCGGCAGCGCGCCGGCCCGTGCGGCAAAGGCAGCCAGAACGGTCGTCTCGAGGCTGTCAGGCCGATTGGCCGGGTTTCTCACCCTGGTCCCTACCCGGCGGACGCTCACGCCGCTGGCCTGGTGGCGCGCTGTCCGGGCCTGGGCCGAATCGGCGCAGAAGGCGATGGCCTCCGTCGGACCGCCTTCGGCCAGCGCGGCCAGCAGCATTCCCTGGAGGTCTCCCCCAAGCGCGTTGGCCGCCGAACGCGCTGCGCTCACCGTAGCGGAATCGGGGACCGGGGGGCTGGCATCCGGCCGGGTGCAACCGGCCAGCAGGCCCAGGACGCCTAGAGCGGCGATCGAACGGCTCATGGATTCGGCCTCCGGCATGACGATGCCAATCATACGCAGATCCGGGAGTCCTCGCAGGGTGCGCCGGCTCGACCTCGCGAGCGCCTGCGGGCCGCCGTATCTTGCGCATCCCGGGAGGTCACTCATGACTCTGCTCCGCTGCCGCTGGCTGGCGCTGGCGGCCCCCCTCGTACTGTCGTGCGCCAGACCGGCGCCCGAGCCGCAACTGGTGCTCCACAACGGCAGGATCTTCACCGCCGATTCCGCGTTGCCGTTCGTCGAGGCGATGGTGATCCAGGGCGAGCGGATCGTTGCCGTGGGCGCCAACGCCGAGATGCTCAGCCTTGCCGGAGAATCGGCTCGGCGGGTGGATCTCGCGGGCAGGACCGTGGTCCCGGGCTTCAACGACGCCCACGACCACATCGTCCCGGACGCCGTCGGGGTAACGTTCGCGACTGGTTCCTCCCCGCTGCCGGATCCCGCCTTCGCGCTGGTCCGGGACAGCCTGGCCCGCCTGGCGGCCCGGACCCCGCCGGGGACCTGGCTCCGGACCTACGTCGGCGAACGGCTGCTCTCGGACCGGAACGCCCGCCGTGCCGCGATCGATGCGGCGGCCCCCGACCACCCCGTGGAGCTGCTTGCCTGGACCGGCCATGGGATGGTGCTCAACAGCCGGGCGCTCGATGCCCTCGGGATTGGCGACACGGCGCGCGATCCGCTGGGTGGCCGATACGAGCGGGGTGTCGATGGCCGGCTCACCGGGCTGGTGGAAGAGTACGCCGGGTACGCCGCCTGGCGGCGAGTCGAGACCGCCACGGACTCGGCGATCGCCGCCGCGTTCCAGGCGCGGGGCAGACAGACGGGACCGCTCGGGATCACCAGCATCCAGAACATGGTCACCGGCATGCCGCCCGATGGCGTGGCCCGGGTGATCGGCCAGCTGGAGCCTTCCTACCGGCTTCGGCTCATCCCGCTGCCGCTCACCACGCCGGCGGGGAGGGATCTTGCCCCGTGGCCGGTTCTCCGCGCGGCCTCCTCGCCGAAGGTCGTGGTGTCGGGGGTCAAGTGGATCCTGGACGGGACGCCCGTGGAGCGGCTGGCCGCGCTTCGCTCGCCCTACTCGGACCGGCCCGGGTGGTTCGGGCGGCTCAACTTTCCGCCGGACACGCTCCGGACCATCCTGCGCGAAGCGGCCCAGGACGGCCAGCAGCCGATCCTCCACGCCGTGGGCGACAGCGCCATCGGCCTGGCGCTCCGGTTGATGACCGAAGTAGCCCCCGATTCGGTCTGGCAGCGACTCCGGCCCCGGATCGAACACGGGGAGGGGCTGTCGCCGGACCAGTTTCCGCTCGCCAGGCGTCTGGGAGTGATCCTGGTCCAGAATCCGAGCCACTTCGACCTCGGAGGCACCACGGCCCGGGACCGGTATGGCCGGGATCGGCTCCCGATCCTCCAGCCGATGCGATCAGCCCTTGCGGCCGGAATCCCGGCGGCCATCGGGTCGGACGGGCCGCTCAACCCCTTTCTCAACCTGATGCTGGCCGTCCTGCACCCCAACAACCCGGGTGAGGCCCTCACCATGGAGCAGGCGGTGACC
Source organism: uncultured Gemmatimonas sp. (assembly GCA_964521535.1). GTDB lineage: Bacteria > Gemmatimonadota > Gemmatimonadetes > Gemmatimonadales > GWC2-71-9 > SHZU01. The sequence goes on from CAZFSA010000023.1 coordinate 6,253, forward strand.
GCGTACACGGCCGGTTCGGCGTACGCCGAGCACGCGGAAGGAGAGAAAGGGAAGTTGATGCCCGGCATGCTGGCGGACCTCGCCGTGCTGTCTCAGGACATCTTCACGCTCCCGCCGCCGGGGGTTCTGGCAACGACCAGCGTCCTCACGCTGGTGGGCGGCCGGGTGGTCCACGACCCGGGCGGGCTGGTGCCGCTGGCGCCAGGCGGGGCGACACGCTAGTCTCCAAGCGCCCCCCGCGCCCTCCCAAGAGACCGCCTGGAGAACCGACCGCATGCCGACGATTACCGTCAACGGCCAACCGCGAGAAGTGAACGCCGATCCCGCCATGCCCCTGCTCTGGGTGCTGCGGGACATCCTCGGCATGACCGGCACCAAGTACGGCTGCGGGATCGCCCAGTGCGGCGCCTGCACCGTGCATCTCGACGGCCAGCCGATCCGCTCCTGTCAGCTCCCCCTCGGCGCGGTGGGTGAGAAGAAGGTCACCACCATCGAGGGCCTGTCCCCCGATGGGGGGCATCCGGTCCAGCGGGCCTGGGTGGAGCACCAGGTGCCGCAGTGCGGCTACTGCCAGAGCGGCCAGATCATGTCGGCGGTGGCCCTGCTGGCCCAGAAGCCCAACCCCACCGATCAGGATATCGACCTGGCGATGGCCGGGAACATCTGTCGCTGCGGTACCTACCAGCGAATCCGATCGGCGATCCATCGTGCCGCCGAGATGGGGAGGGCCTGATCATGTTCGGAACCCGAAACAGGGCACCGGCCGCGACGAACCGCCGCCCGGTCTCGCGCCGGGAGTTCATTCAGGTGAGCGCTGCCGTGGGCGGCGGGCTCCTGGTGGCGGTCTACGGGTGCGCCCCGGGTACTCGGAGCGGAGCGGCTGGCGAGGAGTGGGTGGCCAATGCGTTCATCCGGATCGATCCCGATGGGCAGGTGACGCTGATCTCCAAGCATTTCGAGATGGGGCAGGGGACCTACACCGGCCTCGCGACGATCCTGGCGGAGGAGCTGGACGCGGACTGGAACCGGATCCGGGTCGAGGCCGCGCCTGCCGACGCCACGAAGTACGGGAACTCGCTGTTTGGCGGCATGCAGGGCACCGGGGGCTCCAGCGCCATCGCCAATTCCTGGGAGCAGCACCGCAAGGCAGGTGCGGTGGCACGGGCGATGCTCGTCGCGGCGGCCGCAAAGCAGTGGGGAGTTGACCCGGCCGGCCTCACCACCGAGCCGGGGGTGGTGGTGCACGCGGCGAGCGGACGGCGGGCGGAGTACGGGACCCTGGTGGGACGGGCGGCCACCCTGCAGGTGCCCGCCGACGTGCCGCTCAAGGACCCCAAGGACTTCCGGTATATCGGCCGGGACCGGGCGGTCGGTCGGGTGGACGCCAAGGCCAAGACCATGGGGGCCGCCACGTTCACCCAGGACGTCCAGCTCCCCGGGATGCTGACCGCGGTGGTGGCGCGGGCTCCCCGGTTCGGCGCCACGGTCAAGTCGTTCGACGCCACCCAGGCCAGGGCGGTGCCGGGCGTGGTGGACGTGGTCCAGGTTCCGACCGGCGTCGCGGTGGTGGCCGAGCATTTCTGGGCGGCGAAGCGGGGCCGCGACGCTCTGGCGGTGGAGTGGGATGAGAGCGCGGCCGCCGCGATGGGCACGCGGGAGATCTCGGCCAGGTTCCGGGAGCTGGCCGGGCAGACCGGTACCGAGATCAAGAAGACCGGCGACGCCGAGCGGGCGCTGGCCACGGCAGCCCGGACCGTCGAGGCCACGTACGAGGTGCCCTTCCTGGCTCACGCCTGCATGGAGCCGCTCAACTGCGTGGTCCGGATCAACCGGGATGGGGCCGAGGTCTTCAACGGCGACCAGATGCCGACCATGGACCAGCAGGCGGTGGCTCAGGTGCTGGGCCTCAAGCCCGAGCAGGTCCAGATTCACACCGTCTTCGCCGGGGGGAGCTTCGGCAGGCGGGCGGCCAAGACGGGCGATTACGTGGTGGAGGCGGCCCAGATCGCCAAGGCGATCAATGGCCGGGCGCCGGTCAAGCTGGTCTGGACCCGGGAAGACGACACCACGGCCGGCTTCTTCCGTCCGGCGTTCCTCCACCGGATGCGAGCTGGCCTCGACGGACAGGGCAAGCTGGTCGCCTGGTGGCATCGGGCGATCGGGCCCTCGGTGTATGGCGGGACCCCGTTCGCGCCGCCCGACGGGAAGGACCCGGCGGGTGTGGAGGGCGCCGAGGATCATCCCTACGAGGTGGCCAACATCTACGTGGACCAGCACTCCCCTGAGGTGGGTGTGCCGGTCCAGTGGTGGCGTTCGGTGGGGCACTCCCATACCGCCTTTGCCGTCGAGGTGTTCGTGGACGAGCTGGCCCGGGCGGCGGGCAGGGACCCCGTGGAGTTCCGGCGGGGGCTCCTGGCCGGCGATCCGCGACGCCTGGCCGTGCTCAACCTCGCCGCCGAGAAGGCGGGATGGGGGCAGCCGCTGCCTGCCGGACGCGCCCGCGGCGTCGCGGTGCACAAGTCGTTCAACACCTGGGTGGCCGAGGTGGCGGAGGTGTCGCTCCAGAACGGGCGGCCCCGGGTGCACCGGGTGGTCTGCGCCGTGGATTGCGGGGTGGCGGTGAACCCGGATGTGATCCGGATGCAGATGGAGAGCGGGATCGCGTTCGGGCTCTCGGCGGCGCTTTACGGCGAAGTAACCATCGACCGGGGCCGGGTGACGAACCCGAACTTCGATCGCCTTCGGGTGCTCAGGATGGCGGACATGCCGGCGGTGGAGGTCCACATTGTGCCCTCGACGGAGGCGCCGACCGGGGTCGGGGAGCCGGGGACCCCACCGATCGCCCCGGCTGTCGCGAATGCGCTGGCCGCGCTTACCGGCAGGCCGGTGCGGAGGCTGCCCCTGGCCTAGCGTTCGTTGGCGTGTCGAACGCCGGGCGTTTCGATCGCTCCCGAACCGCTGGAGGAGAGAGGCATGCTCTGTTTTCGAACTGCTCTGCTAGTCGGACCGCTGGCGTTGGCTGGCTGTGCCCAACCAATGCAGCCGTCGCGAGGACTCCAGGACGGTGATCGAATCATCGTAACTGCGGTCGCGTCTCCCGAGTTCGTTAGCCGGTACGATGGGCGAGTTCTCTCCCACGCATCATATCCGTTCCGAGCGGAAGGTGTAGTTCGACGCGGGGTAGCATTGCTCGAGGTATCGGGCGAGCCCGATGGGCACAAGCCGTTTTCCACGTCCCAGCCGTTGACGCTGCCGCCCGACTCTGTTGCGGTGCTGCTCCCGCTCTTGGGCTTCAGCGCCAACGGGAGTGCGAACCCCAACTTCGTAGCTCCTGCCTATCCCGGGGAGAGCACCGACACCGTGACGGCCGTTGACAGCACCGGGAATACTTTCATCCAGATAACCAGGACCGGCACCTATGGCGAACCCAAGGTGATAACGGTCATCAGGAACGGTGTTACTCAGATGATCGCACGGTACACCTGGGTCGCCGCGACCGGCGGGGGGATTCGGGTCAGTGCCGCGAACTACAAGGATTTGTCGAATCCGAATGTCGAAATTCGAACGACGGTGAGCGTGACTTCGGCGAACATCGTGACGTTGACCCAGTTGGAGCGCCTTCGGACTCACATGCGCTTTGCTGCTGCCGCCCCGACCATCCAGCGGCTCGTTCTGGCGGCAGGACAGGCCTGTCTGCCGGAGCAGCTCAGCGCAACCATGTCGTTGACACCTGCCTGCAAGGCCGCGGTTGCTGCGATGGCATGGCGCTTCGTGAGGTTTGCGTTGGACAGTGCAGCCTACGGCGCTGCCGGGCCGGCATCGCTCGCTTTTGGGTTGAGGTATTTCGGATCCGTGGCGGCTTTCATCGGCTCGGCGTTTGCGGTTGGTAGCGCCTGCAAGAGGTGACTGTCAAACAGTCCTGGACTAGTGGCGAGGGAGCGGATATGGCGATCGGCTGGACCAGGGGACCGACTGGTTTCTTCACCTTGCTGGTTGGGGCCGGGCTTGCCTTGGCGGTGATTGCTGCGCTTGCGCCGCTGGGTCCAGGGGTTCGGTCTGCGGTTTCGTGGGTTGTTGGTGTGCTCGGCGTTCTCGGAACGGCAATTGCCATTCACCGAACGGTGCGGTATCGCGCCGATCCTGCCCAGCGTCGCGAGTACGGCTGGGCAGCCGTCAGCGTCGGTCTCAATACCGCTATTGCCCTTTCGTTGATCCAGCTGAACCTGCCGCTCGCACTGGGGCTCAGCGCTCTCGAAGCCATGCTGTGGCTGGTGGAAGCCAGGGGACGAAAGCAGAGGGCCGCGCGGGGCTAGATAGGTTGAGTGCCCGCGTCTCGAAGGCGCCCAACCGCTGTCGGGGCGCCGGGGACCCGCCGATCGCCCCGGCCGTCGCCAATGCGCTGGCCGCGCTTACCGGCGGGCCGGTGCGGAGGCTGCCCCTGGCCTAGCTTCCGTCGTCCGGAGACGCCGTCCGTCCCCACGGGCCGCGCCTCCGGGGCCGGTCAGGTCGCCAGGTCCGGATACCTGCTGGCCAGAGGAAAGCCGCTGCCGGCGAGTTCCCGCGCGCACCAGGCGCCGACCCGCCGCCGGACTTCCTCCGGCAGGTCGCGGTGGCGGTCGGCGCTGCCGCGCACGAACAGCTCGGCGTCGGTCTGGAGAATGCTGGGTGGGACCATCTCGAAGGCGTCCTGGTGCTGCCGCATGTAGGCGAACCCGCATTTCTCGACCACCGCCGCCAGCTCCGTCGCCGTGAGAGGCGCCACGCCGAGGAACTCCGCCACCCGGCGCGCGACGGCAGGCAGGTCGGCCTTCATCTCCTCGAAGAAGACGAACAGCACATTGGACTCCCCCGCGGCCCGGTCCCACCAGCCCCGCACGTGGTCGGGCCAGCTTCCCCACCACATGAGCTCCCGGGAGCAGAACCATTCTTCCACCACCGCAAGCGGCGGCGCCAGCGGGCCGGCGCTGGCTGCGATGAAGTCGGCGCAGCTCGCAAAGCAGGCCACCGGATGCCGCGCCACATACAGGTAGCGAGCGGCGGCGTCCCGGGGGCAGAGCGCCGCTGGGAGGTGGGTCTTGAGGATGCGTGAGGGCTGTTCGGCGCCGACCAGCGGCGCCTGATCGAGGGGGACGCTCCTCACCCCCTCCAGCCAGGGACAGATCGCATAGAGGGTGCGGCCGGACGCCACGAGGTCGCCCCGCCCCCGATTCAGCACCTCATAGACCAGGTGCTGCATCCAGGTCGTACCGCACTTCATCTGCGTTACCACGAATACGTCCTCGGGCCGCGGGTGGTATTCCACGCCCCGGGCGAAGCTCTCCGGCGTGCAGCTCCCCCGCGGCGCCGCGATGTCGCCGTGGCGGAAGCTGGCGCGCTGGAAGCTGAACTTCGAGAACTTGCCGGAAAGGGCAAGGATCGGGTGCAGCAGCCGCGCGTGGCGCCGGAGCGCCCGCTTGAACGCCGCCCGGCCCTCCGGCGGGAGGCCGTAGTAGTTGAGGCCCCGGGTCCGGTCGTCCTCCCACTTGAGGACGACCGAGAGATAGATCATCTGAACCAGGTAGGCGGCCAGCGCCACCGCGGCCGCCACACCGATCCATCCCAGCCATCCCATGTCGGGCGTCCTCTCAGGTTCGCGGGTTTCGGGCGGGAGGCGGTGGGCGACGCGAGTCGGGTGCCGGTCCCCGGGTTACATCCGGACGGTCCAGGCCTTTCGAATCAGCCCGCCACGGATCTCGTACATCCAGATCGCGTGGTTCCGCTCGCCCGGCGCGGCGTCCCAGCGCTCGTACTCGAAGACGAATGGGCCGTCGACGATCCGGGGCTCCACCCGGACCGGCGGGAGCTGGGCCATCGAGCGGAACATGCCGGCATAGCGCTCCCGGATCGCGGCCTTGCCCACGGCGATCGGGTTGCCCGATGGGAACTCCATCACCGTGGCGTCATCGGCGTAGAGGGCCATGAAGCCGTCGAGGTCCCGGTGGTTGAAGGTCTCGATCTGGCGTTCGGCCACCCGGATTGGGAGCGTGTCACGGTGGGCCTGGGCAACCACGGTCGGCGGCGTGGCCCCGAGGGCCAGCAGGACGGGAAGGAGGGTGCGCATCAGGGCTCCGGGATTCAGGGGCTCAGGCGGTCGGCGGCCCGGCCGGGGTGCTCGGCGGCTGCGTCCGGGGAGCCGGTTGCTTGCGCCGCCGGCCAGCCCGTCGCTCCCGGCCCTCTTCGTACCACCGGCGGGTGATGTCCCCCGCCAGGTTCCGGTTGCCGAGCCCGAAGGCGAGGCCGGCAGCCAGGGCGATGGCGCCCAGCACCAGCGTGAAGGCGGCGGTGATGATCTCCCCAGCGACCCCGACCTGCTGCATGGCCAGGAAGACCGACACCAGCACCACGGCGGCCTTGGCCAGCTTGGCCAGCGTTGGAACACCCTCCACCCCGCCAGCGGACGCCAGGATCAGCCCCCGGACGAACTCGCCCACGATCATTCCGAGGATGACGATCACGACGGCGGCGATCAGGCTGGGCAACAGGGAGAGCATCGTGCCGAACATCCGGTTGATGCTCTCCAGACCAAGCGCGGTGCTGGCCAGGAGGATCACGACCAGCATGACCAGCCAGAAGAGGAGCTTGCCCACCGCGTGGATCGGGTCGAGGTGGGGCTCCACTCGTTCCATCGCCTCGGAGAGCCCGCCGGCCTCGGCCACCTTGTTGAAGTTGAGGCGCTGGAGCAGGCTGTCGGTCCAGCGCTCCACGGTGCGAGCCAGAAAATAGCCGGCGACGAGAATCACCAGCGCCGCCGCCACCGCGGGCACCACTGTCCAGAGCTGGCGAAACCCGAAGGCCAGCCGTTCCCAGATCTCGCTCATCCTGCCACCTCAAGCACGACCTTGCCGAAATGCTCGCCGCTGGCGAGCCGGGCATAGGCGTCGCGGCCCTGCGCCAGGGGATGGACCGAGTCCACCACCGGGCGCAGCTTCCCGGTGTTGGCGACGGCCATCATCGCGGCCACCTCGCTCACCGATGCCATGGTTGAGCCCAACAGGCTCCACTGAAACCAGAACAGCCGGCGGATGTCGATCGACACGTGCGGTCCGGTGGTGGCACCGCAGGTTACCAGCCGTCCACCCGGCCGGAGCGCCTTGAGCGACCGGTCCCACGTTTTTTCGCCCACGGAATCGACCACCACGTGGGCCCCGATTCCGGTGAAGGCCTTGACGTCCCGTACCACGTCGGCGGTGGCGTGGTTGAGGGCCAGGTCGGCCCCCAGCGCGCGGGCCCGATCGAGCTTGGCCTCCGAGGAGCTGGTGACGATCACCGAGGCGCCGAGGTGCCTGGCTACCTGAAGCGCAGCGAGGGCAACGCCGCCGCCGATGCCCCAGATCAGCACCGTCTCGCCGGGCGCCACCCGGGCCCGGGTGGTCAGCATCCGCCACGCGGTGAGGGTTGCCAGCGGCAGAGCGGCCGCTTCGGCCCAACTGAAGTTGGCGGTGAGCCGAAGCACGTTGCGGGCCGGCACCAGAAGATGCTCCACCGCCGTCCCGGGGAGGTGCTCACCCAGGATCCCGAAGCGGCGGCAGAGGGGGTCCTGATCCCCAAGGCACGCAGGGCAGGTACCGCAGGAGATGCCGGGATTGACCACCACCCGGTCACCGGCGGCGAGGTCGGCAACCCCCTCTCCCACGGCCTCGACCACCCCGGCCGCGTCGGTGGCGACCGGATGAGGGAAGGTGAGGCTGATTCCGGGGAGTCCGCCTAAGACAAAGAGATCCAATCGGTTAAGGGCTGCCGCCCTGACTCCGATCCGGACTTGTCCGGGTCCCGGCGGTCCCGGGTCGGGGAGGTCCGCCAGGGCAAGGCGGTCGATCCCGCCCAATTCAGTGAGCACCAGCGCCTTCATAGCTTGCAAGGATTGGGAAGTTGTGCAAGATATAAGACGCCTCTTCCTGGCGCCCGGAGTCCGGGCCCGCTCAACCCGAAAACCCGCTGGAGGGAGTGCCCGATGGCCGCGTTCCACGACATGGAGATGGGCTGGTCAGGGTCAGGGTGGATGGAACCAATGCCGTCGTCACCGCCGCCGGCGCCGCCCACGCCCCCTCCGCCGCCGGTGTCGCTTCCCGAGCGGCTGAACGAGGCGATGTCGACTTCGACCCCCGAACCGGCCAGCCCGCTCACGGCGGCGAAGCGGGAGGCGGCTGCCCGGAAGCCGACCAGCCCCGCCGCCGGGAAGCGCGCCTCCGGGGCGAAGCCCGCCGTGAAGGCGGCGGCCAGGAAGCCGGCGAAGAAGGCAACAGCGAAGGCGGCGAAGAAGAAGGCACCAGCGAAGAAAGCCACCGCCCGGCGCGCGAAGAAGGTTGCCAGGAAGGCCGCGAGCAAGGTCTCCAGGAAGCCCGCGAGGAAGCCGGTCCGCAAGGTGGCGAAGAAGTCCGCGAAGCGGTCGGCCCGCAAGGTTTCCCGTCCGGCCCGCAGGAAGGCACCCAAGCGGGGCAAGTGACCGGGACGAAGGGCAGGATCGGGGAGGCGCCGCCGGCTCGGGGGCGCCTCCTTCCGTTTCGGGGTCGGACCTCGTGAGCCCGGCTCGCGAAGGCCTGCTCCGCTTCTTTCGCGAGCGGCCCACGCTGCAAGGCTGGCTGGCGCGCCGACTGCTGGGAGCCGTGGAGCCGGGCGATCGGAGTCTGCGAGAGCATCTGGTCCGGGGAAGGACTGCGCGCCTGGCGGCCGACGGCAGCGTGGGCGGGTGCCTGATGGGGACAGCGCGAGCGGCGATCGACCTGGTGGAATTGGAGGCCCGCGGCACGGAGCTGGACCGGATGGTGGATTGGCTGCTGGGACGGCAGGGCCAGCCAGGTGCGTTTCCCGACGGGTGTACCGCCTCGCGGCACCAGCACAGGTCCTGCGAGCATTTTCTCGGCGGTTTCTTCTCCCCGGCGCCGCCGTCGCGGCGGGCCGCACCCATCGCCCTGCCGAACGGGAAGGAGTTCCGGGTCGAGTCGCAGGCCCGGCTGGTGGCGAGTTGCGCCGCGCTCGAGGCCGTGGTGCGATCCGGCCGGCGACATGAGCCCGGGGTGGAGCGGCACCTGGACAGCTTCGCGCCCCTGGTCGAGGAGCTGGCGCGCTGGAGCGGCTTTCTGGTTCCTGATCTGGTCTTCCCCGCGATGCGCGCCCTCGGCGCAGCAGGAGGCCGGTGGGCGCCGATCCTGGGGCAGCTGCTGGAGGTGGTGGCCCGGCGTCAGGGGCCGGACGGCACCTGGCCGCAGGCTGACTTCTTCAACGCCCTGGACGGCCTTACCCACGTTGGCGACGGGCGGTCGCGGCCCCTGCTCCTCCGGGCGCTGCCCACGCTGCTGCTCCGCCAGCGCGAAGACGGCTCGTTCGGAAGCGCTGCCGCGGACGAGCGGGCCCTGATTGCGCTCCGGGTCGTACTGGAATCGGAGGACTAGGCTCCGGCTGCCTGCACCATCCAGGCGATTCCCACCACCACGCTGGTCAGTGCGACTCCCTGGGCGACCCGGCGTCCCCAAAGTACCGACCGCCCCGCGGTCCGGGTCAGCGCGACGGAGACCACGCTGGCGAACAGGACCATCCCGGCGACCACGCCGGCGGAGAAGAGCAGGAGATACGCGACCCCCAGCGCCCGGCTCCCGATCAAGCCGACGGGGACCAGTGCCAGGACGCCGCTCGTGCCGGCCAGTCCGTGCAGCATGCCGACCAGGGCGATGCCCCTGGGATGGTGGTGCCGGGTGCGCTCGCCGGGACCGTGGGAGTGCTCGTGGACCGGCCGGGGGGCCGGGTGGGCGTGGAGGTGGGCGTGGTCGCCATGGCCAGGGGGGCCGTGGAAGTGCAGGTTTCGGAGCGACCGGACGGCCCAGATGCCCACCACAACGAGCATCGCGCCCACCAGCGCCTCGGCCCAGCGGTCGAACGCCTCGCTCCAGCGAATCCCGAGGGCCAGGAGGATGCCGCCGGCGGCGATGACGGTGAGCGAATGGCCCAGGGCCCACCGGAGGCCGAAGCGGGCCGCCGCCCCGAGCGACGGACGGGTGCTGACGTAGGCCGAGACCGCGACGGCATGATCCACGTCCACGGCATGAACGAAGCCCAGCAGGAACGCGGTGGCGAAGGTCAGGAGGTCAGTCATGACGGAGTCGGTTCGAGATCAGCGGACGCCCATCCGGCTGACGACGTACTCTCACGGCGCGGGGTGCGCCTGCAAGCTCGGGATGGCCGAGCTGGCTCAGGTCCTGCGCCATGTCCCCGGTGCGGCCGATGCCAACGTGCTGGTCGACGCGTCTACCCGCGACGACGCGGCGGTGTACCGGATCGCGCCCGATCGGGCGCTGATCGTGACGGCAGACTTCTTCACCCCCATCGTCGACGATGCGGCGAGTTGGGGTGCGATCGCCGCGGCCAATGCCCTGAGCGATGTCTACGCGATGGGCGGGAAGCCGCTCTTCGGGCTCAATCTAGTCGGGTGGCCCGGAAAGACGCTGCCGATGTCCCTTCTGGGCGAGGTGCTCCGCGGCGCCGCGGAGGTGTGCGAACGTGCCGGCTGCCTGGTGCTTGGCGGTCATTCGATCGACGATCCCGAGCCCAAATTCGGGATGGCGGTGGTGGGCGAGGCTCATCCGGAGCGGCTGCTGACCAATGCCACGGCCCGCCCGGGTGATCTGCTGGTGCTCACCAAGCCACTCGGCACCGGGATCCTGACCACGGCGCTCAAGCGCGGCCTGCTCACCGACGGCGACCTGGCGCCGGCGGTGGAGACGATGACCCTGCTCAACGCGGGCGCGGCCCAGGCGGCGCTTACCCATGGGGCCACGGCCGCGACCGACGTGACGGGGTTCGGCCTGATCGGCCACCTCTGGAACCTGGTGCGAGCAAGCGGGGTCGGGGCCCGTCTCGACATCACCCGCCTGCCACTCCTGCCTGGAGCGGTGGAACTCGCTGCCCAGGATGTGGTGCCCGGTGGAACCCGGCGCAACCTCGAGGCGGTGCCGGTGGTCTGGCCCGACGACGTGTCCGCGACGGAGCGGGTCCTGGCGGCAGATGCCCAGACCTCGGGGGGCCTGCTGCTCGCGGTGCCGGAGGAACGGGTCCGGGGCCTCCTCTCGGCCCTTCGCGCGGCGGGCGCGCCGGCCTACCGGGTCATCGGAGAGATCACTGACGAGCGGGGCACGATCCGGGTGGTACGCGGGAGTACGTTGTAAATTCCCGGGGTGTCGTTTCACTGGACGCCCGCCCTCATGGATCAGCTGGAGCGCGCCGCCCGCGACGGGCTGCGGGTGGCGCTGGTGCGTCAGGGAACGGAGTACGTGGTCCGGGCCCGCCGCCTCGAAACCGCGGGCAGCCGGGAGATCCTGGTCGCGGTGGTGCAGATGACCGGCGAGGAGAAGCGCTTCGAGCTGGACCGGGTCGAGGCCTTCCAGGTGCTCGCATGAACGCCAGGCCGCTTCCGGTGGCGGTCGTCCACCTGGACGAGAGCTGCCTCGGCAACGGTGGGGACGGGGAGAACCCCGGCGGCGCGGCCGGCCTGATCGAGGCCCGCACCACCGCCGGCGTCCAGCGGCGGGAGTTCTACATCCATGCTCCGGCCACCACCAACAACCGGATGGCCCTGGCCGGCGCCATCGCGGTGCTCCAGCTCCTCGCCGGGAAGCGCAACCGGCTCCGGGTGCTGCTGGTCTCGGACTCCGAATACCTGGTCCGCGGTGCGCGGGAGTGGCTGCCAAGCTGGGTGGCGCAGGGGTGGAAGCGGAAGACCGGCCCGATCGAGAACCTCGAGCTCTGGCGGGCGCTCAAGCAGTCCCTCGAGGCCCACGAAACCCAACTGACCTGGGTCCGGGGCCACGCCGGCCACCCGAAGAACGAATTCGCCAACGACCTCGCCGTCCGGGCCGCCCGCGAACAGCGGACCTCGGCCGGGGTGGTGGAGGCGACGTTCGATCGGTGGCTGCGGGAACAGCAGGCGCGGGGGCGGTACCCCGGCTATGATCCGGATGCATCGTTCGCGGCGCTGGAACGACGCCTTCGCGCCGGGGAGCGATTTCCCCTGGCCCTGGAGGAACCGGATCAGGCGGTGGTGGCGGGGGGGCAATGAGCGACCTCAAGCGGTTCGTCCGCCAACTCGCCGATACCCTCCGGACCCGGGATCCATCAGGGGTGCACCGGCCGGTCGCGGTCGGCGACCTGCGACGGAAGATCCTCCCCTACCGCCTGTACCGGAACGCCCTCGGCCTGCTGAGCAACGACGACTACGATCTCCTGGTCCTCAGGCTCTGCGCCGAGCAGGAAGACTGGGTCCGGACCTTTCCGCCCGAGGTGGCCGAGCGCTGCCGGGCCGAGATCGCGGTACCCTATCCGGATCTCGACCTGCTCGATGCGATCGAGGACGCCACCATTCAGATCGGGGCCGCGGCCCTGGCCCGGGTCCACGCGGGGCCGGATACGCCTGGCGATGCCGCGGTGGAGCAGGACGCGGCAGCCCCCGACGCCGCAGCGGCACCGGCCGAGCCCGGCCCCCTTTCATCGACGGTGGTGGAGCGGCGGCCTCCTGCTTCCCCCGTCGCTGCAGCGGGAGAGCCGCCAGCCGGCATGCCTCCCCCCGATGCCGCCGCGCCGCCGGCTGGGTCGCCCGCTGAGGCTGCGCCGCCCCCCGTCGTGCTGCCTCATGTGGCTCGGTCCCAGGTGTATCCCCCGGCCCCGGCGACCCCGGCCGAGACCGCCCGGCCCGATCGATGCCGCTACTGCGCCGCCAGCCTGCCCATCGGGCGCGCCGTGGTCTACTGCCCCTACTGCGGGCACCAGCTGCGGGCGGTCCGCTGCACCCGCTGCGGCACCGAGCTCGAGGCCGGGTGGCGTCACTGCATTACCTGCGGCCATCCGTCGCTCGGGGTGGCGAACGTATGACCTCGCCCGACCGGAACCGGATCGACCGCGCCGCGCTGGATCGGATCATCCAGCGGGCGACCGAGCTGCAAACCGGGGAGCGGGAGATCGGCGAGGAGCTCACCCCTGACGAAGTGCTGAAGCTCGGGCACGAGGTGGGGATCCCGGCGAGGTATCTCCAGCAGGCGATCCTGGAGCACCAGGCCAGCGCGGCCGCCCCCGGACAGGAGCTGGGCCTGGTGGGCCGAATGGTCGGACCAGCTGAAGTGCGTGCCCAACGGGTGGTTCAGGGCGCCGCGGAAGACGCGCTGGCATCGCTGGTAGCCTGGATGGACCGCAACGAACTGCTGGTGGTGCAGCGCCAGCAGCAGGGCTGGGTCAGCTGGGAGCCGCTGGGCGGGATGCAGGCGGCGATCCGCCGGGGGACCGCTGCGCTCGACAGCCGGAAGCCCCGCTTCATGCTGTCGCGGGCGGAGACGGTGACGGCCACCGTCACGCCGCTGGAACAGGGCTATGTCCATGTGACGATGGCCGCGACGCTGCGGCAGACCCGCTCGGGCTACCTCATCGGCGCCAGTGTGGCCACGACGCTGGGTGGCGCGGCCGCGCTGGCCCTCGGGCTGCTCGGGCTCGGGCCGCTGGCCATCCTGGCCCCACTGCTGCCCGCGGGCCTGGTGACCGCCGCAGTCCTCAAGTCGTTTCGGCCGGTGGTGGCCCGGATTCAACTCGGGCTGGAACGGGCGCTGGATCACCTGGAGCGTGGCGGGGTCAAGCCCGGCCACGAGGCGGCGCCGCGAACGCCGGGCCTGCTGGAGCTGTTGGCCACCGAGGTCCGGCGGGCACTTGCGAGCGGGGAGCGACGGGCGCAGGAAACAGGGAGGCTCCGGCCCGGTACCCGCCCGGGCAGCGACCGTCCCGGCACACGCGAATAGGGGGATTCGTGGGATCGATCGAGAGCGTTGGCGTCGTGGGGGCTGGCCTGATGGGGGCAGGGATCGCCCAGGTTACCGCAACGGCGGGATTTCCGGTGCTGGTCCGGGACGTCAACGAGGCTGCGCTCGCGAAGGGCCGCAAGGCGATCGAGGCGTCCCTCGCGAAGTTCGTCGAGAAGGGGAAGGTCACGCCGGAGGCCCGTGACGCTGCCCTGTCCCGCCTCACCTTCACCACCGAGTTGGGGCAACTGGCCAGCGCGGATCTGGTGATCGAGGCGGTGCCCGAGGACCTCGATCTGAAGAACGCGTTGTGGCGGGAACTGGACGGGCTCTGCGGGCCCCGCACCATCTTCGCCTCCAATACCTCCAGCCTGACCATTGCCGCCATGGCCGCGGTCACCGGCCGACAGGACCGCTTCGTGGGGCTTCATTTCTTCAGTCCCGTGCCCCTCATGGCCCTGGTGGAGGTGGTCCGCACGGTCACGACCTCGCCGGAGACCTTCGATCAGACCTTCGCCTTCGCCCGTGCCATCGGCAAGCAACCCATCGCCGCCAAGGACACGGCCGGCTTCGTGGTGAATCTCCTCCTGGTGCCCTACCTCCTCGACGCCATCCGGGCCCTGGAGCGGGGTGTGGCAACGGTCGCAGACATCGATCAGGGAATGAAACTGGGCTGCAACCACCCGATGGGCCCGTTCACCCTGGCCGATTTCACCGGGCTCGACATCTGCTACAACGTGGCGGAGATCATGTTCCGCGAGTTCCGCGAACCCCGCTACGCCCCGCCTCCGCTCCTGAAGCGGCTGGTCCTGCTTGGTCATCTGGGCCGGAAGACCGGGCGGGGGTTCTACGACTACTCCCAGCAGCCCCCGGCCCCCGCCGAGCTGGGCCTGTAGCCCGGGGCGGACCGTGCGGCCGGGCAGGGGAAGGGGCAGGGCCTTGCTGGCGGCGGTGCTGGGCCTCGCCGCCTGCCGTGCCACCACCCCGCGCCCTCCCTTCGTTCCGTTCCCCGAGGCCGCCCACGGCGAGATCGGCTTCGGCAATCCCGACGTGGTGGCCACCATCATCCGCGCGACTCGCGCCGTGGCCGACGCGCTGCGAGCCGACAGCATCCCCCTGCGGGTGGTATACGAGGAGGCCGGCTTTCTGGAGTCGCCCTGGTTCGATGCTGCCACACTCCAGCCCACCACCCGCCGGCCGTTGGGGCCTGGCGTGGTGCGGGTTCGTGGCTGGATCGGACCGGCGAAGCCCGGATACAGCACGGTGGAGCTCGAGACCGTCTTCCGGCCCAAGGCCGACCCATCGTTGCCGGAACGAGAGCTGGAATCGCCCGTGCCGGACGATCACCCCGTGGGCAAGCGCGTGGCCTCGGTGTTGGAGCGGTTGGTGGGCGAGTTCGGGGATCCGGCCGACACCACCGCCGCGCGACCCGGGGTCCGCCCCGCCGCGGGGCCGCCACGGGTACCGGTGGCGGCTCCCCAAGCCGACACCACCCGACGCCGATGAGCCGTCCGAGCTTCGCCGGCATCTGGCGCGACGATGATCGAGCGAGGGCGGCGTACTCGGAGGGCGCCGGTATCTATCGGATCATGCCGCAGGCCGTGGCCGTGCCGGCCACCACCGCCGCGCTCCAGGCGCTGGTTCGCTGGGCGCGCGCCGAACGGGTACCGCTGATCCCCCGGGGGGCGGGAAGCGCGATGCCGGGGAGCAGCGTGGGGGCCGGAGTGGTAGTCGACCTCTCGGCCCTGGACGGGGCGCCGATCGCAGTCGAGGCCGAGCGGTTCCGGGCCTCGACCGGTGCCGCGGCCACCCTGGGCGATCTGGCGGAGGAGGCGGGGCGGGTCGGTCTCCGGATGCCGGTCGATCCTTCCAGTTCGCGGTGGGCCACCGCGGGGGGCGCCGTAGCGACCAACGCGGCCGGTCCGCGGTCGCTCAAGTACGGGGCTGTCCGTCGATGGGTGGAGTCGCTCGAGCTGGTGACCGGGGACGGCGACCTGGTCCAGCTCACCCGGGGCCAGCCGCCGCCGGACGGCGCCCTGGCCCGCCGCCTGGCGGAAACGGTTGAACCGGCCCTCCGCCTTGCCCGGTGGCGGGTCGCCTCCGCCTTCCCCAAGGTGCGCAAGAACACCTCGGGCTACGCGCTCGACGCCTATCTCGCCTCGGGCGACCTCCTGGACCTGATCGTCGGCGCCGAGGGCACCCTGGGAGTCGTGACCCGGGTGACCTGGCGCCTGGAGCCGATCCCGCGCGCCCGGGCCGGGGTCCGCGCGGCGATCCGCGACGTGCGGCGGCTGGCCCACTGCGTTCCGGCGCTGGTCTCACTGGAACCGGTGTCGCTGGAGCTGCTCGACGGCACCTTCCTCCGGTTCATCGGGGCCGACGCCGTGGCGATCCCGCGGGCGGCCGAGCTGCTGGACACGGGGGCGCTCCTGATGGTCGAGTTCGAGGGGGCGTCGCGCGAGATGCTGGCGCCGGAACTCGAGCGGGCCGTGGGGATCCTGAGGCCCGAAAGTCTCGAGGTGCTGGAAGCCGCCGACCAGGCCGAGACCGACGCTCTCTGGGCCATCCGGCACGCCGCGAGCCCCCGCCTCGCGCAACTGGGCGAACGGCGCCGGTCGCTCCAGGTGATCGAGGACGGGTGCGTGCCGCTCGACCGGATCGGCGATTACATCGTGGCGGTGCGGGAGGCGGCGGCCCGCGCCGGGCTGGAGGTGGTCCTCTTCGGCCACGCCGGCGATGGCCACGTGCACGCCAACCTTCTCCCGGACGTGGGCCAACCCGACTGGCTCCAGCGGGTCCGGTCGGTGTACGACGAGGTGACCGGCACCCTGCTCGCCCTCGGCGGCACGCCGAGCGGCGAGCACGGCGACGGGCGGCTTCGAGCCCGCCTGGTCGAGCGGCTCTTCGGTTGGGAGATGACCCGGCTCTTTCACCTGGTGAAGCGGGGATTCGATCCCGACGGGATCTTCAACCCGGGAGTCAAGTTCCCTGGCGACGGCGATCCGCTCGCCGGTCTCAAGGCCGGCGCCGGCGCGACCCCCATCCCGGGCGACATTGAGGCTGGCCTCCGGTGGATCGAGCAGCACGCGGCCTACTCGACGGGTCGGCTCGCCCTCGCCGATGACCCGTCGACGTGGTCGCTCGCCATCAGCCCGGATTAGGTTTGAGCATGCGCCAGTACCTGGACCTCCTCCGCCACGTGCTGGACCAGGGCACGCCCAAGGATGACCGGACCGGGACCGGAACCCTGAGCGTGTTCGGCTACCAGATGCGGTTCGACCTGGCCGAGGGATTCCCGCTGGTCACGACCAAGAAGCTGCACATCCGGTCGATCATTCACGAGCTGCTCTGGTTCCTTCGGGGCGACACCAACGTCGCCTACCTCAGGGAACACGGGGTCTCGATCTGGAACGAGTGGGCCGGACCGGACGGGGATCTGGGCCCCATATATGGATACCAGTGGAGGTCCTGGCCCACGCCGGACGGCGGCCACGTGGATCAGATCGCCGAGGTGGTTCGGCAGATCCGGGAGAACCCGGCCTCCCGGCGACTGGTCGTGAGCGCGTGGAATGTGGCGGACCTGCCCCGGATGGCGCTGGCGCCGTGCCACGCCCTGTTCCAGTTCTACGTGGCGCAGGGCCGCCTTTCCTGCCAGTTGTACCAGCGGAGCGCCGATGTGTTCCTGGGCGTGCCGTTCAACATCGCGAGCTACGCCCTGCTGACGCTGATGGTGGCCCAGGTGACCGGCCTGCAACCTGGGCACTTCGTCCACACCTTCGGGGACGCGCATCTGTACTCCAATCACGTCGACCAGGCCCGCCTCCAGCTGCTCCGGGAGCCCCTGCCGCTGCCCCGGATGCGTCTGGACCCCGAGGTTCGCGACCTCTTCGCCTTCCGATTCGAGCACTTCCTCCTGGAGGGGTATCAGGCCCACCCGCACATCAGCGCCCCGGTGGCGGTGTAATGCCCGACGCGGGGCGGACCATCGTGTCGCTGGTGGCGGCGATGGCCGAGAATCGGGTGATCGGGAAGGGGGGGAAGCTGCCCTGGCGGCTGCCCGACGACCAGAAGTTCTTCCGGCAGCTCACCCTCGATCACACCGTCATCATGGGACGAAAGACCTTCGAGGAGATCGGGCGGCCGCTTGCCAATCGGCGGAACGTGGTGATCTCCCGGAACCCCGCGTTCCGGCCTCGCGGCGTCACCGTGGTGCCGAGTCTCGACGAAGCCCTGGCGCTGGGGGCGACGGAGCGGGAGGTCTTCGTGGTCGGCGGCGCGGAGATCTACCGGCTCGCCCTTCCCCGGGCCGACCGGCTCTACCTCACGGTGGTCCACGCCGAGGTCGAAGGCGACACCTGGTTTCCCCCCTTCGACCAGAACGGCTGGGTCCTCGAGTCCGAGGCCTTCCACCCGGCTGACGAGCGCCACGCCCATGCCTTCACCATCCGCTCCTATCGCCGGGTCGGCGAGGCCGGCCGCTGATCGGTCCTGCGTGATGCCGCGATCAGCCGGCTCATCGACGGTCGGCTGGGCGGGACGCAGCAGCGGCAACCATGCCCTCGACCGCTGGGGCAGCGTCCGGTCTTGCACTTTGCCAGTCTTCGCCCAGCGCTGCCGCCAGGGTCGCGGCGAATTGCGCCTGGGTCGCGGTGATGGACCGAACGACGCCGAGAGGCGGGGTCTTCGGTCCGATTGCCGCCATCCAGATTCGCTCCGCAGCCGGGACGTCGCGTCCGTGGTTGGTCCAGTCGTCCGCGGCGCCGCGACCGTGGTCGGTCGAGATGAGGAGGGTGGTGCGGCCCCGGTACCCTGGGCGCGCCTGGGCGGCTTCCCAGACGCTCTGCAGGAACCGATCGGCCCGCTGGGCGGCGTCGAGATAGAGATCGTAGCGTCGCTCATGGGCCCACTCGTCAGTCTCTCCCAGGAGGACCACCAGCACCCGCACCCGGCCCGACCGCAGGGTCTCGAGCGCCGCCTGCATCGCCGGGGCGTCGAGTGCAGAGCCGCGCCAGAAGCGGGGGAGGTCGAGCGTGTAGTCGTTGATGGCCTGTTGGACGGGTGAATCGGCCGAAGGAAAGGGCGGGCCGAGCGCGGCGACAGGGACGCCGCTTCGTTCAGTATTGAAGATGGCGGGGAAGACATCCCAGGAGCCGAACACCGCGACCCGTCCCCGCCACGGTTCCCGGCCGTTGAGCCACTCCACGACGGTGCGATTCGGGTTGGGGATCGGAGCATTGCTGTCGATCCGATCGTCGGGCGCCCCACTGAAGAGTTCGTTGTATCCCGGGTAGGAGAACCATTTCCCGTTGGTGACCCGGACCAGGCTGCCGGCGTCCGGGTCGCCCACGATCTGGCCCTGGTCCGCCACCATGCCCCAGACGAAGGGCATCAGGGCCTGGCGCCGGGCGGCGCGGGAGTCGCGCCAGAAGCGCTCCCGGGCGAACGCGGTGTCGGCGACCCGGCCGGCGGGTCCGAAGAGGAGCGTGGAGTCGGCGCCGCCGAAGACCTCCTGCCATCGCATCCCGTCGAGCGTGACGGCGATCACCAGATCGCCGGCGGTGCGGGCCGTGCAGGAGGGCAACACCGCGGCGGCGATCGCGATGGCGACCATGGTGCCCCATCGGGCCTCTCGACAGTGACGAGTCTCGCGTTTTGCAGTCATCCAGAGCCTCGGTTTCGATGCGCTGATGGTGAGCTGGCCCGCGTTTTGATCGAAAAATCTATTGTGCGGTGAAGATGGATTTCTTACTTTAGTGTTCCAAGTGGTTGGAGGTACATCGCATCGCACGCGGGCGCAGGACGACTGACCCCATCAAGGAGATCGCTTGGCGGTCCGCATCGGGTTCGCGTTCAACCTCAAGCCGAACATCCCAGCGCCAGCCGAGGGCTCCTCCGAGCCGCCTCGCGCCGCAGCATCCCCGGAATCACCGCCCGCCTCCCGCTACGCCGGGCGGGGCCTGCGTGGCGACCTGCCTCAACCCGATCTCTACGCCGAGTGGGACGAGCCCGAAACCATCGACGCGGTGGAACGGGCGCTCTCCGGTCTGGGGAAGGTGATCCGGCTCGAGGCCGACGCCGAGTTTCCCCGGAAGCTGATGGCAGCCCGGCCCGACTTCGTCTTCAACATCGCCGAGGGGCTCTACGGGGTGAACCGGGAGGCCCATGTGCCGGCGATCTGCGAGTTTCTCGGGATCCCGTACCACGCCTCCGACCCCCTCACCCTGAGCCTGTCGCTCCACAAGGGGCGGGCCAAGGAGATCCTGGCCTACCACGGGGTGCCGACCGCTCCGTTCATCGTGGCCAACAGCCGGGCTGACGCCCGGAACGTGAACCTGCCGTTTCCCCTGTTCGCGAAGCCGGCCCTGGAGGGGTCGAGCAAGGGGATTACGGTCCGGAGCCTCTGCGCCAACCGGGCCAAGCTGGTCTCGGTGGTGGGTGACCTGTTGGAGGTCTACCAGGAGCCGGTGCTGATCGAAAGCTACCTCCCCGGCCCCGAGTTCACGGTGGCGATCATCGGCAACGGGCGGGAGACCCGGTGCCTGCCGATCGTGGGGATGAACTTCAATGAGCTACCGCCGGGCGCCCCGCCGATCTACGGCTTCGAGGCCAAGTGGCTCTGGGACACCCCCGATCGGCCGCTGGACCTGTTCGAGTGCCCGGCCCGGATTCCGAAGGAGCTGAGCCGCGAGATCCGGGGGGCGGCGCTCGCGGCCTACCGGGTACTGGGTTGCCGGGACTGGAGCCGGGTGGATATCCGGTGCGACGCCACCGGCCGTCCCATGGTGGTGGAGGTGAACCCCCTGCCCGGGATCCTCCCCAACCCCAAGGACAACTCCTGCTTCCCCAAGGCGGCCCGGGCGGCCGGGATGAGCTACGATGATCTGATCCAGACCGTGGCCGACATCGCCTGGCGGCGGATCAGCGGGAAGTCCCTCCGCGCCCGGGTGGCCGCGTGAAGATCGCCATCGTCTACGACGCGGGCAGCGGGGATTGGGATCCGCGGGACGTGGCGGCCGTACTGGACAACGCCCGGTCGGTGCGCGAGGCGCTCCGGGCGGCCGGGCACGAGACCACCATGATTCCGGTGGCGCTGGGCGACGTGAAGTGGCTCCAGCGGATCCAGAAGGTCGACCTGGTCTTCAACCTCTGCGAGGGCGTCAACGGGATCTCCAGGTACGAGGACTTCGCGGTGGCCGCGATGGACCTCGCCCGGGTGCCTTTCACCGGGGCCACCTCCTGGACCGTGACGATCGCCCACCGGAAGCACATCGCCAACACCCTGCTCCAGGCCGCCGGCGTTCCGGTGCCCCGCTTCAGTCTGGTCCGCGGCGCCGATCTGCCGACTGATCTCCGCTACCCGGTGATCGTCAAGCCGTCGGGTGAGGACGCCAGCGTCGGGATCGACGCCAAGGCGGTCTGCACCTCCCGCAAGGCGCTCCGGGAACGGCTGGCCCGGGTGGGGAGTCTCTGGGACGAGATCCTGGTGCAGGAGTACGTGCCGGGCCGGGAGGTGAACGTTGGGTTCGTGGGCGACGAGTTGCTCCCCATGTCGGAGATCGAGTTCCGGCGAATGCCCAGGGGCTGCTGGCCGATCGTCACCTACGCGGCCAAGTGGGATACGGGCAGCGCGGAGGATCTGGCCACCGTTCCGGTCTGCCCGGCTGCCCTGGAGCCCGAGCTGGCCGAACGGGTGGCCGCGGCCGCGCGGGACGCCTGGAAGCTGATCGGCCAGAACATGGGATACGGCCGGGTGGACATGCGGATCTCGCCGGACGGCCAGCCCTTCGTGCTGGAGGTGAACCCCAACCCCGACATCTCCGACGACGCGGGGCTGAGCCGGATGGCAGCCGCCCGCGGGTGGGACTACAACACCCTCATCGACCAGGTGGTCCAGGAGGCCCTGGGCCGGGCCGAGCGCCGGTGGGCCGCGGAGGAGCGGTACCTCAAGATCTCGGCGTGATGGCCTTCCCGGTGGCGACGGTCCGGGTTCGCCCCCTGACCGTGGAGGATCGGTCCCGGGTTGCGGAGATGACCCGGGCGGTGGGTGTGTTTCGGGAAGAGGAGATCCCGGTTGCGCTCGAGGTGTTCGACGCTGCGGTGGGGGCCGGGCGAGCCCTCGATCCGGACTACGAGTCGGCCGGGGTCGAGCTGGACGCTCGCCTGGCCGGTTGGGCCTGCTGGGGCCACACCCCCGGAACGCTGGGGACCTTCGACCTCTACTGGATCGTGGTCGATCCAGGCGCCCAGGGTCACGGGCTCGGGACCCGCCTGATGGAGGAGATGGACCGGCGAATCGCGGGGCGGGCGCGGCTGGTGTTGATCGAGACCTCCGGCCGGGCGGACTACGCCGGGACCAGACGGTTCTACGAGCGGCACGGGTACCGGGTCGTGGCGACCATCCCCGGCTTCTACGCTCCCGGCGACGACCGGGTGACCTTCGCGAAGTCCTTCGAGACGAGGCACGTCTGACGATGTCGACCTGGCAGGAGCAGCTCAAGCTCCGTTCGATCGCAAGCCTGGAGGCGCTGGCCGAGCGGTTCGGTCCCGAGCAGGTGCAGCAGATCGACCGGCTCCGGCAGGCGGCCGAGAACTTCGAGTTCCGGATCTCGCCGGCGATGGTGGACCTGATCCGGGAGCCGGGCGACCCGATCTGGCAGCAATACGTGCCCACGGTGCAGGAGCTGGAGGTGGAGGACGGGATCGTCGACTCCCTGAACGAGGACGGCGACAGCCCGGTCCCCAACATCACCCATCGCTACCCCGACCGGGCGCTCTTCCTGGTCTCGCCGGTCTGCGCCAGCTACTGCCGGTTCTGCACCCGCCGGCGCAAGGTGGGCGACCCGGAGAAGATTCCGCTATCCCAGTTCGAATCTGCGTTCCGGTACCTCGAGGAGCACACCGAGATCCGCGACGTGATCATGTCGGGCGGCGATCCCCTGATGCTCTCGGACCGCCGCCTGGACCTGATCCTGAGCCGGCTCCGGGCCATCCCCCATCTGGAGATCCTCCGGATCGGCAGTCGGATCCCCTGTCACATGCCGGAGCGGATCACGCCGGAACTCTGCGACACCCTCCGGAAATACCATCCGCTTTTCATCAACACCCACTTCAACCATCCGGACGAACTCACGCCGGCCGCCGTCCGGGGGCTGGGCATGCTGGCGGATGCCGGCATCCCCCTGGGCTGCCAGACCGTGCTGCTCAGGGGCGTCAACGACAGCCCCGAGGTGATGGTCCGGCTGATGCAGAAGCTGCTCATGGCCCGGGTGCGCCCCTACTACATCTACATGGCCGACCAGGTGGCCGGGGCCGAGCACTTCCGGACCTCGGTGGAGACGGGGCTCCGGATCATGAAGGCGCTCCGGGGATGGACCAGTGGCCTGGCCAGCCCCCATTTCGTGGTGGACGCCCCCGGCGGGGGTGGGAAGATCCCGCTGCTGCCAAACTACGTCGAGGAGTGGAGCGACGAGCAGGTGGTGCTTCGCAACTT
This sequence comes from uncultured Gemmatimonas sp., assembly GCA_964521535.1. Lineage (GTDB taxonomy): Bacteria > Gemmatimonadota > Gemmatimonadetes > Gemmatimonadales > GWC2-71-9 > SHZU01. Next base: position 29,548 of record CAZFSA010000023.1, read on the forward strand.
CCGGGGTGACCGGTACACCTACAAGCAGCCGCAAGGACCGGCGGGACCGATCCGCCGGGTCGATCCCGAGTACCTCTTCAATCCGGACCTCGACCTGCCCAAGCCCAAGCGTCGCGCCCGCCCCCGCCGGACGGCCTGACCCCGATCCGGGGCAATGCCCCACCGGTCAGGTGCAGGTCCCGGGGGCGGGCTCGACGTGCACCAGGACATCGGCCACCCAGTCCAGGTCGCTGCGGAGCCGGGAGCGAACCGCGGCGGCGATGCCGTGGGATTCGCGAACGGTGAGCTCGGGATCGACCTCGATGTGGAGGTCCACGTAATACTGGAGGCCTGACCGGCGGGCGAGGCACTTCTCCACCCCGAGGACTCCCGGGACCCCCAGCGCCGCGGTCCGGACCGCGGCGATGCGGCCCTCGTCCGGCATGGTATCCATGAGATGGAGAGAGGCATCCCGGGCCACTCGGAACCCCGTGATGACCACGACGATCCCTACCACGAACCCACCGTAGTGATCGGCGGCCAGGAAGCGGTCCGGGTCAAGGGTGGTGAGGCCGAGAGCCACCAGCGCCGCGCTCGCCGACAACACGTCGACGGCGTCGTTCCACGCGTCTCCCTGGAGGGCGGTACTCCCGATCCGGCGGCCTATCCGGAGCTTGATCGATGCCATGGAAGTCCGGATCACGATGGCCGCCACCAGCGGCCACGCGGCCCAGGTGGGCGGGGGTGGGTGAATCTCGCCAACCTGGTCCAGCGATCGGACCCCGATCGCCACGCCGCCGAGCACCAGGATGACGCCCACGGCGAGGCCGGCCAGGGTCTCGATCCGGCCGTGCCCGTAGGGATGCTGCTGGTCGGGCGGCCGGGAGGCGAAGCTCATGCCGAGCAGCACCACCAGCGAGGCGAGTACGTCGCCCAGGAACTCGAACCCCGCCGCCGTAACCGAGGTCGACCCGCTCATCAGCCCGACGGCGATGTTGGCGCCGGCGAGCCCGGCGCTTGCCATGACGCTCAACGACGCGACCCGCAGGCCGATTCGCTGCCGGCGCTCCGCCCAGGGGCGCGAATCCGGACTCTCGCGGCGATCGATGGGCGTCACGACTCCCGGCGACCCGGGCAGTTCGCGAGGTGCCCCTTCTGTTCCTCGATCGAACGCGTGCGGTCGGTGAGCACCTTCCCAGTGTGGGTCGTGGCGGCCGGCTCGAACAGGGCCACGCCGCATTCCTCGTTCGCATCGGGAAGCTGAAGCATCCGGGTCCTGACGCGATGGGGGACACGTCGAGGTCGGTCGGCCCCGACGCCGTCGAAGATGGCCCGGACGCGGGTCGGAGGGAAAGTGGCAGGCGGGCGGCTACCTTACTACGCCGACCGGACCCGACCCCGGCGTCGGTCGCTCACCCTGGCTGGAGCAGACTCATGCGCGATCGGTTTCTCGCTGCCCTGCTGGTTCCCGGACTGCTGGCGATCGGGGTGACGAGCCCGGGAGGTGCCCAGGTCCCCACGGCCCGGATCGACTCGGTGTTCGCCGCCCACCAGGGGACGGACCGGCCGGGCTGCGCCGTGAGCGTGGTCCAGCGCGGCCGGCCGATCTTCGCGAAGGGCTACGGGATGGCCGACCTGGCCCAGGGGATCGCGATCTCGCCCCAGTCGGTCTTCCATGTGGCCTCGGTCTCGAAGCAGTTCGCCGGCATGAGCCTGGTCCTGCTGGCCCGGGCGGGCCGGCTTTCCCTAGACGACGAGGTCCGCCGGTACGTCCCGGAGCTGCCGGCCTACGACCGGCCGATCACGATCCGGCACCTGCTCACCCATACCAGCGGGATCCGGGACCAGTGGAACCTGCTGATGACCGCAGGGTGGCGGCTGGGCGACGACCTGATCACCGAGCAGGACGTGCTCGACATCGTGACCCGGCAGCGGACCCTCAACTTCGAGCCGGGCTCGTTCTACAACTACAGCAACTCGGGCTTCACCCTGGCGGCGGTGATCGTGAAGCGGGTGACCGGCCGGTCACTCCGGGAGTTCGCCGATTCGGCCCTGTTCCGGCCGTTGGGCATGTCCCGGACCCACTTCCACGACGACAACCTGATGATCGTGCCGGACCGGACCCGGGGGCACAGCTTCCGTGAGGGGGTCTGGAAGGAGACGGTCCCCAACTACTCCACGGTGGGAGCCACGAGCCTGTTCACCACCGTGGAAGACCTGGCCCGATGGCAGAATCAGCTGGCCTCGGGCATCGTGGGCGGGCGCGAGGCCACCGCCATGCTAGCCACGCCCGGGGTGCTCACCAGCGGCGACACGATCACGTACGCGCTGGGGATCTCGCGGGGAATGTACCGGGGCGTGCCAACCCTGTCCCACAGCGGCGGCGATCCGGGCTATCAGTCGCACCTGCTGCATTTCGTGCGGACCGGCTCGGGGGTGGCGGTGCTCTGCAACAGCTCGGGTGCCGCGAATCCGGTTCGGCTGGCGGAGCTGACCGCCGATGCCGCCCTTGCGGATGAGCTCGGGCCGGCGCCCGGGGCGCCGCCTCCTCAGGTCACCGCGGAGGACATCGCCGGGTTCGAGGGGCTCTACTTCAGCGAGGCCACGGAGGGAATCGGTCGGATCGTGGTGGAGGCGGACGGCCCCGGATGGCGGGTCGGGCAGGTGACTACCCGGCTTCGTGCCACCGGCACGCCGCGACGTTTCCTGGTCGGCACTGGCCCCGCCACGCTCGAGCTCCGGGACGACCGGACCGTGTGGCTCCGCGGCGCCACCGGCGAGTCGTCGGTGTACCGGCGCATCGAGGACACCATCCCCACGCCCGCCGAGCGGGCCCAGCTGGTTGGCCGGTACTACAGTGCGGAGGTGGATGCAGCCTGGGAGATCCGCACTTCGGGTGACACTCTATACCTGCACCGTCGCAAGTTCAGCCCGGCTCCGCTCACCGCGGTGTTCCGGGAGGCGTACACCAGCCAGAGCGGGTTCCTCAACTTCCTGATCCGTCCGGTGCGCGATCGCGGGGGCCGGGTGGTGGGGCTGACCGCGGGGTCGGGCCGGGTTCGCGCGGTGCGGTTCGATCGGGTCGGTCCAGCCCCGGGCGGGGCGCCCCGCTAGGCTACCGCGCAACGTAGTGGATCCCGGCCTGGGGTACGGGGACCGGCCCCTCGCCCCGGGTCGAAAAGACGTTGGCGAAGGCGGCGGGTAGCCCGTCGCCGTCGAACAGCCGCGGACTCGACTGGAGCTGGTAGTGAAGATGGGGGAATCCGGGACTGCCGGAGGCTCCCATTCGGGCCAGTACCTGCCCCCGTGCCACCCGGTCGCCCGGGCTCACCCGAACGCTGCCCATCTGGTTGTGCGCCAGGAGGCTGTACACCCCGGCGCCGTGGTCCAGCAGAATGATGTTGCCGCCGATCGCCCAGATCGGGTCCTCCATCCGGAGGTACTCGGCGGGCACCCGGCCGTCGGGCACGTCGTTGCGGGCGAAGATCACCACCCCGTCGTCCGGCGCAAGAATCTCGCACCCGCCGAAGGCGTGGAAGTCCTCGTTCCGCTCAGGGAGCCGGCCCCCGACCGTGAGCTCGAAATCGGGTCCGAGGCACACGATGTCGTTGCCGAAGTGCTGACTCCACTCGTACACGTGGTTGAGGTGATGGAAGGCGTGGCCGTTCGCGATGATGAACCGTCCCTTGACCGGGAAGAGCAGCGGGGGGCGCCGGTAGGTGGAGATCGGCACCGCGAGGGTCGATGCTACCACGCCACCGGTCGGGGTGGCACCTTCGAAGCGCACGGCCAGCTGGTCCACGCCCAGGGGCACAGGCTCGTAGGCCTCGAGGCGGAAGTTGTAGATCTGGGGTTGGGGGGCGAACCGGGTGACGGGAACCTTGAGGATCCGCTCCAGGCCGGCGCCGGTGAAGCGCTGGCTCTTCACCACGGTGTCGCCCGCCAGGTAGTCGATCGAGGCCGAGAGGGGCGGGACCCAGCGGCCCAATGCCTCGTTCACCACCACATCCAGGATCCAGCGCTCGGTGGGAGGGAAGGGGATCCCCCAGTTGCGCTGCCAGCCGGTCACCACCTCCTCGCGATAGAGGTTGCGCGGAATCGTCGCCAGGGTGACCGCGAACGGCTCGGCCGCGCGGCCCGCGTTCGGGTTCCGGAACCGGGCCGAGTCCAGCGCGAGGTTGACCTCGTATCGATCGATCACCGCCCGCCAGGGCAGGTCGCGGCCACTCCAGGCGAGGCGGTGCGGCAGACGGATCGAACCCACCCGCCGCCAGTCGCCATACTCCACGACGGTCTGGACCTCGCCCTCGTCATAGGGCAGGGTCAGCGTTGCCTTCACTGGCAGCCACGTGACCGGATCGAGTTCGACCCGGGTGGCCGGCGGGGTGCCGAGCCGGATCACCGGGCCTTCACCGGGCGTCGTCGGCGGCTCTCCGATGGCCGCTCCGTCGAGCAGCGGATCGAGCAACGGGAGGAAGGCGGCCCAGGCCCGGGTGCGCTTCAGCTCGCGGCCGACGAGCTCCCGGACGCTGGCGATCCGCTCCCAGCCCGCCCTGCCGTCGAAGGCCCGCTCCACCCGGATATATCCGATGTCCATCACCAGGTGGCGGCGGTTGGGGTGGGCGGCGGAAATCTCGAAACGGCCAGGGAACCCGCCCAGCAACTCCACCGTGCCCGTGCCGCGAAGGCTCCGAACCCGGGTCAGGGCCTCACGCCCTCCCATGGCCTCGAGGGCCCGCTCGGCCGCTCCGGCCGGAGTCTGACGGACGGGCTGCGACGGCGCGGGCGCCGGTGTGGCGGCTGCCGCGCCCACCGTGGCCAGCGCGAGACGGATCAGGCGGGTGGGGTGGAGAACGGACGGGCTCGGCATGGATGCCCTCCAGTCAGGGCCGATCGACCGTGGCGCTGCGGGCCAGTGCTACGAGGGTCCAGTAGGGGGGGCGGTACCCCTGGACCGCGGCCAGGCTGTCGGCTCGGGTGAGGACCAGCGCGGCAAGCGCGCGCTGCCGCTCGCTGAAGGCGGCGTTTCGGAGCGCGGCCGACGGGGACATGCCCTCGGGAATCGGCCCCCGCCCACCGAGCCGCCGGGCCGCCCAGCTCCAGGCCTTGAGCACCCGCGCCGCCGGGAGCCGGTACCAGGGGTACGTCAGCCGATCGCCTCGTTCGGCGCCCTCCAGCATTGCGTCGATCACGGCGTTGTCGATGTGATCCTGCCCGAGCGCCGCCGGATCGCGCCACTCGGCCACCACCGCCAGTTGCGGATCGTACTCCAGGTCCGACGGTTCCTGGGTCTCGAAGTGGCGGACCCCGAACCAGGAAAGCCAGCGTCGGAGGCCCGGGCTGGTAATCGTCGACCGTCCCATCCAGAGCGTTACCCCGAGTTCCCGGTACACCGCCGACGCCACCTCCGAGCAGAAAAGCCGGCTCGGATCGGTGTAATCCATCGCGAAATCATACGGGATGTGGCCGGCCCGGGCGCGCTCGAGGGCCCGGGCCGCGGCGCGGTGAGGCAGGAGTGGATCGGCCGCGAGTGGCGGGAGGTCCGGCCGGGGCCGGAGCACCAGGATTCGGAGCTTCTTGTCGCGGAGATACTCTTCCGCGGTCGCGATCTTCACGCCCGACTCGATGTGGGCCTCGATGGTCGATGCCCGCCCCCCGGAGTCCACGTGCACCAGGGCCACGTGTGAGAAGTTGCCGGGATAGTCGCTGCCCCGCGCGATCAGGGCCGAGGTCGGGTACCCACCGCGCGAGACCAGCATGTCGCCGGAATGGATCGTCACCCCGTGCACCACCGTGGATGGCGTGGCCGCCGGCACCGGCGCTGCCTCGCGGAGTGCGGGGAAGCGGCCCGGGTGCTGGAGCATCACCTCTTCGAGGGCCGCCCGCCCGCCGTACAGCGCGCGATACAGTCGCTCCCGAACCCTCCGCTCGGCCATGTCCCAGGCCCGGCTCTGATCCTTCACGGCCTCGCGCAGTCGCTCGGACAGGTCGGCGTAGACCCCGAGATCGGCCGGGCAGGCGGCCATCCGGACGCTCAGGCGGAACCAGGCGCTTTCGAGCGAGTCCAGGACCGGGGCGTCTGGTGGAACGGGCGCCGCACCGGTTCCGGTGAGGGAAGAGATCAGGCCCCCGACCCGGTCGACCTCCGCCTGGCCGGCGTCCGCCGCGGTGTCGCAGCCGGCGGCCCGTGCCGACCGGAAAGCCAGCTCGAGTGCGCTCCAGAGCGAGTCCCGGTCCCAGCGGAACGGGCCACCGCCACCGAGCGCCGGGGGGATCGCCGGATCGGGGGTGGGAATCACGAGGAGCAGCGCCAGGACGAGCATCGTGAGGAGCAGCCGTCGAGTCAGCATCGGGGTGGCCCCGGGTTCGTCAATCCAGGCGCCGGCCGGGAAGCACGGCTGCCGCAGTGAGGAGTCCCGCCACCAGGGCCACGGCCGTGAGGATCATGGTGAACCCGGCGTCGATCCCGGAGATCACCTCGCTCTCCAGCAGGGCCACCACGCCCCGGAATCCGATCGTTCCGGGCACCAGCACCAGCAGACCCGGCACCAGCACCACCGGCGACGGCCGGCGGCCGAGTCGGCCATAGAGGTTGGCGAAGAGGCTCACGGCGAACGCGCCCACGAAGGCGCCGATACCCGCGCCCAGCACCGCGGTGCCCGCCCGCCCCGCCAGCACCGCCGTGAACCCGGCCACGACGATCCATGGCCAGTCGCGGCGCTCGGCACGAAGCAGTACCGCAAAGGCAATGGCCGCGCCCACCAGTGCTGCCCAGAAGGTCCATTCGGGGAGCTGCGAGGGTGTGACCGCCGGGGCGGATCCGACCAGCCCGGCCACCCGGTATCCGAGCGCCACCCCGAACCCGATCCCGACAAAGGTCATGAAGGCCCCGGCCATCCGGGTCGTCCCCGCGGTGAGCTGCTGGGTGGCCAGCTCCTGGATGGCGGTGGTGACCGTGAGGCCGGGTATCAGCACGATGAGACCCGCCAGCGTGGCGATCGGGACCGAGTGGCCTCCGATCCACACGCCCAGCAGGGCCACGACCGTGGCCGCCGCGAAGGCGGCCACCAGCTCGAAGATCCGGCCGAGCCGGGGGCGGCTGTTGGCCGCCACGGCGAGACCTCCAGTGAGCAGGCCGGCGAGCGCGGCAGCCCGCATCTCCTGCCACCCACCGCCCAGGAACCGCGCGGCCGCCGCCGAGGCCAGCGCGTAGCCCGCCATCAGATGCAGGGCTGGTGGTCCGGCGCCCCGGTCGAGCTCGGCGAGGCGACGGGAGCCCTCGGTCGGCGTGAGTTCACCGCCGTGGACGGCGCGCGCCACCTCCGAGACCCGCACCAGCCGGCCCAGGTCCGGCGGCTGGGGGACGGTCCGCATCATGAAGGTGCGCTGCCGGTCCTCGGCACCGAAGGACGCGAAGATCGAGGTCGGGGTGGCGAAGAACTGACCCTCGACGCCCAGCCGCCGGCTGGTGGCCTCGAGGATCTCCTCCAGTCGATGGGTGTCGCGGCCGGCCTGGTGCAGGGCACGGCCCAGGGCCAGGACGAACGCGACCCGGCCATCGGCCGCGGCCAATTCGGCGGTGGATTCGACGGGCATGAAGGGCGGAATCTAACGTCGGGCCGGCCGGGGATTGCCTGGCGCCCGGCCTCCGGGTATTGATAGAAGGTGATGCCTGTCGTTCGGAGTCTCCGCTCGCGGCGCGGCCGCCTCGGCTCCGGGCTCCTGCTGCTCGCGACCTTCCTGGTCGGCATGGGAGTCACGGCCTGGCACGTGGCCTCGGCCGACGGAGGTCGGCCGCAGGCTCTGGTAGCGGACGATCTTCCCCGTTCGCCCGCCGCCGATCACCACGGGCAATCGTGTCAGATCTGCGCCGCCGCCGTGGCGTCGCTGCTGCCGGCCCTTGCGCCGGTGCTGGCCGCCGGGCTCGAAGCCGGACGACAGTGTGTCACCCCGGTCGCGGCCGAGGTCTTTGCCTTACTCCCCGTCGCGGGCCCGCTCGGGTCTCGCGCTCCCCCAGCCATCCTCCTGAGCTGACATCGACTCCGGCCCGTGGGCCGGGGTCCGGGTCAACGGGGCGCCGTCGTCGCGGCGTCCGCTGGTTCATGGAGGATGGTCGATGTTCACAGCAGGCGTGTTTCGCCGGGTGGCGACAGCGGTTGTCGCCGCAGGGTTGCCCCAGTCGGCCGCCGCGCAGCAACCGCGCGAGGGGGCCATCGTCGGCAGCGTCGTCGCGGCTCGCGACCAGCGCCCGATTCAGCTGGCGCTGGCCCGGATCGTGGGCGCCCACCTCCAGGACTACACCCATCCTGACGGCGGATTCGTCCTGAGCCCGGTCTCTCCCGGGGTGCATCGGGTGCTGGTGAGCGCCATCGGCTACAAGGCCTACGCGGCCGACGTCAGGGTGACCGCTGGCGATACGGTCCGGGTGCGGGTCGTCCTGGAAGAGTCGGTGCTTCAGCTGGAGGAGCTGGTGTCCACCGGCACCATCGGCGCCCGGGCCCGGACCGAGGCCCTGAGTCCCACGTCGGTGGTGGCGGGGGCGTCGCTGGATCGGCAGCTCGATGGCACGGTGGCGGGCACGCTCCGGCACGAGCCCGGGGTCGCCATGAGCGGCATCAGCCCGGCCACGGCGCAACCGGTGCTTCGGGGTCTCAGCGGCGACCGGGTTCTGATTCTGGAGGACGGGCTCCGCCCCGGCGATCTGGCGTCGACCTCGGCCGACCACGCGATCAGCGTGGATCCGCTCACGGCCCGGAGCGTCGAGGTGGTGCGGGGCCCGATGTCCCTGCTCTATGGTAGCAGCGCGCTTGGCGGGGTGGTGAACGTGATCCGGGACGAGATCCCCACCTCGCTTCCCGACGCGGTCCACGGCGTCGTCTCGGGCCAGGCCAGCTCGGTGAATCGGGGTGGCACGGTGGGCGGCTACACCACCTTCGCGGCGGGCCGTCTGGGGTTCCGGCTGGAAGGCTCGCTCCGCGGCGCGGGCGACACCCGAACTCCCGTGGGCCGGCTGGTGAACACCCGGGCCACCACCGTCGACGCCAGCGGCGGCGCCTCGTACATCGGGCGCCGGGGGCACGCGGGGCTCTCGTACCGGTTCTTCGACAGCGACTACGGGATCCCGGGCGGGTTCGTGGGTGGCCACGAATCCGGAGTGGACGTCGCAATGCGCCGGCACACCATCCGGGCCGCCGCCGAGCTGCACCCTGGCGGTGACCGGTGGGAGAGCATCGAGGCCAACGCGGGCTTCACCGCATACCGGCACACGGAGTCGGAACCCTCCGGGGCGGTGGGCACGCGCTTCCGGCAGACCTTCCTCACCGCCCGGGTGGTGGGCCGCCACCGCGGGGTGTTGGGGGCGACCAACGGCGCGGTGGGCGTCACCGGCCAGTATCGCCTGATCCGGACCGGCGGCACGCTCCGGACCCCGTCCACGGCCGATTTCTCCGCGGCGGCCTTCGTGGTGCAGGAGTACGGCGACGGGCCCGCCCGATTCCAGGCCGGCCTCCGCTACGATGTGGCGCACTACGAGCCGCGTCAGGGCGGATCGATCGCCGTGGGCGGGACCCGGATCCCGATCCGACCGCGGACCTTCGGGTCCGTGTCAGGGTCGGTCGGCGCGCTGGTCGAGGTGGTGGATGGAGTACGCCTGGGCGCCAGCCTGGCCCGGGCCTACCGGACCCCGGACTTCAACGAGCTCTACTCGGACGGACCGCACCTCGCCGCCAACTCCTACGACGTGGGCGATCCGTCGCTCCAGTCCGAGACCGGCGTGGGGCTCGATGCCTTCGTTCGGCTGGACCGGCGGTGGGCCCGGGCTGAGGTGGCCGTGTTCCGGAATGCCCTGGGGAACTACGTCTTTCCGTCCAGCCGGGGCCGGGCGGTGATCGGCCGGCAGGGCGGGCGGCCGCTCTTCCAGTACACCAACGAGCGTGCCCGGTTCACTGGAGCGGAAGGCAGCGTGGCGCTGCCGCTCGTCCCCCGGCTGGTGCTGGAGGGTACTGCTTCGTACGTCGGGGGCCGCTTCACCAGCGCCCGCGCGCCCATTCCGGTCATCGACCCGCCCGACACGACCTTCGTGGAGGCGTCGGTCCATCCGCCGCTGATCCCGCCGGTCTTCGGCACCCTCGAAATCCGCTACGAACAGCCGTCGTTCTTCCTCGGAGGCGGAGTCCGCTGGGCGGGGGCGCAGCGTCGGGTGGGCGACTTCGAGACCGGAACCGCCGGCTACGTCGTGGGCGACCTCCACGCTGGAGTCCGGCTGCTGATTGGCGCCCAGCATCATGCCGTGACGCTCCGGATCGACAATCTGACCGACCGGGAGTACCGGGACCACCTGTCGCGGATCAAGGAGATCATGCCCCAGCCGGGGCGCAACGTGAGCCTGCTCTACCGAGTGGCGTTCTGATTCACCCATATGCAGGAGGGAGTTCCATGTGGTATCGCGCCTTCATTCGACCTGCGGTGACCGTGGTGGCGAGCCTGCTCCTGGCGGCGGGGGTCGCGGCCTGCGGCGGCGACGACGCGGAGGACGAGCCCGACGTGGCCACGATGCGGATCACGATCGGTCAGACGGTGGTGGACTTCCCGGGCACCTGCACCCCGTCGGTGGCCACGGTCACGATCCCGCAGGCCGGCGCGTCGGTGTCGGCCTCGTTCCTCCGGGGAGACGGATCGCCGGATCCCGTGGTGACGGCCGACAAGTTCGAACTCAAGGTCGAACCGGCGGCCCGGTTCACCCGAGCCACCGCTTTCACGGGCACGCTGTCGGGCGGTGCGCCGGGCACGGCCCCGGTCAGCTTCGCGCTCTTCCACAAGGAAGAGCAGCATGAAGACTTCGGTCCGTGCAGCGTGAACGTCCAGGTGCAGTAGGCGGCCGCCCGGCTGCCATGGACCGGTAGCGCGTTGGGTCTGCTACCGCTCCCGCCGGACCCTGAGGAACCAGTCCAGCACGTCGGGAAGGGCCTCACCCACCACCAGGGTGTGGCCCCATCCTGCTGCCACCCGGAACTCCGCGCGGACCCCAGCCGCTTGGGCCGCGGTCACGCCGGCCTCGAGGCGAGTCGGCGTGGCCAGGGGATCCACCTCGCCCGCTACGACCAGGAGCGGTGGCGGCGGTGCCGGCCCGGCGCTCGCACTGGTCGCTCGCGCCGGGCCGCAGGCACCGGCCAGGCAGGCCACTGCAGCGACCCGATCGCGGCGTGCCAGCGCCAGACCCCAGGCGGCACCGGCGCCGAGCGAGTGGCCCACGAGATAGATTCGATCCTCGTCAACCCGAATCGCCCGTCCCACCTCGCCGAGCAGCGCGTCGAGGCGGTCCGGGCGATTGGCCAGCGCTGTGGTCAGGGGAGTGACCACCGCCACGCCTCGCTCCCGGGCCAGGTGACGAATCCGCCCCGCACCGTAGCCCGCGAAGAACATCCGCTCGTCCCCGCCGGCACCGTGCAGGGCCACGACCAAGGGCACCGGGCGGGTCGCAGCCTCCCGGGGAACCTCCAGGTGGTAGGCGATCGAATCCCCCTCCTCCAGCAGCAGGAGGCGTCGTTCGCCCGCAAGCCGACGCAGGGTCGCCCGGGCGCTGTCCAGGAGGCGAGCCCGGATCACGTGGTCGGGTTCGAGCAGGGTCGCGAGCGAGTCGAGCGTTCGGCTGGCCTCGTCCAGGCGTCCCGAAAAGAACGCCAGCGTGGCGTTGTCGAAGGCTCGGTTGAAGGGCTCGCGGAGGCTGGAGCTGAGCGGCTTGGCGTCGACCAGGTGGTCGAGCGCAAGGTAGGCCTGCGCCAGCAGGTCGCGGGCGGATCCGGACAGACCGGGTTGCGCGTGCAGGGGCATCCCGGTCGCAATCCCGGAGCCGACTGCGGCGACGAAGAACCATCGAGCCATTGGGGACACCATGCCACTGGGGGTAGGCCGGAAAGTAGCGGCGCCCGCCGGTCAGTGCCTGGTGAACGTCACGGGCATCCGCATGAGGTCCCGGTCCAGCCCCTGGTTCCAGCGGACGTAGTAGAGGTATGCGGAGCGTCCCGTGCGCTCGAAGTTGTCGGTGGCGTCCGTATGGTCGATCAGCGAGGGATAAATCTCCGAACCAGGACCAACGTTCGCCGTCTGACAAGGAGGGTACGGCAGCGGCGCTTCACGAATCAACTGAGGCGCCGACCAGGCCAGCAGGTTCTCCGACCACGCGAAGTAGGTGCCGCAGGTGTAACCGCCGCCGGCCTTGGGCCGGACCCAGGACCCCACCAGGACATAGCGCTCCAGATAGGTATTGTAGGTCAGGCTTCCCTGAAGGTCCCGGATCGAGTCCCGGGCCACGAACCCGCAGGGGGGGCCGCCGCCGCCATGATACGGGCTCGTCATCCGGACCGTGAAACCGGTCCCATCCCAGGCCCGCCACGAGGCCGGATCGTCCAGCGTGGCGGTGCGCATGAGGCAGGTGCCACGTTCCCCCTGGCGCCTCGGGTCAGGGATGGCAAAGAAGAAGCTGTAGTAAAGGCCGCCGGGCCCCTGCACCAGGTTCGAGGGCGTGAAGTACCCGGACGGCCCGGGCCCCCCGCGGGCCGTGCCCGGGTCCCAGGGGAGCGGTGGC